>CBDVDA010000120.1:0-11073 GCA_965372635.1 uncultured bacterium | reverse complement strand
AGAAGGGAAAATTAGGGGAGGAAAAAATGGCGAAAGACCCGGTATGCGGCATGACCGTTGAGCCTGAAAAGGCGGCTGCCACCAGTGAATACAGAGGGGAGACGATCTACTTCTGCAATCCGAACTGCAAGAAGAAGTTCGACGAAACCCCCGATGCCTACCTGAAGCCTGTGAACTCCGAGAAACTCACCCTCCTCGTGGAGGGGATGAGTTGCGGCAAGTGTGCGGCAAAGATCGACAATGCCCTGAGGGAAACAGAAGGGGTTATCGACTGCACCGTCGATCATGTCACAAAAAAGGCCGACATAGAATTCGATCCGGGAAAGACCGGCAGGGAAGAACTCATCGCAATCATCGAAGGACTCGGCTACACCATTCCCGAAGACAATGAGCCGAAAACAGCTATCGATCCCGTATGCGGCATGACCGTCAACATCGCTTCCGCAAAGGGCGGCTCGTCTAAATGTCAGGGAGAGACCTACTATTTCTGCAACCCCAACTGCAAGAAGAAGTTCGACGCCGACCCCGAGGGGGTGCTTCACCCGGAGGAGAAACTTGCTGAAGAGGCAACCCACCCTCTCCTTGACGGAGAGGGAGAAGTGCGGAAGAAAATGGTCGGGGAAACGGTGACCGTGACTCTACCCATCGCGGGCATGACCTGCGCCTCTTGCGCCTCCACCATTGAAAAAGCGCTTTCCGCCCTCGACGGCGTTGCCGATGCGGCGGTCAACTTTGCCGCCGGGAAGGCGACCGTAAAGTACGATCCCATGCGTGCAACCCCGGAAGACATGGAGAAGGCGGTCATAGATGCGGGCTACGAGGTGATCAAATCGACGGGGGAAAGGCGGATCGAACTCAAGGTGATCGGTATGGGATCGGACCACTGCGCCGGTGTGGTGAAGAAGGCGCTCGAAAGGCTGGACGGGGTCAAAGAGGTTGAAACAAATTTCGCCAATTCCTACGCACGCCTCACCTATGCGAAAGAGAAACTCGGCGTCCGGCAGATCATGAAGGCCATAACCGATGCGGGCTATCACCCGGAGTTGGTCGAGTCCGGCAAAGATGCCCAAGATGCGGTTGACATCGAGAGAGAGGCGAGGCAAAAGGAGATCAGAGCTCTCAAAAAGAAGTTCACGTGGGCGGCGATCTTCACAGTGCCTATTTTCTACGTGGCCATGGTGGAGATGATAAGCGAAAGCCTCATGCCGGGCTTTATCTCCCCGTCACATTCCCCTGTGGGCTTTGCCCTTTTCCAGGTCATCCTTTCCATTCCGGTCATTATTATCGGTTGGAATTTTTACAAAAAAGGATTTCCTAATCTTTTTCGCGGAACGCCGAATATGGACTCCCTCATCGCCATGGGGACCTCGGCAGCCTACAGTTACAGTTTTTATGCCGCATCCATGGTGGTCTTCGGGCTGGACCCTTCGGGAAGGTATGTAAGGAGTCTCTATTTCGAGACGGCGGCGGTGATTATTACCCTTATCCTCTTCGGAAAATATCTGGAAACAGTGAGTAAGGGGAAGACCTCGGAAGCGATAAAGAAGCTCATGGGCCTTGCGCCTAAGACGGCCATCATCGAGGTTGACGGCGTCGAAGAGGAGGTGGCCGTCTCCGATGTGCAGGTGGGCGACATTGTTATTGTCAAACCGGGGGAGAAGATACCCGTTGACGGCGAGGTGGTCGATGGGAGAACGGCCGTCGATGAATCGATGCTCACGGGGGAGAGTATCCCCGTTGAGAAAGGACCCGGTTCAAAGGTGGCGGCGGCAACGCTCAACAAGACAGGCTCCATAAAATTCCGGGCTGAAAGGGTGGGGAAGGATACGGCGCTGGCCCAGATCATAAAGCTGGTCGAGGAAGCGCAGGGCTCAAAGGCGCCCATCGCCCGCCTGGCAGACGTGGTTGCCGGTTATTTTACCTGGGGCGTTATCGGGGCCGCAACGGTGGCCGGTCTCATCTGGACGCTGGCAGGGACGGCCTTCGGCGTTGCCCTTCCGGGCGGCACCTTTATATTTGCCCTCACCGTGGTGATTGCCGTTCTCATCATCGCCTGCCCCTGTGCGCTTGGACTTGCCACACCCACATCGATTATGGTGGGGACAGGCAAGGGGGCCGAGTTGGGCATCCTCATCAAGGACGCAGCAGCGCTTGAGCATTTCAGAAAAATCAACTTTGTCGTCTTCGACAAGACGGGGACGCTCACCGAGGGGAGGCCGAGAGTGACCGATATTACACCCTATAATGACTACAATGAAGACGATATTCTAAGTGTCGCCGCAAGCGGAGAGAAAAAATCCGAACACCCCCTGGCAGAAGCGATTGTGGAAGAAGCCGCCGGGAGAAACCTGGAACTGCTCGACGTTGCGGAGTTTAACGCCATCCCCGGTCACGGTATAGAGATAACCATCGATGAATCAAAACTCTTCCTCGGCAATCAGAAGCTTATGGTCGATAAAAAGATCGCTATGCAGATAGCCGAAGACGATGCCAGCCGCCTCGCCGACGAAGGGAAGACCCCCATGTTTGTAGCGAAAGACGGCTCTTTGATGGGGATTATTGCCGTAGCTGATGTTTTGAAAGAAAACAGCGTCAAGGCGGTAAAGGAGCTCCACGGGCTTGGGATCAAGGTGGCAATGCTTACGGGCGACAACAGGCGGACGGCTGAAGCGATTGCCAAAACTGCCGGAATAGACCGCGTTCTCGCCGAGGTACTCCCCGAAGACAAATCTAATGAGGTAAAAAAACTCCAGGCTGAAGGATACACAGTCGCCATGGTAGGCGACGGCATCAACGATGCGCCCGCACTGACCCAGTCCGATGTAGGGGTAGCAATCGGCGCAGGCACCGACGTGGCCATGGAGTCGGCCAAGATCGTCCTCATGAAGAGCGACCTGCTGGATGTGGTGAGAGCCTATAAGCTGAGCGCCGCAACGCTGAGAAACATCAAGCAGAACCTCTTCTGGGCCTTCGGTTACAACACCATCGGCATCCCCATTGCGGCAGGGATACTCTACCCCTTTTCCGGCTTTCTCCTCAACCCGGCAGTCGCTGCGGCGGCGATGGCCTTTTCATCCATTTCTGTTGTTTCCAACGCCCTGAGGTTGAAGAATGTCAGGTTGTAGCCTGGGTGCTTTTGATTAAGATTGTGACAAGTTTGAAGTGATGAACGCTCCAAGGTGAAACTCAAGGTAGTCGGTCCGAAGGCGCAGGCGGTGGAGAAAATCACCTTTCCCATGAAGGGGAGTTTCGATACCGGGTTCGACATAACTCACAAAGGGAAATATCAGATCAAGACATTCTTCTGGTTTAGGACCTTATTATTTTCTTCTCCTAACCCTCTCAATCTCAACCAGGTTTTCCTCCAACCCCTTCTCCGTATTTATCACCAGATGCTCCTCCTCCCCAACTTCGGTGACCTTTTCAAAATCGTCCTTCTGCCGGGCAAAGACCTCCCATCTCCCGTCGGAAGCATCTGTCCCTTCGCTCGCCCTCTCCTTCAGCCGCCCCTTCACGACCTCATCGGGACACCTGCATTCGATGAGGAGAAAGTCGGCGCCAAACCTTTCGGCGACTTCCCTGGCGCAGAGCCGATAGCACACTCTTTTGAAAGAAGCATCCAGGATAACGCCCCCTCCCTTTTTAAGCAATTTTAACGTCTTTTCAAAGAGGGCATCGTAGGTGACGTCAAAGAATTTTTCTGAATATATCCCCTCGCCAAAGGTCTCATAGCGATGCCCCCCTTTTTCGACACCGGCGAGTGCCTTTCTCACCTCGTCGGACCGAATCAGGTGAAAGCCCGTCCTCTTTGCCAACGCGGCGGCGAGAGTGCTTTTCCCTGTCCCCATGAGGCCGCATATGACGATCAGTAGAGGTTTATTTGCGGGCATACTCTGCCGCCAATTTGAAATATTTCGAGGCCATCTCTTTGATCCGAGCCTTTTCCGCCTTGTCGAGGTTCGGGTCGTCCAGTTCGAAGCTGTCTACCTTTCCCCGCACGAAAGCGCGATAGCACTTGTAGAAATTGACAAAGGGCTCTATCCCCGGATCGTCTGCGCATCTCTCATATTCTTTTATAAATAGGGCCGAAAGATCATGCCGTCCGGCAAAATCGAGGTCCATGGCGAGAAAGGCGACGTCGGCCGCCACGTCGGAGTAGCGAAAACGGTCGTTAAACTCGATGCAGTCAATGATCAGCACCTCGTTATCCATGAGATAGACATGCTCCATGTGGATATCCCCGTGACAGTCCCGTACCCGCCCCTTTGCCATCCTTTCGAGGAAGAGGTTTCTTTTCATTTTGAGAAACTGTTCGCTATAATTCTTGATTAGATTGAGGCTTTTTGCCAAGAGAGTAAGTCCCACGTATTTCTTCGCCTGTTCAAAATTTTCCGATACGTTCTTTATCACCGTCTCCAACCCGCCACCCGCCGTGATGATACCGTCCGTCTTCGCCTTTGCATGGAAACGCGCAATCTGCTCTGCAATCCGTTTGATGGCATGATTGTCCACCTCGCCCACTTTAAGGCGGTTGATCATCTTTCCCTTTTCGGGGAGGTGCTTCATTTTGACGGCGTAATCGACCACCTCCCCCTCGCCGTCGTAGAGAAAGTGTCCTCTCTTTTTTCTCACCTCCTCCACCCCGAGATAAACCTCGGGAGAAAGCCGCCGATTCAGATCGAGCTCTCGCTGACAGTAGAAGCGCCGCTTGTCCAATGTGGTAAAATCGAGGAATCCGAAGTTGACCGGTTTTTTGATCTTGTAGACGCTTTCACCGGCAATGATGACGAAAGAGATGTGGGTCTGTTCAAGCCGTATCTCCTCCGGTCCGATTTTGCCGGAATAGGCCTCGGGCTTCAGCAAATCGGTAATCATGAGAGGAAGAGACATTTATTACCTCGAAGGAAGCGGTATTTGGTGGCCCGTTTTAGGCGGGGAAAGTGAGACCGCTATTAAAGAAAAAGTATACCTCTCTGGATGCGGGTTTGCAAATCCTACACCTCTTCCTTTTTCCCGGAAAGGGGGAGTGCAACGGTAAAACAACTCCCCTTTCCGAAGACGCTCGTCACGTTGATCGTTCCGCCATGCATCTCCACATACCTTTTCGTCAATGTCAGTCCCAGCCCGGTCCCTTCGAAATCTCTCGCCTCTGAACCGTCGGCCTGCCGGAAGGAATCGAAGATAGCACTTAAATCCTTTTTCCGGATACCGATGCCCCTGTCGGAGACCTTCAATAAAAGAGAGGCCTTATCCCCTGACGTATCGATTGACGCATCTATGGATACACTGCCGTCTTTAAGCGTAAATTTGACGGCATTGCCGAGCAGGTTATATAAAATCTGCTTGAACTTTAGCCGGTCTCCCATCATAAGCTCCACCGTCTCTTCCATATGGACGCTCAGACTAACCCCCTTCTCTTCGGAGAGCGGTTTTAAGATATGATAAACTTCGTTGATTACATGAGGGATGGAGAATTCTTCCTGGTGGAAGGTCATCTTCCCGGCCTCGATCTTCGAGAGATCGAGGATGCTGTTGATCAGTTCGAGCAGGTGCTTTCCGCTTTTGTAGATATTTTTGAGGTAACGTTCCTGCCGCTCGTTTATCTCTCCGTAGAGTCGGTCTGCCAACACCTCGGAAAAGCCGATGATCGAATTGAGCGGCGTCCTCAGTTCGTGAGACATATTGGCTAGAAATTCCGATTTCAGTTTGTTCGCCTTGTCAAGTTCGCGGTTTGTCGCCTCAAGTTCGGCCGTCCTTTCCCTCACCTTCTCCTCCAGGTTTGAATAGAGCTGCTGGAGTTCCCCCGCCATATGGTTAAATTCATGGGCGAGATCTTCTATCTCATCACCCGTCTCGATATCGATCCTGTGGTCAAAGGCCCCCTGCCCGAAGGCGGCCACGCCGTCCTTCAGTGTTTCGATCGGCTTTACTATCCTTTGCAGGGTCAGATAGATGAGAGATATTAAGAGCAGCGCAAAGATAAAGCCGGGGATGGCGGCGCCAAAGAGAACACTTCGGATCGGTTCGATGAAGGCCTCGCCAGCCGGCTGTGTTATTAAGAGGTAAAGCACATACGGTTCGGCCCCGGAAAAGAGGACGCCCTCGTCCAACACCAGGGGGTGTGCAGCCATGACCGATTGCAGACCATGTTCGTCCGTCCCGACGAACCACTTCTCTTTCCCCGCCCTTATTTTCTCCATTACCGGAAGAGGCACTTTTTCTTCGCCTCCTCTTGTTAAATGATCGTAGATGACGCTGCCATCGGCCATAACGACGTTTGCATGCCCTGAAGCACCGAGCTCGACAGGATGAGACCGATTGAAATAATTTTCCATATCGATGTAGACGGCGAGAACCCCTGTTGGCTCAGGCACCCCTTGTGTATAAAGCGGTGCATAAAGGGGAAGAATAAACCCCTGTTTTTCCACTGTTTTAACGGGACGGCTAAGAAGAACCTTCGTTCCGGCGGTGGCGGATGACTCAAATACGGCTCCGGTGGGAAGAGGCAACATGGTTCCCTCCTTGCAGTTCCAACGTAAGAGAGGTGCTCCCCGCCGATCATAAAGACTGATGCAGAGCGCTTCTTCTCGCCTTAGCACCTGTTCCAGATATTTTGTTAAGGCGATGCTGGTGGCCTCTGGGGCATTTGGGCGAAGAAGCGCCTTCGCAGTTACGTTCCCGGCAATGAGCAGCGCCCTGGCCGCCTCTTTTTCAAGCTGTGCCTCAAACCCATTGGCACTCTGGCGGGCAATCTCCCTAATCTTCAGACCTTGCGCGTTCCTGAAAACCCGGGAACCCTTGAGGTAGGTGGCAGATATCCCGATTATCCCCGGCACCAGCGCAACGGTGAGCATAATAATGAGGATCTTCTTTTTTATTTTCAATTTTATCATTGTTGGCCCAAATAGCATTCCCCGATAGAGTATCAGATCGTTTCACCGCTCTTCAAGGAGTAAAAGAATCGCGCCTTTTCTAATTCCAATGATTCTCATTGCATGAAAGACATTTGGAATGTACTATTTAATCCCTAGCGGGTGCAATTCCCCGTAGCTTGCTACGATACTAAATAAATTACTCCAGTTCATACCCCGTCAGCTTGCTGCGAGGTGGTTGATTAGCAAGAATGGAAGTTATGAAAGGTGAGAATCGGTGATCAACGAAACAAGGCTTGTCCATGAGTTTATCAGGCTTGCGTCGATGGAAAGCCCGTCGAGAGATGAAGGCCGGATTTCGGCGTATCTAAAGAAACTCCTTGGTGAGTTCTGTCACGAAATCGTGGAAGACGATGCTCACAAGTTGACAGGCGGCGAAGCGGGAAATCTCCTCGGAAGGGTGAAGGGGACCTGCGAGGAAAGGCCAGCCATTTTTTTGAACGCCCACATGGATACGGTCTCGCCGGGAAGGGAGATCATTCCCGTCATTCGGGACGGCATCGTCTATTCCGAAGGGGAGACCATTTTAGGCTCCGACGACAAGTCGGGCATCGCCATTATCATCGAGGTGCTGAGAGTATTAAAAGAAAAAAGTATGCCCCATGTTAATCTCGATATCCTCTTTACCGTCTGCGAGGAAGTGGGTCTTTTGGGAGCCAAGTTTTTCGACACGTCGCTGCTCGAAGCGGAGTTCGGATATACCCTCGATTCCACCTCCAGCTGCTCCATCGTCATGGCCGCACCGGCGGCGAATCATATCAAGATACGCCTTTTTGGTAAAGAGGCGCACGCCGGTCTCGACCCCGAACATGGGATCAATGCCATAAAGCTCGCGGCGAAGGCTCTGTCCGCTATGCCCCTTGGCCGGATCGATGAAGAAACGACCGCCAACATAGGGATTATCAGCGGCGGGAAGGCGACGAACATTGTGCCCGAACGAGTGGAAATCGAGGGGGAGGCGAGGAGCCACGATGCAAAGAAGCTGAAAAGGCAGACAGACCTGATGGTGAGCGCCGTTAAGGAAACAGTCGAGGAATATAACAGGGAGGCGGAGCCCGGTCTTTCGGCACGCTTTGAAGCAAAGGTGACCGAAGATTATCCGCTCATGCGTCTCGGCAACAGGAACAAATCCATTTTACTCGCCTCCAAAGCCGCCGAAAGGAGCGGCATCGATGCGCCACTCCGCACAGGGGGCGGCGGAAGCGACGCCAATATCTTCAACAGTAAAGGGCTAGAGGTGGCCATCATCGGTACAGGGATGGACAAAGTTCATACCGTTAACGAACAGATAAAAATTGAGGATATGACGAATACAGCGAGGTTTTTGTTAGAGATAATCAGGGAGAACTGTGAGATATGATTGGCCGTTTTACTTCTTGCTCGCCTCCAGTTTTTTTTCAAGCTTGCTTTCGATAAATTCTTCCAGTTTTTTGCACTTCTCTTTACTCAAATTTATGAAGTTGATTCCCATGCCAGATTCCTCTTCCTGATCGCCTTGCGAAGGGGTCGCTGCCCAGACTACCTTGGCGGCAGAGGAAAACTCTATCGAAATCTCGGGGATGGAAAACCTGACGTTCATCTCCGTCCCTTCGGGCAGAGGGTAAAGGGTGTGGATAAACATGCCGCCAATACAGATGTTTCGCGTGGCGGAGTTTAAAAACTCCAGTTCCGTATTGAAATTGACCTCCAGCGTTATGGGAAGCCTGTCATGCTGTCTCTTGGTGGGAAATGCCTCGCCGCTCACTTGAGAAACCCTTTCTTTACTGTACTTAAACGACACATTAAATATCAGATAACCGTCCAGAATGCAAAGAAAAAATGCATCATGGTGTTAGAATCGCCGCGATTTCGTCCGCCATCAGGACGCCTTCGCCGATGAGCGACAGCGTCTCATCTCCCTCCAACCGGTAGAAATGAGCCGGAATTTTTTCCAGTGCCCTGTTACTTAAAAGGTCCCGAAGAGAGAGGCCAAACCGTTCCTTTAGTCTCTCCCCCTCCAGGCCCTCTCTCTTCCTGAGAGCCGTCATCACCGCCTCGCGGATCGCCTCGTTTCGATTGAGCAGTTCAATATCTTCAACGGGGAGGCGTGCCTCTTCGAGGCGTTCCATGTAGAGAAAAGGGTCTTTCACCCCCCACCAGCGCACACCCCACCCGAGACTGCCGAGATAGGAGTGTGCGCCTGCACCTGCACCGAGATAATCTTCGCCGTCCCAGTATTTCATGTTGTGTCTGGAATAAAAACCTTCCTTTGAAAAGTTGGACGTTTCATAGCGATCATATCCCGCTTCTTCGAGAGACGCTTCGGCAATCAGATAAAATTCTCTCCTTTCATCCTCTTGATTGCCCTCCTTTGAAGAGTTGCCATAACGTTCCTTAAAAGGCGTCCCCTCCTCCAGGGTCAACAGATAAAGGGAGAGGTGTTCCGGTTTAAAGGAAAGTGCTTTTTCAATGTCGGAGATTACAGCATTTCTCGTTTGTCCCGGGAGACCGAGCATCAGGTCGAGGCTGATATTTTTAAAACCCACTTCGCGGGCTTTTTTGATCGCCTCTTCAGACGCTTTTGCATCGTGAACTCTGCCGAGCAAGTGGAGCGACTCATTGTCGAAGCTCTGGACGCCTATACTCAACCGGTTGATTCCTGCCTGCCTAAGTGCCGAAAGGTAGTCTTTTTCTCGCCCTTCGGCTGAATTGGCGCTTGCGGGGTTTGCTTCGAAGGTCACCTCGGCATCGTCCGCAAAGTTAAAGCGTTCTCGTATGATGGAAAGAATGTGTGAAACCTCTTCTGCCTCCAGTAGCGAGGGAGTACCGCCACCGAAATAGATCGTATTTACCTCTCTCTCCCCGAGACGGAAAAGTTCAGACGACCAGAGAAGTTCTTTTATCAGGCATTCGATGTAACCTTTAGGAACCTTCCCGATGCCGTATGAGTTGAAGGCACAGTAGGGGCACTTTTTCTCGCAGAAAGGGATGTGGAGATAGATGCCCAGTTTTTCCGGTTTTAATTTTTCTTTCATAAGCTCTCTTTTTCCCCCCTCTCCTAAATATAACGGTTATAATCATACCAGCATGGGGGCAAAATAAAAAAGGGTTAGGTAGTTTAATTGAAATTTCTATTTATTATGGACCCTCTCGGGTCGATCAACCGGGAGACTGATTCCAGCCTGCTCATGATGCGGGAGGCCTTCGACAGGGGACACACCGTTTATTACTGCACCATCGAAGACCTCTATATTGAAAAGACGGTTCCAAAAACCTCTTTTTCGAAGACCGCTTTCGTCGAAGGGGAAGAACTCTTTTGCCTGACAGATAAAAAAGAAGGGGCCTTAGGCTCCTTCGACGCCGTTTTTATGCGAAAAGACCCACCTTTTGACATGAACTACGTCTACTCTACCTACCTCCTTGATCTCGCCTCCAAGGATACCTTTATCATCAACCACCCCTCCGGCATCAGGAAAGCGAACGAAAAACTTTACGCCCTCAACTTCCCCGATGCCATCCCGGAGTCAATCGTCACCAACGACAGGAAGAGGTTAACAGAGTTTCTTCACCAGGTGGGCGGAGAGATAATTATCAAGCCGCTCGGAAAATGCGGCGGCGAGGGCATCTTTTATATCCACGAAGGGGATAAAAACATCAATTCCCTTATCGAGATGTCCACTCGTTTCGGGAAAGAACTCATTATGGCGCAGCGCTATCTTCCCGAGATAAAAGAAGGGGACAAGCGTATCATCCTTCTCGACGGCAAACCTCTTGGCGCCGTGAGCCGCATCCCTCAGGACAACGAACACAGGGGCAACATCCATATCGGCGGGACGGGTAAAAAATCTGAAATTACGGAGCGGGACCGTGAACTTTGCACCATCGTTTCACCAAAATTGAAAGAGGACGGCCTTTATTTTGTCGGTCTCGACGTGATAGGGAACTGGATAACAGAGATTAACGTGACGAGCCCCACCTGCCTTGTCGAAATCAACAAGTTAAACGGGGTTAAGTTGGAAAAAGATATTATCGATTTCGTCGAAGGCCGGATTATATAAGTTTTTTTATTGACATTTTATTAAGCCGACAGATTTTATGCTTATTAATCTGATTTTTGTAAAATGTTAAACTTCCCATCTTTCCAGAAGTACAAAACTGCAGC
>CBDVDA010000119.1:0-11119 GCA_965372635.1 uncultured bacterium | reverse complement strand
TATAGCCGCTTTTTGAGACCGTTACATCATAAAGGCCCGGCGCCAGATTTTTCACCTCCCAGTAAGATCTTTCGCAGCGGCAACCGTAGTCCCAGCGCCAGGATGACGTAGTAACACCCTTGACTACTCCACCCAGGGAAACTTCCACTCTTGCACCATGAATGACCGCACCTGTCGAAGTGTTAACACTACCGTTAAAATGTCCTCCGTTCGTCATCTCCAGGTCTGCAGTCGTAATCCCCTCTCCTGCTACGTTTACGTCGGGCGTCTCCGCATAGCTGTAGGTTCCGTGAGTCGCCCTCAGATCATACGTCCCGGCAGGCAGGCCCATGCTGTAGTTGCCGTTGGCGTCTGTCCCTGCGCTCCGGATGATGGCCCCGTTCTTCCAGGCATCTACCTTTGCGCCAAATTGGATTCCACCTCCAGGCGCGTACACAGTCCCCGCTATGGTTCCCTCAGCCGGCAAAAGCATCCTGAAATTAACCTTTGACGATGTTTTCGCGGTGATCGTACCTGTCTTTGTCTGTGTCGTATAGCCGCTTTTTGAGACCGTAATATCATAAACGCCCGGCACCAGATTTTTCACCTCCCAGTAAGATCTGGGACAGCGGCAACGGTAGTCCCAGGACGAAGATGAAGTGGTAACAGCCTTGACTACTCCACCCTGGGAAACTTCCACTCTTGCACCTTTAATGTTCTCACCCGTGGAAGTGTAAACCGCGCCGTTAAAGTCTCCGCCCTGAACAACCAATTCAAGTCTGCTGGTTAGTTTTTTCTTCTCATCAGCACCGATAATGTTCAGTATATAAGTCCCCAATGAAGCATCTGCCGTTGTCGTTACAGTAAGCGTGGAAGTAACTGACCCATCGACTTCTACGGTTATCTGATCCTGGCTGAAAACTCCTGAAATATTTGTTGACGATGCGCCGGATAGAGAAATACCCGTTTCTGAAACCGCCATGCTAAGTGTTATAGCGCCGCTGTATCCGTCTATCGAATTGACCGTGACAGCATAGTCAACGGAATTACCTTGACCGACAGTCTGTGTAGCAGGGCTAATGGAAATGGAAAAATCGGGGCCTTGCACTTCTAATATGAGCGCAGTGGAAATGCTTTCTCCAAGGTCGTCTGTGCCATTGATCGTCAATTCATAAATGCCGCTTGGTGTATCCGTTGCTGTGGAAATCGTAAGGGTTGATTGGGCCGAAGAATTAGCCGGAGGCGTAACCATTTCATCGCTGAAACTCCCTGTTATGGTAGGCTCCGGAGAATTGAGGCTTAGCGTCACCGGGAAACTGAAACTACTGTTCAGAGAATTTACGTCAATGCTATAGTCTGCTGAATCTCCCGCCCATATGGTTTGTGAAACCGGGGTTCCTGCAACCGTGAAATTGGTGTTCAAAGCATTGGAAACATTCAGCCTTCCACCCGTTGCGGTAGTAGCTGCCAAAGCAGGGATAGGGTCTACCGTGCTCATGAGTATGTCTTTTACTTCCCTTGCCGAGATTGCCGGGAACTCAGACAGTACAAGTGCGGCCGCCCCGGCTGTATGTGAGGCCGCCATAGATGTGCTGTTATCGGAAAGGGAATAGGTATTGCCCGGGGACGTGCTGAGAACAGCAACGCCGGGCGCCGCAAGATCTACCGTAGTTGCTCCATAGTTAGAAAATTCCGCCTTGTTGTCATTGTGGTCTGTCGCCGCAACGCAAATAACATTCAGCGAACTTGAAGTACAAGGATATGTAATTGTTGTATCGTTGTCGTTGTTGCTGTTACCCGCAGCCACTACAAACAGCATCCCTTTTGTGCCGGCATAGGCTATGGCATCCTCAACAACTTGAGAAAAACAGCCTTCACTTGGCCCGCACCCCCAACTGATAAGGGATACCTGCGCCCCCATATCAGCGGCGTATATAATGGCCTTGGCCGCCGCTTCAAAAGTACCGGTACCCTCGGAACTAAGGAACTTGACAGCCATGATCTTAGACTGCCAACTGACCCCGGCTATGCCGATACCGTTATCCCCCACTGCGGCAATAGGCCCCGACGTGTGTGTTCCGTGACCGTTGTCGTCCATCGGATCGTTACTATTGTTTACAAAGTTCCACCCTTGGTAATCGTCTATGTATCCGTTGCCATCGTCATCAATGCCGTTGTTGGCAACCTCACCGGGGTTGATCCAGATATTTGCGGCCAGATCCTCGTGAGTATAATCGACCCCCGTGTCGATGCCGGCCACAATGACGCTTGTGCTTCCCGTCTGTTTGTCCCACGCCTCCGGCGCGTTAATGTCCGCCCCTGGAGTGCCCCCTGTTTGCCCTGTGTTATCAAGCGCGTATAGTTCGGATATACGCGGATCATTGGGGAGAAGCATAGCTTGAAATAAGCCGTTAGCTTCTACATACTCAACAGCAGGATTTCCGGAAAAGGCTTCTATCAACGCCTCCTCTGATTGCCCTTGTGTACCCTGCACAATGTGGACATTGATAGCTGGAAGGGAGGAAACTATTTTTGACCCAATCTCGGCATGAACATTTGCCCGCTCAATTGCAGGCACACTATCCCGAAATTTCACCAGAATCTTCCGAGAGATATCATCGGTTTCAATCACTGGGGATTTTGCTTCAGGAACGCTACCACTATCTGATGCTATAGCACCAAAGGAGAATCCCCATAGTCCTGCCAAAACGATCATGACCAACAAAAAATGCTTTTTCATTTTTAAACCTCCACTCTATAATTATTAAAATTTAAGACAATTAAGGGAGTCAGGATAAAATCGTCCTAATTTCTACCTCATTATATGATTTGTTTAGGAAAAGATAGACATTATAAGTAAAATTGATACAGTTGTCTAGTAAGAAAACCGAACAAAAATAGTAAGAAATCCGACATTTTATAGTTTTTTTGTAAATATAAAATTGATTACGGTTATTGAGGAAGGCTAGCACGGAATGAATTTCATTTTTTATCTCTAAGCCTAAAAAAGCCCGCCACGCAGGCTTAACCTGCGTGCGGGCTTTATGTTGTCTTTCCTCGGTGGCTCCCATCCTTCCCCCTCCGGTTATAATCAAACCTTTACGGGTTATAGCGCAGGGAAAAAGTGGGAGTCAAGTTTTTGGGGTTATATAGAGATCAAATGCCCCCTTTTTAAAGGGGGGGGAATGAGTACGGGATGTCCAGGATTATTGATTTTTATCCTGTCTATCCTGTCCATCCCTGTGAGATAGAATAACTTTCTCTGTGACCTTTGTGATCTCTGTGGCTGCTTAAGTCTTTAACATCAATCCGCGAAAATCCGCTAAATCCGTGTCATCCGCGTTCTATTTCTTTTGAAGAAGTCTCTAGCGTCTTTTCTGCGCCTCAAGCAGCCTGTCGGCCTCTTCCATCAACTCTTCGATGGTTTGGGAGGCATCGAGGTCGAGGGCGACGATCCCCACATGGAGGTTCAGTTCGAAGGTGAGCACCTTGGCGGCGTTGAAGCTGTTCAGGTTGGTCTTCAGCCTCGATTCGATGGTCTTGCTGCTGTCGATCTCCGCGCCGACGGCGAGGCCGGCGAAACGCCCGTCATCGAAGGAGGAGAGGATGTCGGCCCCCCGGAAGGAATGGCGGATCACGTTGCCCGTTTCCCTGAGTATTTTATCTGCGCCTGCTGCATCGAGGTGTTCCTTCTTCTTTTCGAACTCATCGATCTCGGCAAAGAGCATGAACATCTTCCGCTTGTAGCGCTGCGCCACCTTTACTTCCTGTTCGGCAAGCATCATGAAACCCCGGCGCGACAAGAACCCCGTCGTTTTGTCGATGAGGACGAGGTTGATGTTCCTGAGCCTGAGATGATGACACTTGAGGGAGAGGTGGATAGATTTTGCCAGTTCTCTTTCGGTCAATTCCTCCCTTACGATATAGGTCTCTGCGCCACTCCCCGTCGCCTCAGCGCCGAGGGCCTCCTCCCCTTCCCTCACGAGGGCGATGAGCGCATAGGGCTTGTTCAGTTCGACGGCGGGCTCGATGAGCGCCTCTAGCGATGCGATGCCGAAAAGTGAGAGGTTGAAGATGACCACTTCCACGTAGTCGCGCTGCACATGCTGCCTCGCCTCACCTATCGATTTGACGTGATGTACCCGGTAGTTTTCGTTGCACGCCGAGATCATCGAAACCAGTGCCAACGTTTCCCCCTCATCAGCGCCATCGACAAGAAGGATGTCGAGGGACGAAAGGTCGCCGTGGTTCGTTTTATATATTTCGTTTAAATCCATTCAAACACCCCCCCCCACCCATAACATTAATCGAAAGACCAGATATCATAACTCCTCCCGGCCTCCCCTTATCTTAAGGGGAGGGGGCAATGCTCTCATTTAAGAGAATCTATAAATTATTTGCCTCATCCTTGTTTTCAGCGTTTACCCCGTTAGAGTTTATTGTTTCTAACGGGGTGAATCTGCGTCCAATTACAAATCTTGGTTACTGCTCGAAGGCGAGCGAGAGGCCGCAATCGGGGCACTCCCGGTCTTCGGCTGTCACAGAGTGCCCGCAGGCGGGGCACTGGTCCTCGCCGCCCTCTTCTTGACTTGCCAGTTCGGGATGCGTCTTCTTAAAATGCTCGTGGATAATCCCGTCGGCCCGTTCGGTGTCCGATTTCGCTACCACGAGAATGCACTCCGTGTTGCAGCCGCCTGGGCTGCATCCGGGAGAAAGGCTGATGTGGGCGGCAATCTTCTTTTCTCTCAGAACCTGCCGGAGTTCTTTCAGCCAGGGGCCTGTCCCTTCGCGCAGCACGACCACCTCGACGCTGCCGTCAAGCAAATGTTCTTCCTCGCTGGTTGCCGTCTCCAACTCACCGGGAAAGACGAGTGACACGTGACACTCCCCGCACGATTCAATATGTGCAAAATATTCCGAGTTGCACTGGGGACAAATTTTTACATCCATAGTTTACCTCGACTCATCTAGTTTTTGGTGATAATAGCAGCGTTTATGCTACCAGTTGCCCGGGAAGATGTCAATGACGGGAGATCGGCTGCAAACATTAGAACTTCAGCCTTTCGGTACCCTTTTCAGGATTGCTTCGGCGGCCTCCCTGATTTCCATCATAGAGGAGGGTTTTGTAATAAATTTGAGTTTGTTTTTCATGAGAAAGGCGCGTGTTTCGCTGTCCAACTGGCCACTGAAATAGATCATCCGCTCGCCGATTTCCGGGTCGAAGCGCGCGGCCTCCAGGTAGAATTTCATGCCGTCCATGATAGGCATGTCGATATCGGAAAAGATGAGATCGAAATGCTCTTTCTCAATCTTGCCCAGTGCCTCACGGCCATTTTCGGCAATTGTCGTAGTACCGATTCGCTTAAGTATCACATCGAGAATATCCCTCACAGGGGCTTCGTTTTCTATGATGAGGATGTTAGACTTCCAGAGGGCAGGTTTTCCCTTCAACTGCGTTAGCGCGTGCCCCTCAATCCCTGCCTTCTCCGCGAAACGCTCGATCTCGCGCCTGTGCTTCGTTACATCTGAGGCGAGGCGCTGAAAAGTCCTCTCCTTCTCTTTAAAGCTGCTAACAACGTGAAGAAAGATGTCGTTCCATTCGGATGATTCGGCATCGAGAATCGTCTCGATGAGCGCATTTTTCGACGCGGGAAGCTTTTTAATCTGCGCCTCCATATCTATTAAATAACGTTCCACCTCTCTCTTTGTCTTCTCATCGACCTCTACGGCACTCTTTTCTTCCAACTGACCGAGCAGGTTCTTGCTCACGCTTCCCAAATGACTGGCATGTTGTCTCTCATCCCGGGCGAGCCGGGCGGCAAAGACGGAAAACTCTTCGTCCTCTTCTATTGCCTCCGATGCGCATTGATAGAGTTCTGCTGCCTTCAGTTCAATCTTCTCCAGCCACTTTACAAGTTTGGTCACAAGGTACACCCCTCTTGATTAACTTTCTTTTAAGTTTAGCCGCATTAGCAAGTTTGTCAATAATTATTGCTTTTAATCTTCCAGCACCCTTTTTCTTTCTATAATGGAATCGTAAGGTGGAAACAGGCCAAGGGAGGATGCCATAATGGTACCGTTGACGGAGGAAGACTTGTACCCCCCCCCTTTTTTTGCCGTACGAGTAAAGCACCTTTCAAATTTCTCATCGCATATGATAATATAATAACGTTAATAAACTCATATTAAGGCATCCTCATGATCTGGAATTCAGTAGTGCTAATGACGGTCATCGATGTTCTGATCGTCGGTATGACCGTTTTTACGTGGTTCATCTATTTCAGGCACAGGACAACGCTGGACAGGCTCGACCTTACTACAGGAATGGTAATCAGCCTGACAGGTCTGACGATTATCGGCCTCTTTTATCTGGCGGACCTCGCTACCATGTTTGTTCTCCCCTCTTTCATGCCGATGAAGACGGCAATGGCGGTCATGAGAGATCTCCATCTCAATTACATGTGGCTTGTATCGCTCGTGGGGGTCGGTCTCATCGTTTCCGGTGTTGTCTATCGAATGAAGGTTCTCCTGCCGAAGCTGGAAGGTGTGTTTATCGACTTGGGAAAAGAGAAGGACAAGGCGGAGAGCGCCAACATTGCCAAGTCGGAATTCCTGTCGCAGATGAGCCATGAACTGAGGACCCCCCTCAACGCGATCGTCGGTTTTGCACAGTTTCTCGATACCGGCCCTAAAAAAAACCTCTCTTTGCAGCAAAAAGAATCGATCCAGGAAATCCTCATGTCCGGCTGGCACCTGAATGAGCTGGTAAACGAACTGCTCGACCTCTCCAGCATAGAATCGGGCAAGCTCAGCCTCTGCATAGAATCGCACCAGATATATCCGATTATCGAAGATTGCCTAAAGATCGTTACCCCAATGGCAGAAAAAAGGGAGATTACCATTGAAGACAAAACCACCGACCAAGTCGTTCAGGGCGACAGTACTCGCCTTAAGCAGGTGCTCCTCAATCTCCTTTCCAACGCCGTCAAATATAACATTTACGGGGGGCACATCACGATTCACAGCGAAAAAAAAGGAGATAAAAGGATGCGGCTCTTTGTTTCCGACACCGGCCCGGGCCTCGATGAGGAATCGATTGGGAAGCTCTTCCTCCCCTTCAATAGGTTGGGCGTCGAAAAACAGGAAATCGAAGGCACGGGGATAGGATTGACTATTACAAAAAACCTGATCGAACATATGGGCGGAAGCATCGGTGTGGAGAGTTCTCCCGGAAAGGGAAGCAGCTTCTGGATTGAGCTGCGTTTAAGTGAAGCACCTCCCCTCTCGGAAAAGGAGGTTCCTCTTGCCAGTACGGAAGCAAGGGCTACAGAAGGGGAGAGAAAATCTGTTGTCCTTTATGTTGAAGACAATATCTCCAACATCAAGTTGGTAACCCAGATACTGGCTGACAGAGGCGACATTATAATCCATACCGCCCAAACGGCGGAACTCGGCCTGGAACTCGCCCGTGCCCATAAACCTGATGTTATTTTGCTGGACATCCAATTGCCGGGAATGGACGGTTATGAAATGTTGAAATACCTTCAAGAGAATGATGAAACGAAGAAAATCCCCGTACTCGCCGTGAGCGCCAATGCCATGGAACAGGACATCGAAAAAGGATTGAATGCGGGGTTCAGGCGCTATTTAACGAAACCGATAAATATTAAAGAATTTACCGGGGCAATTGACCTTGCACTTAGAGGGAATCGTGATGCCTGATCTGTCATCTTTTCTCCTTTCTCGGCAGGTGTCTATCTCTACTCATTAAATACCTATATGTGATTATTGACATTTTCCCGGATTCTGTTAATGTTCAGCCATGAACGTTAACAACACAAAGGTCAACTGCTGGGAATTTCTGAATTGTGGGCGTGAACCGGGTGGGGCCAATTTGGACGAACATGGTCCTTGCCCCGCGTCCACTTTCGAACCGGCCCACGGTTACCTTGGAGGGAAAAACGGGGGACGGGCCTGCGCCTTTATCGTAGGAACCTTCTGTAGCCGCACCCTTAAGGGAACCTGCCGTGACACGAGCAAACACTGCATCAATTGCGCCTTCTTTCATCACATGAAAAAAGAAACAAAAGAAGCCTTTTCTTTTCAACGCTTCAATCTCTTCATTCACGCCAAAGCAAATCGCAAGGATGGAGGAGAGAAGCCAGTCCAGAGATATGATCCGTCAGTTATCGAAGATGTTCTTCCAGGTTGTCCGGGGAATGAGAAGTAACTGCGGACTTATAAAGTTAAAGGCCAATCAAGCTGCTTATCTCGATTGGCCTTTAAAGTCATATTCGGGTTAAAAAGAAAGTCCTTAAGGAGTTCCGCAACCCGTTTGTCTGATATTTCTCAAGAGGTTAACTAATTGGTTGGGTTGCTCCAGACTGACCAATACCCCGCTTCATCCTGGTACCTGACTCTCCAAAAGTTATTCATAGGTTTCCAGTAGTTGTTGCTTGGCCGCGAAAGATCTTCCAATGCGTGAGTGGTTGCCGCACCTCCGAAACTATCATAGGCTATAACCTTGCAATTAGGGTCACGACAAATTTGCCATTGTGAACCTGCTTGAGGGCTTGCATCTGAGTAGGACGATGCAGTAAGTGTAAGCGGCTCTGTGGGAGACACCATCTGTCTTAGCCTTGGATAGATTTTTACTGGTCTGGCCGGTGCTCTTTTATCAATTTTTATAACCAGTGATTCTGTCGCTTCCTTATTTCCCGATACATCGACTGCATAAAACTTGACACTGTTAATCCCTTCTCCTGATAGTGTAAACGATGCGCTATTACCAGTTACAATCCTTTCATACCCCTGATTAATTGAATAGCGAATCTGGCTAACCCCGCTATGTATATCTTCCGAGGTCAAAGTTACTTCTACATTCGATGTAAACCAGTCATTGTTGCCGTATACACCGGAAGTCTCGATAGAAGTAGTTGGAGCTTCTACATCCAGGGTAATAAATTTGCCCGTAGAGGATACGGACCTGGCGCCCTCTGAGTCTACAGACGACGCTCTGAAATAATATTCGGTATACTGTTCAAGCCCCGCCAAAAGAACACTGTGTGTGAGGGTAAGAGACGTATCCTCTGTAACGTTGCCTAATGAATATGTTGTCCCATATTCAAGCAACGTTGTTGAATCTCCCTCGGTACCCCAAAGCACGGATGCTTCACCTTCTGTAATATTTGCCACGTCCAGAGACTTCATCTCAAAAGGTTGAAGTGTTCCTACGTATTTGCCGCTGGAAAAAAAGCTTCCTGCCGGGATAGATGCTGTAGCAAAAAACTTTCCGGCATTATTGAGAGACATTTGCTTATAGCTTGTACCAGAAGGGAAATCTGTAGAGAGAGAAGAGTCGCATTGTGTCCCGTTGCACAAAAGCAAATTCTGCCCGTCCTGCATTACGATAGTTCCGTGGTCATTATAAGCGACGCCGTTGGCTCTCAAGCTTGATCCGTCGCTCCTGGTAATCTCATTTTTCTGCGTGCCATCGAAGAGATAGGTTTTGTATTTAAATGAATCATAGTCTCTGTATATGCCTTCCCAAATACCATATATTACATTGCCGGAGTTATTAAAAGCCGCCACTCCCGCGAAGTTGGCACGAGGCAAATTTGTTATATTAACAACAGAGGTGCCATTATACATAAATATATCGTTCCGGCCTCCGCACCAGCAAGGGTCCCAGTTAATATTAAATACAATTTTTCCCTGATTGTTTATCTTCACCCTGCCATGCTGTCTATACAGGCTTGTCCTTGTAATATTTCTTATTGAATCTTGTTCATACAAAAAAACGTTTGTATAAGCATAATCCCTATTGTAAACATAGCTAACAATAAAGGCTATTTGATCAAGATCGTTCATGCTCATTCCCCATCTATGCCCCTCCAGGAAGCCGGTACCCAACATGCTGTTATCAACCTTGAGAGTTGTACTTGTTCCGTCAAACAGATAAATTGCACTATTCGATAAAAATGAAACATGACCCAGATTATTAAGTTGCGACGATCTTATGCTAGAGAACTGATCATTGGTAATATTTATAATCTCCCCTTCTGAATAAAAGTAAAGGTTCAGGCTACTGCAAGAAGGGCCTGATGTTGAGAAGAGCAACTCCTCATTTTCATTTAAACTGATCATGGTCGTTCCTTGCTCATAACATTCCTGGCTTATTCCCAGGTTAACTAGCTCAGCCTGGTAAATGTTTTTTATTTGCTCCATTGAATAATATTCGGCACTTGCCGGCAATATTGTATATCCAGTAATCAATATAGCGAGGAACAACGATAAGGTTATCTGTTTTCTCATTTTTCTCTCCTTAAGATTTTTTTATTTACTAATTTTTGCTATATGGTAAACGGATTCATACGATCAGTCTAGTAACAAAACCGAACATTTTCCTTCAATTTTCCGGCATTTGCGCATTTTTTTTGATAGAGGCGGGAAAATCTATACTTCCCTTTGTATCAAAATCAATAAAAAGTAAAGACCCTCTATTTTCGGAGGGCCTTTACCTTTTACAATCACCTTTATTGTTATTACTTCTTTTTCGGAGCGGTCAATTCATTTCTTAACGTTCATATATCATCAATAATACTATTTAAATGATCGATCAGTTTTTCGGTGCCATCTGCACATACTTTCTTGCCTGACTGGGCTTCAATCTTATTCACCGTTGCGCCCAGCATGTTTTTGGCAGAACCCGGACTTGTTTCAAGGCTTCTTTGTGCATTTTCAAGAGACGAGATAATGGCGTTAGCCACTCCATGATTGGTAATACAACCACCTGCCAACATATCTTTCACAAGTGCTGCAACCTCGGCAGGAGTAGATGGTTCCTTGTCTACAAGAACAATATCCCAAGGTCCACGGCCTACAGGGATGGTTTTTACAGTCGATAATGTGTCAGTATTAACCACTTCTACAAGATCATTTTCAAAGCCATTAATGTATAGGTATTTCCCATCAGGAGACAACATTATCTCAGAGGGATGATGAGCTACTGTATCAATAATAGCGTGAATCTCATCTGTAATAGTATTTAATACAACGAGTTTATCTGCATCGGGGAAAGTATAACCCCCCGTTTTTGAATTAGTGATTCCAAAGTTGGATTCTATTAGACTACAGGTTT
>CBDVDA010000118.1:0-11256 GCA_965372635.1 uncultured bacterium | reverse complement strand
CCTCAAGGGCTTTCCTTAACAAAGTAAAAACCGGACAATTCATTTATCATAAAATTGGACAATTCTATTTGTTGACAACAGAAATTTTCATTGCCACTAAAAAAAAGCCCGTCCCCTGCCATAAGCAAGTCCGGGCTTTCGCATCTTCTGTCTCTCTTTTATTCATGCCCCCCTAAAGTCCCCCTTTGCGCTCAATACCTTTTTGGAATATAGCCGAGGGCGAAAGGGGTGTCAAGGGGAAATTCAAGTATCCCCCGTCTCCACCCCAACCATCCTCTTCACCTTCCCGGAAAGCGTATCCAGAACCGAGTAGAGAACAGGAACGACGACGAGGGTTAGGAGGGTGGCGAAGGCGAGGCCGAAGATGACGGCCACCGCCATGGGGCCCCACCACTGGGCCGACTCGCTCCCGGTGATCCACTCCATCTTTTTGAAATCGAAGTAAAAACCGGTCGCCATGGGGATAAGGCCGAGGATGGTGGTGACGGCGGTGAGGAGCACGGGACGAAGCCTCGTCATTCCGGCGGTGACTATCGCTTCCCTCTTTTCTAAACCCCGTTCCCGAAGCTGGATGGTATAGTCGAGGAGTACGATGGCGTTGTTCACCACGACGCCTGCAAGGCTGATGACGCCGATGCCGGTCATGATGATGCCGAAGGGGGTTGCCGTAATCATGAGCCCTGCGAAGACGCCGATCATGGAGAGGACGACGGAAAACATGATGATGCTGGAGGTAACGATGGAATTGAACTCCAGAACGAGGAGGAAGGCGATCATGAGCACGGCGAGAATGAAGGCTTTCTTCAGGAAATCCTCCGACTTTTTCTGCTCCTCCTCTTCGCCCGTATAATCGAAGCTGTAGCCGGGCGGCAAATCGAGTTTTGCGAGAGTCTCTTTTACCTCGCGCAACCCTTCCGCCTTTGGCCTCCCTTCTACATAGGCGGAGAGGGTGACGACACGCTTCAGGTCTTTGCGCATAATGCTTCCGGGACCGCTGGCGAATTCGATTCGGGCGATGTTGTTCAGCGGAATCTGCCTCCCTTCGTGGGCGATGTAAATCTCCTTGATATCCTGCAAGGATGACCGTTTCTCTTCCTTAAACCGCACGGTAATGTCGTACTCCTCCTCGAACTCCCGGAAGGTGGAGGCCTCCGTCCCCTTGATTGCCGTGCGGATGGTGTTGGCGATCTTCCGCGTCGTCAGCTCGTATATGGCCGCCTTTTCCCTATCGATCCAGACCTTGATCTCCGGCTTTCCCACCTTGTAGTCATCGTCGAGATCGACAATGCCGGGGACACTCTTTATCATTTTTTTAATCTTTTCGGAAAGCGCCCCAATGGTGGCGTAATCGTCTCCCGAAATCTCGATGTTGACAGGCGGACCGGTAGGCGGACCGTGGCGCTCCAACTGCACCTTTATGACGGCCCCTATGGCGCCTGAGACTTCATCCCTTATCTCTTCCGAGGTGAGTTCCGACGACTGGGACCGCTGCTCCATATCGACGAAATCGACAGAAATCCGCGCCTTGTGTGCAGGCCCCGCATCGCCGCTCCCCTGGTCGAATTTCCCCGTGGAGACGCCGGTGTTGGCTACGTAATATTTAATGTCGGGGTATTTTTTGAGCTCCTCTTCCACATTGGCGGTGATTTCATCGGTCACCTCCAGTTTCGTCCCGAGGGGCGTCTCGATCTCGATGAATATCTTAGCCGGGTCGGTGCTGGGAAAGAACTCCACCCCCTTGCCGAGCAGTCCGTAAAGACCGGTTACAACAATCAGTGTGAAAAAGGCTGCCAGCAGTGTGCGGGTTGGATGATCAAGAGAACTTTTTAACAAATCTCTGTAGTAGCGGAGCATCGGTTTGTGGTCTTCCCTTTCGTGAATCTTCCCCTCTCTCGCCTTGACCTTGAGGAGGGTGGCACATAAGACGGGGTTGATAACCATCGCCACGAAGAGGGAGGCGGTGAGTGTGATGATGAGCGTTTTCGGGAGATAATTCATGAATTCGCCCATAATCCCCGGCCAGAAGATCATGGGGAAAAAGGCGCAGAGCGTGGTGATGGTGGCAACGATAACGGGCATGGCCACCTCGGCCGTCCCTTTCATGGCCGCCTCTTTCATGGGAACCCCCTCCTCGCCGTGGCGGTAGATATTCTCCACGATGACGATGGCGTTGTCCACGAGCATGCCGAGGGCGAGGATGAGGCTGAAGAGGACCACCATATTGAGAGTAAAGCCGAGCGCCTGCAATACGGAGAAAGAGATGAGCATGGAAAAGGGAATTGCCAAAGCGACGAAGAGGGCCGTCCTGAAGCCGAGGAAGATAAGCAGCACGAGCAGCACGAGGATGAGACCCGAGATGATGTTGTTTTCGAGATCGTCCACCATTTTCCGGATGTCGTTCGATGCGTCGGAGGTGATCTGCAAGACAGTCCCCGGCGGGTATTTGACTTTCTCACGTTCTATGAGCGCCTTGATGTCGTCGGCAATGCGGATCAGGTTTTCACCCGTCCTTTTTTTGATCGCCAGGGAGACGCACTGGACGGAATTCAGCCGCGCATGGCTGGAGGGTTCCTTGAACCCGTAGACCACCTCGGCAATGTCCCGAATGTAGATGGGCCTTCCTTTTTTCACCTTCACAACGAGGTCTTCTATGATGGCGGGAGACTTGAACTCACCCGGAATCCTGACGAGGTATTTGAAGCTGCCGAGATCAATGCTGCCGCCGGGGATGGTGAGGTTTTCGTCCTTGATGGTATCGATCACGTCCTTCACTTCCAGGTTGTAGTAGCGGAGCTTTTCGGGATCGAGGTTCACCTTCACCTCCCGCTCCAGCCCTCCGGCGAGGGTCACATCGAGTACGCCCGGTATCCCCTCGATCTTGTCCTCCAGGTCTTCGCCTATCTCCTTCAGAGTTTCGAGATCATACTTCCCCGACACATTAATGATCATGACGGGAAAGTCGGAGAAGTTGATCTCCGTAATCACCGGCTCTTCCGCATCGTCGGGCAGATCCGACTTGGCCAGGTCCACCTTGTCCCGCACCTTTTGCAGGGCGCTGTCGATGTCCGTGTCGGGCTCGAATTCGACGGTTATCGACGACATCCCCTCGTTGGAGGATGAACGAATCTCCTTTACGTCTCCGATGTTTTTGAGTTCCTTTTCAATCGGCTGAGTAACGAGCGTTTCCATGTCGGCAGGCGATACGCCGAAGTAGGGGGTGGAGATAATAATAACCGGAATAGAGATATCGGGCGAGGCCTCGCGCGGCAGGCTCACATAGGAGGAGATACCGGCAATGATGATGACAAACACCAGCACGAAGATGGCGGTGGAGCGTTTTATGGCGAGGTTGGTAATATTCATTTAATACCTATGCGAGTTTCTTACCACAGAGGCACTGAGGCACGGAGAAAAGATTTTTACTCTTGAAAACTCTGTGACTCTGTGTCTCTGTGGTTGATAAATCATTCAATAACTTCTACACTTTCCCCATCGACGATTCCCTTGTTCCCCACGACGACGACCCGCTCGCCCGCCTCGACGCCACTCTCTATCACGATGCGCCCCCCATTCGACTCGCCCGTGACGACGGGCCGGAGCACTGCGTGACCTTCCCCATCGATGATGAAGATAGCCCTCCCCCCGTCGGCATC
This sequence comes from uncultured bacterium, assembly GCA_965372635.1. Taxonomy (GTDB): domain Bacteria; phylum Desulfobacterota; class JADFVX01; order JADFVX01; family JADFVX01; genus CBDVDA01. Next base: position 7,603 of record CBDVDA010000118.1, on the reverse strand, counting down.
GAGAATAGCGTCCTGCGGAAGGAGAATACAGGTTTCGCACCGCTCCTTTTCGAGCCTTACCCGCGTCATCATCCCCGGTTTGAAAAGGCCTTTTTTGTTTTTGAGACCGATCTCGACCGTGAAGGTACCCGACATCTCATCCACCTCGGCGGAGACGTAATCGATCCTTCCTTTGAAGGTTTTATCCGGATAGGCGTCGAAGACGACCTCGGCTTCGGTCCCTTTGCGAAAAAAGGCGGTCTCCTTTTCTGCAATGCCCGCCTCGATCTTGACGGTCGATGTATCTATAATCTCGGCAATCATCGCACCGGGCGACAGAAACTCTCCCGCCTCGACAAACTTCTTTTCCACCGTCCCCTTGATGGGGCTCGACAGACTCATCTTTTTTAACCGTACCCGGATCGCCTCCGCCCGCGCGGCGGCCATCTGCTTCTTGAGCGCTGCATTCTTAAAATCGAATTCGCTCACAGCCCCTCTCCCCTCCTTCAAGGCGAGCAGTTTTTCGTAATTGAGACTTTCCATATTGAAGGCCGCCTCCAGTTCATCCAGTGCGGCCTTCAGGTTCGAATCATCGAGGGCGAGCAGGAATTTCCCCTTCTTCACCTTATCGCCCTTGTCGAAGGCGATCCTCTTTACAACGCCCGCTTCTTCCGTACTGACGCGCACCACTCTGTTCGCCTTGCAGACGCCTATCGTCTCGATCTTCTTTACGAAGAGGGAATGCGCCGCCTCCACCACTCTCACCTTGGGGAGGCGTTTTGTCTCTTCTGCTTTTTCTTCCAGCGGAGCCGCTTTCTCTCCGCAACCTGCCAGCAGGAAAAAGATAACGGTCAGTGCATAGTATTTATAATTTTTCAACGTACCCTCCATTGTTATTATCATCCACAGATTTCACCGATTAAATATTCTCCTCCCCCTTGAGGGGGGAGGATCAAGGTGGGGGTGCATCAACTTCTTCCCCCTCCCCTTTAGTCCCCTCCCACCAGGGGAGGGGAAGCCTCTAAATGAATCTTTGCCCGTGGCCCAATTATTTTCGCCCTTAATCCGCTCTTATCCGCCAAATCCGCGCCTGCCCCGTCAGAAATACTTTTCATTCGGGGTCATCCGCGTTCTATCGCCTTTATCCGTGGCTAACTATCTTCACCTTCCAGCATAGCCCCCATAGCCCACTCCAATTCCGTCCTCGCAATAAGCCAGTCATAAACGGCACGGGTCTGATTACTCTTCGCCTCCGTGAGCGCCAGTTGGGAATCGAGAAGTTCCAGTTCCGTCACCACGCCGCTCAGGTTGCCCGCCTCGGCAATCTCGAAGGCACGTTCGGCATTCTTCACGTTTTTTTCCTGTGACCGGATCAGTTCCCTCGCCTCGGCCAGGTTGCCGTGCGCCGTCCTTACCTCGATATCGATGGCGCTCAGTTGATCCCTCTTTTGAATCCTCGATCTGCTCACCTCACTCTGCTGCCCGGCAATCCGCGACCGGTTCCACCATCCGTCGAAAAGAGTCATCTCCAAATTGAGACCGAGTCGCCAGGTGCCCTCCCACTCCTCGTTGCCACTCGCATCGAAACCGTCGTTGGCATAGTCATAGTTTCCCGTCAGCGACAACGAGGGATAGGACTCCTTCCGGCTCACGGCGACCAGATGCTCCAGGTTGCGAATATTCAAAGTGTTAAACTGCACTTCCCCCCGCGTTGACAGCGCCCTTTCAATCGCCTCTTCAAGGGGGATTTCGAAAGGGATATATTTGAGTTCGCCCTCAAACAGGAGCGCTTCAGCCCTCTCCATGCCGAGGATCGATCTCAGATCGTTCTCTGCCATGTTGTAGGCGTTTTTGTCTTTTGTAAGGGAAGGGACGGCATTGGCGCGTTGGACCTCGGCGCGGAGAAGATCGAAGTCGGTGGCGAGCCCCACGTCAAAACGCAACTTCACGTCCTCAACGTGCCTGCCTAGCTGACGTAAAGACTCCTCGCCCACCTGAATCATCTCCCGTGTAAAAAGCGTCCGGTACCAGACTTTTTTGACCTCCTTCACCACGTCGGCCTTGACGATCTCGAACTCCACCGCCGCCTGCCCGGCGTATGTTTTCGACGCCTTGATCGCCTCAAAAACCTCGGGGGCATAGAGTTTCTGCTTCAGGGTGAGGCCGAGGCGGTAATTATTTTCCTTTGTCTCAGGGAAAGACTGTCCGATGGAGTTGACAAATTCCTTTTCTTCCATACGGGTGTAGTCGGCTTTCGCCTTCAGCTCCGGGTAGGCGGATGCCTTTGTTTGATTGATCTTGGCTCTTGCCTGCTTCACCTGCTCTCGCGCCGCTTCTATGGTGCGGTTATTATCGAGGGCAAGAGAGAGGGCATCGTCCAGGATGAGCGATCCTGTTTCCGCTCCCGCCGCGAAGGACGGGAAAAGGAGAAGCAGGGCAATGAGGCTGTATTTAACGAATTTAAATTTCACACGCTTTTCCCTAAAAGTTCAAAATAAGTTCCGCCTCAGCACGATCAGCATCGCCGAACTGGCCTAGAAAGGCGTTCGTCGGCCCGTTGAAAAAGGCGAGGCCCCCTTTCAGTTTCCAACTGTCGGTGATGCTGTAGGCGGCGGTGAATCGGGCGAGGTTGTCCTTGTTATCAGTCCCGTAGATGTCGAGCAGTTTAAGTTCCAACGTTTCGTTGAAGAGATTGACCGACACGAGCAGCGTCGCCATTGTGCTGTTCCGCTCCAAAACGATCCCCCCTTCGTGTCCGGCAATGTAGCTCTCGAAGAGCTGCCCCGAGATGAGCCAGTCCCCCTTCGTATAGTCGAGGCCGAAAGCGAGCCGCCCTTCGTCCTTCTCCACCTGCCCATCCGCATCGGTGAGAGACATTGTGGTGAAATATTTATCGAAATTGTACGCCGTCTCTCCCCTGAAAACGAAACTCCCGAAGGCCTTCGAAAAAGAACCGCCCGCCATCTTCGCCCGTTTGTATTTCCTGATCATCGTCCTCGCATTGTTAAAGAAGAGGGGCGCGTCTTCCCATGTATAGAAAGCGTTGAGCGTATAGTCCCAGCCACCGGCAAAACCGCTGTAGCGGAGTCCGGCCTCGGCGTTGGAAAGGGTATCATTCGGCCTATCATCGTTTCCTTGCGGGAGCAACCGGACGCCCTTCAGCCAGACCGGCTCGAAACGGTCCCCCGCTCCCGGCATCTCGTGGGAGCGAATGTCGGGGATAATCAGGAGTTGCACTGTATCGTCGCCAACATAGAAATCGGACCGTACCATCCAGAGGGGTATCCGGCTGTCGATGAAGTCGTCGAGGATGAATTCTCTGAAATCCTGCGGGTTGATGAGGTCGAGGAGTTTGAGGCCGTCCGTCTTCCCCCAGACCACCTGCTGGCGGCCAAGCCTGAATTTTCCCCAGTCTAAACTGAGGTCGAGGTAGAACTCCCTAAGATCAACGTCTGCAAGATGGGTCGTCTCCAGCTTCGTCTCATGAATGCCCCGCACAATCGCCTTGAGAGTGACCACTTCGCCCATCGGCTGCAACAGTTCAAGGTCGAAATTTTGCTCATTCTTTTGCAGGCTGCCGGAGGTAGTCTGCTGTGCTGCCTCCCACTTGATGCGACCGAAGATTTCCGTATCGGCGAGTTCCCAGGCTTGGACGTGGGATGCCGGAAGCAGGTACGCTGAATAGAATAGTAGAATAAATTTCTTCATCATTTTTTTGGAAACTATTAGCCCAGCAATTAAATAAAGAAGCCTTTACAAATTTTCATAACCCCTCCCAGCCTCCCCTTACCTTAAGAGGAGGGGCCAATCTCCTTGAGGGAGAGGAGATTTTTCCCTAAAAGGGTTTGATTTTCTTCCCTTTAAAACGCAGCCGAGTGAAGCGGTTGCATGAGGAAGAAGGTCACAAGCTGTCTGAGCGTAGCGAGTTTTTGTGGCCGCCTCAGGCAACTGCTGAGCGAGGGGAGCCGAAGGCCAAGTTTTTGGGCGGCTTTTCTTTTGCTTCTTATTCTTTGGCCGTCAAAGAAAAGAAGAATTCTTATGGCACAGCCCTTTAACTCTTACCCCGGCAATCGGCGACAAGCCGCTATCTGCCCGACTCCATCTTCCGCTTCGTAAAAAGGCCATCTTTCAACCCCTTATTCAGTTTGATGTCGCTCACTTCGATGACGGTACTGTGCCCCGTCTGGTCGTTTTTCACTTCCATCTTCTTCACCACCCAAATTCCATCCACCTTTGTCCAGTTGATGACCTGCCTTTTCAGGAAACGCCCCTTCCGGTCGTAAAAATCGGTGCGGTAGTCGGTGAATTCCTTCTTGTCGATCCAGATGATCTTCTTGCTGTACATATAGCCTTTTTCTTTGGGAACCATCTCGATAACGTAACAAGGTTTCCCATTAAACTCCTCCACCTTCACCAGCTTATGAATATCCTCCTCCACATTTCTGTCCCCCATGTCGTCGAAGGTGAGGTCACTCCCCATGAAGGCCTTCTCTTTGTCCGACGAGGCGATCCGTTTGATCTTCCGAAGCGCCGGGAGGTAGAGCCACTGGTCGTCGTCTTTGCCGACGTCAGTGTAGCTCCAGTTGAGGAGCGACGTCCCCTTCACGTCTGTCGGCTTGTCGAAAAAGATGATCGACTTCTCGTCAAATCCCTTTTTTCCCTCCATGTCGATAAGATAGCGGCGGGTGCGGCGGATCCGTTCCTGGCCCCGTTTGTTGACGAGGGTGAAGGTCGCCTTGGTGGAGATGTCCTTCCCCTCTGGCCTGTTGTCCCACTTACGCACGATGTCGAGGCCCGAAAGTTGCTCCTTGGCGAGACTGTGATCGGCATTTGCCGCCACCGGGATAAGAAGCAGGATTATTGCCACCAGTAGTTTTTTCATCTTTTCCTCCAGAATAAAATTTCTTTTGCCACAGAGTTCACAGAGGCCACAGAGAAAAGCAAAAACCATTACTAACAGGGATATACATGATTTTCAGGATTGTAATGACTTTATCTTGTCCATCCTTCCCATCCTTGTGAGTTTCATTCTTTAACCCCGCAAAACGGGATCATAAATCATTGGCCTTTAATCCGCGTAAATCCGTCAAATCCGCGTCATCCGCGTTCTATCATCTTTTGTCTTTCTCTGCGTTCTCTGTGATCTCTGTGCCTATTTGTTTTCATTTTTATATCCATAAACAAACCTCGGCCTAAACCTGTTCAAAAGTACCGGAATAAACATAGCCGCACCACCGAAGCAAGTCATCATGGTGAGTGACACCATCATGCCGAGTTTCTGCTGGGGTACGAGGTCGGCCGTGAGGAGAACGAGGAAACCGAGGGCGACGACGAGGGCGTTGAACCAGATGGCGCGGCCCGAGGTGAGGAGCGTATTGGTCGTCACTTCTGCGGGGCTTAAGCCCTTTTTAGCTTCCAAGCGGTATTTGCTCACCGTATGGATGGCGTAATCCACGCCTATGCCGATGGCCATACTCGCCGTGAGCGCCGTGGAGACGTCTAACGGTATGCCGATGAGGCCCATGAAGCCGAAATTGAAAAGGGCCGATACGGTAATGGGGATGATGCAGTAGAGACCGCCTATGACGGAGCGGAACTCCATGGAGGTGAGGAGGAAGATAAGGCAGATGGAGATGACGATGGACCAGATCTGTCCGCTGATAATGAGGTCGATAAAAACGTCGAGGATGGTGACGGTGCCGGAGATCTTCACCTTCGCCTTGTCGGTTTTGAAGAAGCGGTCGATCCCCTCTTCGGCCTTCGCCATGATCGCCTTCACCGTGGCCGAATCGTCCGTTTTGATCTGAAAGCGCATGTTCGCCTTTTGATAGCTGTAGTCCACCACGGAATCGAAGTCCGTCGGGTCGCCCGACATGGAGTAGAGGAAGAGATACTGGGCGGCGAGATCGCGCGTTTCGGGAACCTTAAACATCTCTTTCCGGTTTTCGTTCATTACCCGGTTCATCCGTTTCAAATACTCGGCGATTGAAAGCGACGCCCCCACGTTCGGATCGGCCTCCAAAAAGGCCTGCATCTCGTCCATCCCCTTCAGCAGTTCGGGATCCTTGATAATCCCCTTCTCCCGCCCCTCGATAACCACGTTCATCATATTTGTGCCGCCGAAGTGAGCGTTCAGTTTCTCATCGGCCTGACGAATAACGTTCTCCTCATTGAACTGTTTCACCAGCGAAGCGCTCACTTTCAGCTTCATCATCCCCGCCGTACCGACGATGATTAAAAAGAGCGCCGGGATGAACATGAGGGCGGGACGAGTGTTGATAAGATTAGCCATGGAACCAAGAATCCGGCCGGCGAAATCAACCTTCTCAAAAGAGCCGTATTTTTCAAAGAGCCGCTTCTTTTTCGCACTCACCTTGAGCGGCAGCAGCGAAAGCATGGCGGGTAAAAAAGTGAGGCTCAAGATGAGGGCGTAGAAGATGCCCACGGCAATGAAGGTGCCGAAGAAACGCATGGGCATCAGCTCCGACGAGAGGAGCGACAGAAAACCGGCCATAGTGGTAATGGAAGTCATCACTACAGGCGGCGTCAACTCCTCCATGGTTTTGAAGACTACCTCCTTCTTCTTCTCGCCCGGATGGTGCATCGCCTCGTCGTAATATTTGCTTAAAATATGGATGGCGTCTGCACACCCCACGGCAAGCAGGATAACAGGCATCATGGTCATAACCGTATAGATGGGTACGCCGAAGAGAGCCATGGTACCGAAGGTCCAGAGGAGCGTAATAATGACGAGAACGGTTGGAAGAAATACGCCTCGCAACGTATGAAAAGTGAGGTAGAGAACAATGAGGATAATGACGAGAGTGATCCGAAGCATGAGCGGCATATCACGTTGCATGGTGGCGGCAAAGACCCCCTCGATGACAGGCCGCCCGGCAAGGACCACCTCGTTGCCGTTCTGATCGAGGGAATCGACGAATCCCTTCACCTTGCGGTACATGGCGACCTGTTGATCGTCCCGCTCCAGCATGGCCATGATGACGGCGCCCTTGCCGTCTTTACTGACGATGGTGCCGTAGAGCATCTCGTTATCCTCTACAGACGCTTTCAGCGCGTTCAACGCCTCTTCTGTTTGGGGGACTTCTTCAAAAAATGGAGTTACGTCAAGACCGAAATCGGTACCGATAATGTTATCCAGAGAAGAAAGACTCACCACGTCCGATTTTTTGAGATTGCGGATCCCCTCCATATCGCGAAGCCCCTCGGTGATATCTTGTATAAGCTTCAGGCTTTTCGAGTTGTAAATCCCCGAAGGCCCTTCGTTGAACACCCCCACCACAACAGTGTCCTTCACCTCGAACCACTCCTCCACAAGATCGTTATACTCAATGGTTGGATGGTTATCTGGAAACATCTCCTCCAGATTCGTCTCGCTTCTCAGCTTCGGGAACTGGGAGACAGCCAAAACCGTTACGAGGACGACGAAAACAAGGATTGTCTTCGGGTGGTCGATGATCCATTTATTGAATTTATTCATTGAAAAAACCTTTCTTTAGCCACGGACTTTCACGGACAAGAGCGGACTTAATGCTTTTCCCCCTTGAGGATTTATGTGGGCATGCATAAGATTAATACCCCTCCCCACAGTCCCCACCCACCAAGG
>CBDVDA010000117.1:0-11415 GCA_965372635.1 uncultured bacterium | reverse complement strand
CCCCCCCCCCCCCCCCCCCAGACCGGTTCTTCGATTAGTTGGTAGACAGGCATTTTAAATCCCCCTCAATCCTCCTTTAGTAAAGGGGAAAGTCTTTGAAGTCCCCCTCTTTATGAAAGAGGGGTTAGGGGAGATTTTTCTAATGATCACAGCACTTGAAATTGAGAATTTATGGAAAGTACGAATCAGGAATAATCGAAGATAAGCTTATCGCCCTTCACATCGACCACCACCCGCCTCCCCTTCGCCAGTACAGGAAGGAACTCTCACGCAAAGCCGGCTTATTCCTCTCTTCCATCCTGCTAATTTGAACGACTTCCGTTGACACAAACCCCGAAAATGTTTTACTATTAAGCACTTCCCAAAGGCGGTAAAAAAAGCATGGCAAACGATAAAATTATTCTCCTCGTCGATGATGTGCGATTTTTCCTTGAACTGGAGAAATCGTTCCTCAAACGAACGAGTTGCGAAATTTTGATGGCAGAAAACGGCGAAGAGGCGATCGAGGTAGCGAAAAAGACAAAACCGAACCTCATCTTAATGGACCTCTTTATGCCGAAAATGAACGGCGACGAGGCGTGCAAGGCGATCAAGGCCGACCCAAATCTAAAAAACGTGCCCATCATCATGGTCACCTCGGCGGGCAAGAACGAAGAAATGGGGCGCTGCCAGTTGGCCGGGTGCGACGACTACCTCACCAAGCCGATCAACAAGATGGAACTGCTCGGGAAAGTGAAGAGCTACCTCGACATCCCCGTGAGGAAGCATGTGAGGATCCCTATCGACGCGCAGGTCTACTATAAGCACACAGGGGTGGAATATACCGGGTCGGTTTCCAACATAAGTGAGGGGGGGCTGTTTATTGAATCAATAGAGCCACTCGAAATGGGGACAGAGCTTGGGCTTAAATTCAAGGTGCCGCCACAGGAGGACGCCATGGAGACAATCGGCAAGGTGGTTCGCGTCGTAAAGGGGTTCGGAACGGGCCCCGTGAGGAGCATCCCCGGCATGGGCATCCAGTTCACCCACATCACCCCGATGCAGAAGAAGGTAATCGCCGATTACGCCAAATCGGGCAATTTTCTCATCTAAGAAACCTGCCGTTTCATCTCGGCAATAATACCTTTGTAATCTCCTTTTCCGAAGATGGCCGATCCGGCCACGAAAACGTCGGCGCCCGCCTCGGCGATCCGGCCGATATTGTCCGTCTTCACACCACCGTCCACCTCCAATTCAACGTGATTAAGCCCTCTCGCATCGAGGGTTTTTCTCAACTCGCTGACCTTGCCGAGCGCCCCTTCGATGAAGGACTGGCCGCCGAACCCTGGGTTGACGCTCATGACGAGGAGGAGGTCTACATCATCAAGAACGCAGTCGAGCACGCCTACCGGCGTTGCAGGATTGATGGAGACGCCCGCCTTGGCCCCTTTTTCTTTTATGAGAGCAATTGTCCGGTTGAGATGTCTGCATGCCTCGGCGTGTACGGTGATGATATCGCTCCCTGCGCTGGCGAATTCCTCGATGAAATTATCCGGCTTTTCAATCATGAGGTGAACGTCGAGCGGCAGTTTGGTCACCTTTCTCGCCGCACTCACGATTAAGGGACCGATGGTGATATTGGGCACGAAGTGCCCGTCCATCACGTCTATATGGATATAGTCAGCGCCCGCCGCCTCGACGGCATTTATCTCATCACCGAGTTTGGAGAAATCAGCGGAGAGGATGGAAGGTGCAATTTTTTTCTGTGGCATTTAAGCTGTCCTGTTTTTATGAAATGAGTCGATTGGTCGGTTGCGGAAATACTCTACACTTTTTTTTCAACGAATGAAAGCCCGAATTGCCTCTTCTACCTTTTCGAGATTCACTCGCGTGTCGATGCAGGGGCCTTCGGGCCGCAAGTTCGGTATGCCGATAACCGGCAAGCCCGAAGTATCGTGGATGCCGCTGAGTAACTCCCGCTCGCAGGCGACGCCGATCACGCCTGCGGGCCGTTTTTCCTTAATCAGTTTTCTTGCAAGGTTCCCCCCCGTCGCCACGTAGGACTCGACGCCGTTCTCCTCGCAAACGCGGACAATGTCGGCAATGTCGCAAAGACCGCAGTCCTTGCAGTTAACGATGTCGATCTCCACCTTCTGTTTGCATTTCGAATGCTGGATACATCTTGGAAGCAGAAGCAGAACACTCCGCCCCGCGTCGCCCCTCCGCGTGGCGATAACGATGGCGTTGTTCGCCTTGATGAAAGAACTGGCCACCCGGTCCTTCGAGACGCCGAACCATTTTCCAATCCGAACGGCAAAGGGAGTAAGGAGCATGACAAGCCCCTTTTCCCGCTGTCCCGCATTAAGAAGGAGAGGAAAGAAAGAACGTCCCGTTAAGACCGTCAAAAAGGTGAGCGAAAGAAGAAGTACTATAAGTAGAAGCAGGCCCGAAAGGAGATAGGTGAGCAAGACAGGGAAGGCTTGATGAAGCTGCGCCAGCCGGGGGGAGACGAGATAGAGAAGCAGGTAAGCGCCGAGTCCCGCCATAAAGAGCGCCGACGAGAGAAAGCGGAGAAAAAGCCCCGGCCCCTCGTCGATTTCCCCTTCGTGCCGGGAGAGATCTTCCGAACGCCAGGCGTCGCCGAGATGGGTTTCCCTTTCACCATCCTCTTTTCTCACCGTACCGTGGCTCATGATCCGAGCAGTTCCCCCACTTCCAGCCTCGCCCCTTTCAGAAAATCACCTGCGAGCATCCTCTTCTTTCCTTCCAGTTGTATCTCTCTAAAAATAAGCGACCCCTCCCCCGCCGCCACCTCAATCCCATCATCACCGGCGGCCATTACCTCACCGGGACGCCCCACGGCAACCCCCACGCCCGCACTGTAAACCTTCAACCCCTGCCCCTTGAGACTGCTCTTTGCAACGGGCCAGGGGAGAAGCCCCCTCACCCTGTTCGCCAGATCGGTGGCCGGAAGCGACCAGTCGATGAGGCCGTCTCCTTTTTTGAGCAACGGCGCATAGGAAGAGAGGTTGCCGTCCTGTTTTGCTTTATCGATAGTCCCGGTCTTCAACCCTTCCAGCGTCTCAATGAGGAGTTTGGCCCCAAGGTGAGAAAGCTCCTCGTAAAGCGTCTCCGACGTATCCTCCTCGCCGATAGGAACCTCACTCTTCAGCAGCATATCCCCCGTATCGAGCCCCTCGTCCATAAACATAGTAGTCACCCCCGTTTTGCTTTCACCGTTGATTACCGCCCAGTTAATGGGGGCCGCTCCCCGGTAGGCGGGAAGAAGTGAGGCGTGAACGTTGATGCAGCCCATAGGCGGGATCTGGAGGAGCACTTTGGGGAGAATCTGCCCGAAGGCAACGACGACGATCACGTCCGGGGCGAGCGCCCGAAACTCTTCAATCACCTCCGGCACTCTCACCTTCAACGGTTGAAAAACCTGAATCCCCTCACTGAGGGCATAGTCCTTGACAGGCGGAGCCGCCATCTTCCTCCCCCGTCCCGTTGGACGGTCGGGTTGTGTCACCACGCCTATAACAGTACAACTACTTTCGGCGAGCGCCTTCAGCGTTGGTACGGCGAAGGCGGGCGTCCCCATAAAGAGGACCTTCAGGTTGCTAAGGGACATCGGATCAGGAAGCGCCCTGCTTCAGCATCTTGGCGTATTTTCTCTTAAAAATATCCCGCTTTATCCGGCCCAAACGGTCAAAAAAGAGGATACCGTTTAAATGATCGACTTCGTGCTGAAGGGCGATGGCAAGGAGGCCATCGGCATCCAGTTCCACGGACTCGCCCCTTTCGTTCAGTCCCGTTAGGACGATCTTTTCTGCACGGGTCACATCGGCGGTAAACTCAGGCACGCTGAGACACCCCTCATCGAAGACGGTTTCCCCCTCGGAAGAGACAATCTCGGGGTTGATAACAGCAAGCGGCTGTTTCCCCTCCTCGGTGAGCCGGCCCACGTCGAGAACGATCACCCGTTTAAGAATACCCACCTGCGGCGCGGCAAGGCCGACACCTGGGGCGGCGTACATCGTTTCCAGCATGTCCGCCACCAGTTTCTCGATCTCCCTGTCCACCTTTTCCACAGGTTCGGAGACCTGCTTCAGGCGGGGATCGGGGTATGTTAAAATCTCAAATAGGGCCATAAGCTGACTCGTCTTTTGTTATCTCTTTCATCTTCCTTATTATTAAGATCGCGAGGGGAGTCGAAAGGTTCCCATCGCAGGGAAAATCAGACTTCATAGTATACAATTTTCAGCGAAACTTTTCAATGAGTCAATAGGAGCTAAGGCCGCAGAAAGGTCACGGAAAAGATCAAAACCTTTTTCACCGCAGAGGACACTGAGAGCACAGAGGAAGAGCGAAAGCTTTTATGGCCGATTCGCGGGAAAGGGCAAAAGAGCTTGGACGGGATAACGGGATTGATTAGATTATATCCTAAAATCCTGAAGATCCTGTTAATCCTGTCAACAAGAATTTAACACTGATCTGCACTGATAAGGGCTATGATCTTTTAAATCATAATCAATCTGTGAAAATCTGTGTCGAAAAAATTAAATCTTTTTTTACCACAGAAGACTCACTAGTCAGATCAGGCTGTAGGGATCGACATCGGGAGTGATTCTCACGCCTGAATACCTGCCGGGTTCCTTCCTCACCGCATCCATGAGCGCTCCCGCCGCACGGTGAAGGGGACCGCTCTCTGCTCCTCTTAGAAGCATCTGCCAGCGAAAGCGTCCCTTAATCCGAGCAAGCGGCGCAGGGACGGGCCCCATTATTTCCACACTGGAAAACCCTTCCCGGTCGAGGATCCACGCCGCAGTCTCTTTTAGACGAGACGCCCCCTCGGCGATGCCCCTTTCTCCCGTGCCGCTGATCCTGAAGTTGATCATCCGTGAATAGGGGGGGAATAACAACGCCTCCCTCGCCTCGATCTCACGGCGGTAGAAGTCTTCACTCCCCGCCTCGCCGCTGTCGAGGATGGCATAGTGTTCGGGGGAATAGGTCTGGACCACCACCCTCCCCGTCTTCCCTTCACGCCCCGCCCGGCCCGCCACCTGGGTAAGCAACTGGTAGGTCCGCTCTGCGGCGCGGAAGTCCGGGATATTGAGGGAGATATCGGCAAGGAGGACCCCCACCAACGTCACCCCCGGGAAGTGATGCCCCTTGGCCACCATCTGCGTCCCGATAAGGATATCCGCCTCCCCTCGCTCAAAGGCGTTGATCATCCGGTCGATGCTTCCCCGGCCCTTCACGCTGTCCCTGTCCATCCGAAGAACCCGCACCCCCTCGAAGGCCTCCTTAATTTCCGATTCCACCTTTTCCGTGCCGATGCCGATGCCGTCCACATTATTGCTCTCGCACTTGGGACAGACGGGGAGTGCCTTCATGCTGAAATCGCAGTAATGGCAGATAAGCCTGTTTTTTCTCTGATGCCATGTGAGGGTGACCGAGCAGTTTTTACATTTAAAATCCTGCCCGCAGTCTTTGCAGAGAACGAAGGGGGTAAAGCCCCGCCTGTTCAGGAAAAGGAGAATCTGCTCCCCTCTTTCGAGGTTTTCGGTGATTAAGGTCTTGAGTCGCTCCGATATCCAGCTTTTTTTATCCTTTTCCTTCCGAAGATCGATCAATTCCACCGCCGGGAGGGGCATTTTGTTGACCCGCTCGGGGAGGCAAAGCTTGACAACTTTTCCCACCTCGGCGTTCCTCATGCTTTCCAGCGACGGTGTGGCCGAACCGAGGATGACGATCGCCTCTTCCAGTTTCCCCCGAACGAGCGCCAAGTCCCTCGCGTTATACCTCACCCCCTCATCCTGCTTGTAGGAGGTCTCATGCTCCTCATCGACAACGATAATTTTGAGCCCTTTCACAGGGGCGAAAATGGCCGAACGCGCGCCGACGACGATGTCGCAGAGCCCCTCGTTGATCCGCCGCCACTGGTCGTACCGTTCGCCGTCGCTAAGGCCGCTGTGAAGCACCGCCACCCGTTCACCGAATCGGTCCCGAAACCTCGCTGCCAGTTGGGGAGTGAGGGATATCTCGGGAATGAGAACAATCGCCCCACCCTCCGTCGCGTTGATGGCTTGCAGGTAAACTTCCGTCTTACCGCTCCCCGTCTTCCCTTCCAGAAGGAAAGGAGCGTAGCCTCCCTTTTCACTGGCTGAGCGAATCGCTTCAAGCGCTTCTTCCTGATGGGGCGTGAGTTTAGAGGGACGGTCTACCCGTGTGGGGAGAGAAAAGGGGTCGCGGAAAACAGTCTTGTCGAAGATGCGGAGAAGGCCGAGCGATTCGAGCCGTTTCACCGTAGGCGACGTTGTTTTCAGCGCCTTTAAAAGATCGCTGAAAGCGACCTCCCCCTTCGATTTCAGGTAATCGAGAATCGCTTCACTGCGGGGACTGATCTTCTCACCGGCAGACGATTTTTCGGAAAGAGCCACGTACTTTTGCTTCTTTTCCCGCGTCCTCGCCCCCTTGAGCACCGTCTCGACCCGAACAATCCCCCGCCCTTCGAGACCACCAAGGAGGGAAAAGAGTTTCGGCAGATCCAACTGCTTTTTCAGAGTGACGAGGGGCATCTCTCCCTTCGCCTCAAGCAGCGTAAGTATTTTGCTTTCGTCGCCGGAAAGGCCTGAAATGTCAGCTTCAGCATTCAGGAAGATCATTTTCGTACTCGCCCTGTTGATTCCCGTTGGGAGGGCCATCTTGATTACTCCGCCGAGGGGGGCGAGGTAGTAGGCGGCGGTCCACCGGAGGAGTTCGAGCATCTTTTCGCTGAAGACAGGGGCATCGTCGAGACACGCCTCGACGGACTTCATCTTTTCAACATCGAAATTCTTTGCAGGGCCGAGGACGTATCCCGTCACCTTCCGGCGACCGAAGGGGACGAGGACTCGCATGCCGAGGTTCAGGCATTCACTAAGCGTTTCTGGAACGAGATAGCTGAAGGTCCCTTCCACCGGCTGATCGACGGCGACCTCGACGACGGCAGGTTCGCTCAAGTCTGGACCCTTTTCCTCACGCCCCTTATGGCAAAGGTAACGGCGAGTGGCGTAAAGAGGAGAAGCCAGAGGACGTCCACCAGGCAGGACAAACTCACCTGCCCCGTAACGAGCGCCCGCGACACATCGACGAAATGGACGAGCGGCGTAAACCAGACGAGCGTCCGAACCACGAGTGGCAGGTTATCGAGGGGAAAGAATATGCCGCAAAAAAGAAACATGGGGGCAATAATCAGCGTCAGGTAGTAGGAGAAGAAATCGTAAGACGGCGCCTTGGCGGAGAAGATAATGGCGAGCGCCGCAAAGCCGGTGGAGAGGACGAGCATGAGAAGCGGCAGCAGGAGCACCCACCACGACTTTATGAGGCCAAAAAGGAACATGACGAGGAGGAAAACGATCCCGGCGATCATCCCCTTCGTCGCCGCCCAGAGGATGTCGCCTGCGCTCACCTCGTCGAGCGATATGGGCGTAACGCGGATGGCATCGTAGGTCCTCTGCACCGCCATCCGCGTATAGGTGCCGAAGGTTCCCTCGAAGGTAGCGCCGTACATGGTGGCCGAACCGACCAGCCCCGGTGCGATGAACTCGATATAGCTCACCCCCTCGATAGGAGCGACCATGCTCCCGAGGCCGTAGCCCATAGCGAAGAGAAAGAGGATCGGCTCGCCGAGGTTTCCCGTCAGGCTCGCCGCGTACCGCTTTCGCCAGACGGCGAAGTTCCGCTGCCAGACCCGCACGCTCCCGATGGAAAAGAGGGCTAGCGCCCCTTCCAGAAAAAGGGCAGGCAGTGCCATTATGGAAAGTCTATTCAAGACCCCTCCCCGTCAGCTTTAGAAAGAGGTCTTCCAGCGTCGCCTTCCGGTGGAGCACCTCCAGCGAGCCGAGGGCGAGCAGCCGTTTGACAATGGGGTCGCCGTCGTCTGAAAAGAGGTATTCCCGCTCGCCGCTCTTCTCATAGCGGTACTCGATGCCTCCCAGTTCTTTTTCGAGGTCAAACTCGATCCCGCCGCGCGAGAGCAATTCCACCACCTCTTTTTCGAGGTGTTCTTTTATGAGGTCGTCGGGCCGCCCCTCGGCAACGAAGCGCCCCTCATCCATAATGACCAGCCGGTCGCAAAGGTTGTGCGCCTCCTCCATGTAGTGGGTGGTGAGGAGCAGCGTAACCCCCTCTTTTTTGAGGCTGATAAGGCGATCCCAAATGAGATGCCGCGCCTGCGGGTCGAGGCCCGTCGTCGGCTCATCGAGGATAATCAGTTTCGGTCGGTTGATGAGAGAGCGGGCGATAACGAGACGCCGTTTCATCCCACCGGAAAGGCGGGCCACCTTGTCGTTTCGCTTCTCGCCGATCTGCATGAAATTGAGGAGTTCCTCCGCCCGCGTGGTCGCTTCCTTCTTCGGAATATTGAAGTAACGGCCATAGGTGAGCAAGTTTTCGAAGACCGACAGTTCCGGGTCGAGGGAGTCCTCCTGTGGGGCGACGCCGATCCCGGCCTTGATCTTCTTGTCCGCTTCCCCTACCTTCATGCCGCAGACAGTAATGGTCCCTTCGGTGATGGTGGTAAAGCAGTAGATCATCCCCATGGTGGTCGTCTTCCCCGCGCCGTTGGGGCCAAGAAAGCCGAAGCACTCCCCTTCCTGCACGCTAAAATCGACGGATTTCACCACCTCTTTGTCGCCGTACCGTTTCGTCAGGCCCACCGCCTGAACGATCATTTTCTTCTCTTCCGTCATTGTCCCTCGCTCTAAAAAATGAACACTGATTTTACTCTTTTGGGGAGGGTCAAGGCAAGAGGTATGAGATATTAATACCCCCTCCCGGCATCCCCTCGGTAATGGGAGGAGCTTTATTTCCCCTCCGTACCAAGGAGGGGCCAGGGGAGGTCAAGTCCCCTGCCTGTTAAAAAAAGACCAACACCAGTCATTGCGAGTTAAACGAAGCAATCCCATCACAGTTGAAGGTGAGATTGCCGCGTCACTGGCGCTCCTTGCAAAGACAGGGTGAGTGTCCCCTTCCATCAATCCCTTTATGCCCTGAGGGTGCTCCCACCAGCGGAGGGGGAGACTTTCTGTGCTACCGGCGTCAGAAGCGCTTTGACTTTTCACGAGTGTTCCAATAGTATAGGCATCACAAAAGGCACCATTAAAAAGGAGTCCCATGAACAGGATTATTGTCAGTTTCAAGGGCCGCATCGTGAGCGAGCCCCCCTTCAAAGGGAAGGCTGTCACCATCGGCAGAGGGTCGGGTAACGATATCGAGATCGACAACCCCGCTGTTTCGAGCAAACACGCCCGCATCGCCCGTGAGGGGAAGTCATTTATCATCGAAGACCTCGGGAGCACAAACGGCACATTCCTGAATGGCGAGAAGATAAAAAAATCCATACTGAACAGCACCGACGAAATCACCATCGGAAAGCACAGCCTGAAGCTCGCATGGGAAGAAGGAACAAACGGTTTCGGCAAGGAACAGGAAGACTCGTCCGCCCCCATTATCGACGCCCTCGATAAAACGATGATGATTACCGGCAAGGTAAAAAAGAGCGGCAAGGGGAGCGTCGGCATTCTCGTCGTCATGGACGGCAAGGCCGAAAAGGAGCGAATCAGCCTCACCGACAGGGTTTCCACCATCGGCAAGTCAACCGACGCGCAAATCAAGCTGAAGGGCCTTTTTACCCCCAAAGTGGCCGCCCTCATCAACAGGAAGGGTGATGACTACATCCTTGACGCCGCAGACAAAAAAAAGCCTGCCACGGTGAACGGAAAACCGGTAACGAAACCGATCAAGCTTAAAAACGGCGACACCATCGAAGTGGGCGGCATCACCCTCCGCTTCATCCAGAAGTAATACTTACCACAAGTACCCCATTGACCTCCCCTTTGTTCCCTCCTTGCCAAGGGGGAGGTGCAGGAGGGGTCTTTTCGGAATTCCCATACAATAAAAAAGGCCTCCCTTCCAGGAGACCTTTTCAAAGTGATTAATTTGAGGACTTATACCATTTCAACATTGTCCGCTGCCGGGCCTTTAGGACCGTCAACAACTTCAAAGGTTACTCTTGCGCCTTCTTGAATAGATTTGAATCCGTCGCCTTTAATGGCAGAAAAATGTACAAATAGATCATTGCCATCGTCTTGCTCAATAAAACCGAATCCTTTCGCATCGTTAAACCACTTCACTGTTCCTTCTGCCATTTCACTTCTCCTTGACTTCGGCTCCTCGTGTGAGCCTTCTAATGATTTCCCCGATCAGCGATAAATAGATCGGGTGTGCAGCAAAAAAATCTAACCCACAAAAAAAACGCACAGTCCTTGTCTGGAGTGTGCGGTCAACTTTTTGTATTTTTTGGCTACATAAGATTCTGCACTAACGAAGAGAATAATAACACATATCCCGATAAATGCAAAGCTTATTCAAAACAAAGTCAACGCCGCATTGAGATGAGGGTAAAAAGATTTTGTCATTCTCGGCTTGACCGGGAATCCAGTCGAAATGACAATTACTCCCCCTCCCCTTCTTATCTGTAACTCTGAACCTGTCGAAGGTCTTCGCGCCCCCCCTCCCCATTAAGGAGTGGAAAGGGGTAAAATCTCCCTATTTATCAATTTTCCCTTGACAGCCGCCGCAACTGGCGATATGTTTTGCATTATTAATACTATTTTTTCTCATAGGTGGGGAAATGAAAAGAGGCGTTACACTTTTTTAGCAGAAGGCCCGTATCAGTCGAGAACTGAGACGGGCGTTTTTGTTTGCATGTTGACGTAATAAATGTTCTACATAATTCAAATTTATGCTGAGATACTCAAACTTCTCTAAAAAAGGAGCACCAAAATGGTTACTAAAAAGGAATCCAAGACCGAAGAATCTGATAAAAACTACAGAGATCGTCGGGAAATTGAAGACAAAGTAATTAAGAAGTTAGAGGCACGACTGGCTGAAGAATTTAAAAAAAGGGATTGGCGATTGAAGGTCATTACTTCAGCAATTACTACTATAATTGTTATTTTTGGAATCTCTACTTGGCGAGAGATTCCACGTACAGTGTCAAAAGCAGTCAATAATGAAGCAACCCTTCAAGTAGTTAAGACAATTCGTGAAAAGGGGACAGAAGTTGATCTAGTCCATACAAGAGTACACGAATTACTAAAGAGTCTTGAAAAAAAATACTCTATAGTAATGACTAACCTGACAAAACAGCTTAGTTCCGACAAAACTTTCATTAAGAAAGTCACTGGGTCACAAGGGCCAAAGGGTGACAAAGGGAACAAAGGGGATACCGGGTCACAAGGGCCAAAGGGTGACAAAGGGAACAAAGGGGATACCGGGCCACAAGGGCCAAAGGGTGACAAAGGGAACAAAGGGGATACCGGGCCACAAGGTCTAAAGGGTGACAAAGGGAACAAAGGGGATACCGGGCCACAAGGTCTAAAGGGTGAC
>CBDVDA010000116.1:0-11421 GCA_965372635.1 uncultured bacterium | reverse complement strand
CCGTACCTCTCTATCTCGAAGCCCGCCTCTTTAAGCATGGCCATAAGCGCCTTGCCGCTTTCGTCCTCCGCCTCACTCCGGCTGTCGGACAGGGTCAAAACCCCCGCTTTCAGTATCAAGCCGCTTCCCATCGTCTTTAAGCCTTCTTGTCCTCGTTATCGTCTTTTTTTACCTCAATATCCTCTTCGATCCCCTTGGTGCTGTTTTTAAAACCTTTCAGCGCCTTACCGAGGCCCGTGCCTATCTCGGGCAGTCGCCCCGCCCCGAAGATAACGAGGATGATGACGAGGATGATAATTAACTCCGGCATACCGATGCCAAACATAGTTTTTCTCCTTTGATCCCAGAAAATGGGCAATCACAAAAGAGGGCCAGTCTCAATAGTTTGCATCGAAACCCGCCCCTGTTTTTTGAAAGCCTTTAATCTACAGGAGAATTGAAGATGAATCAAGGAAAATGGAGTTGAAATAAGACTTTCACACCAATTATCTCCTCCTCCTGAGGGGGGAGGACTAAGGTTGGGGTGAATCGGGCGGGACTGATCGTTGGTTCAGATAAAAATATGAAGCCAGATTGATTCCCCCCTTTAGCAAAGGGGGGTGAGAGGGGATTTGGACGGCATCAATGAGAGAATCCCCCTTAGTCCCCCTTTTACAAAGGGGGAGACCTGACCAGGCCGATCATATGTGCAACTTCCCCTTGACATAATTTCCCCCCGATGGTATCCGTAGAGAAACCATTATTTCACGGGGTGGCCCATGCCGAAGGTTTTCATAAGCTACAGCCATAAGGATCAGGACTTTGTCGAGGAGTTTTACAATAAACTCTCCCGCGATGGAGTGACCTGTTTTTTCGACAAGGAATCGATCCAGTGGGGATCGAACTGGGTTGAAGCCCTCGAAAAGGGAATAGACGAATCGGACATTATCCTTCTCGTCCTAACGCCTGATTACTGCAAGTCCGAGTGGTCCAAGCTGGAGCGTACCTCAGTCATGGCCGATGACCCGGCGGGCCTGAAAAAGCGGATAAAGCCCCTCCTGCTGAAAGACTGCGGCGATGACCTCCCCCGTTTTCTGAAACCTGTCCAGCATCTCGATATTTCCAGCAAGGAAAAGTTCGAAAAGGAATACGAAAAAATCTGTCTCGAACTGGGCGGTTCACCTGTTCCCGAAGTACAGGACGTGGACAGAACAAAACTGCCTCCCATTTGTAAACCACCGGACCGCCACCGCATGCCCCACCGGTCACTCGGCAACGGCTTTGCGGGCCGCGTGGCCGACCTCTGGGAGATTGACGACATCCTTCGGCGGCAGGCAACGGCTGTCATCGAGGGGGTGGGTGTGGTGGCCGGGACGGGCGGACTCGGCAAGACGCAACTCGCCATCGAATACGCGCACCGCTTCGGCTGCCACTACCCCGGCGGCCTTTTCTGGATAGACGCTGAAAAGGGGATATCGAGCATGATCGCCTCCCTTATTGAGGGGGCCGAACTCGACATCGACACAAAGCTCCCCGAAGAAAAACAATTGGAGCTTTTGTGGGTTCACCTCGACCGTTTCAAACCTGTGCTCATTATTTTGGACAACTTCCCCGAAGAGGAGGCGCTCCAATGCTGGCTGCCGCCCGGCGGCAACCTCCGGGTGCTGGTGACGACGCGGCGGCGCGATCTCAGTTATGGCCGCATCAATCTCGGCTTCATGACGCCTGACGAGGGGCTTGAGCTTTTGAATAAAGGGGGTAGGCAGATCGGTGAAGAGGGAAAGAAAATTGTGGAACTCCTCGGCGGCCTGCCGCTGGCGCTGGAGCTTGCGCGGAATTTCCTTAATCTCAGGCCCGAACTGGCTGTGGAAAATCTGGTTGAAGAGATAGAGAAAAAGGGGGAGATGGCCGCCCTCGACATCTTTGCAGACAAGTACGCCAACGAACTTCCATCAGGCCATGAAAAGGCGGTGTCCGCTACTTTCGCCATGAGCTTCGATCTGGCAAGCCCCGAAGCAAAAAAGCTGCTCCAGTTCATGTCGCTCCTTGCTCCCTATCCCGTGCCGAGGCGGCTGCTGAGGAAGATGCTCGACCTCCCCGAGGCGGGGGCGCTGGACGATCCCCTCGGTGATGCGGTGAGCGTGGCGGTCACCAAGCTCTCCCTTCTTGAGCTGGACGAAGAGAACGACCCCGTCATCCACAGGCTTGTTTCGGGGTATATTAGGACGACGCTTGAAAAGGAAAAAGGTTTTACCGGAACTATTTTGAATGCAGTTGAAGATGAAATGGCCCGTGTTAACGATATCTATGATACAAAGGCTTACACGGAACTGGAAAAGATCATTCCACAGGCAGACAATATAATTAGAGTAGATGATTTGGTAAAGCTTGAAATTGTAGGGCTTTTATTAACAAACATTGCATATTATTATAAACAAAAAGGTTTATATCGGCTGTGTGAAAATTATATTAGGCAGGTTCTTTTGTTCGCTGAAAAAAGCTACGAACCGGGCCATCCCAATATCGCTACAATACAATCTAACCTAGCGACGGTGCTGCAAAGTCTGGGTGAACTCGAGGAGGCGCAGAATCTTCTGCGCTTTGCCCTCGAATCGAACGAGAAGAACTGCAAGCCGGGTCATCCCTCTATCGCCATAAGACAATCAAACTTGGCTATGGTGCTGCAAGACCTGGACGAACTTGAGGAGGCGCGGGATCTTATGCGTAAAGTCCTCGAATCGGACGAGAAGAACTTTGAGCCGGGCCATCCCACTATTGCCATAAGCCAATCGAATCTGGCAATGGTACTTCGGGGATTGGGCGAACCGGAGGAAGCGCACGATCTTCTGCGCAAGGCCCTCGACTCAAACGAAAAAAGCTTTGAATCGGGCCATTCCTCTATCGCTACAAACCAATCAAACATGGGGGTGGTGCTAATGGATTTGGGCGAACTTGAGGAGGCGCGGGATCTGATGCGGAAGGCCCTTGCATCGGAGGAGAAGAGCTTCGAGCCGGGACATCCCACCATCGCCATAAGCCGGTCGAATCTGGCGGCGGTGCTGAAGGGTCTCGGCGAATTTGAGGAGGCTGTGGCCCTTGCCCGGCAGGCCTATGAGGCATTACTGGAAAGGCTGGGACCGGAGAACCCGGATACGGTATGGGCAAAGGAGAACCTCGATGGTATTTTGGCGGCGATGGAAAAGGGGGGAGGGAGGTAAACCCTGGATTCCCGTTTTTACGGGAATGACCCTATAATTATAACGGTGCAGGTGTAGGGGCGTTTCGCGAAACGCTCCTACCTGTTTGCATGTAAAACCGATGGGTTGATTTGTAGGGGCAAGGCCTGCCTTGCCCTTTAAAAGGTAAAACCCCTGGATTCCCAGTCAAGCTGAGAATGACAAACAAAAATCCAAAGAGGCTAGTGTAGGGGCGCACACATGGGCGCGCCCCTACATTAAAAACCTAAACCCTCACCCCACCTTTTCCACAATCCCTTTTACGGCGCCAAGCGCCTCATCGAGCTTGGAAACATCTTTCCCCCCTGCCTGGGCCATGTCCGGCCTTCCGCCCCCTTTGCCGCCCACGATAGGCGCAATCTGGCCGACGATCTTCCCGGCATGAAACATGTCCGTTAAATCGGCCGTCACCCCGGCGATGAGGAGCACTTTGTCGCCGTCGGGCGAACCGAGGACAACGATGCCCGATTTGATCTTCGCCTTGAGATCGTCCATGAGTCCCCGGAGGCTTTTGGCGTCGGTCCCGTCGATGCGCACTGAAAGGAGTTTTACGCCCCCTACCTCGACTACTTCCGACATGAGGTCTTTCCCGCCACCTGACGAGGCGAGCTTTGCCTTCAGCTTTTCCACTTCCGATTCGAGTGCTTTCTGCCTTGCAACGAGCCCTTCCACCTTCTTCGCTACCTCGCCTGACTGTCCCTTCACGAGACCGGCGATCCGGTCGAGTTCTTCCTTTTCACTCATCATTTGCGTATAGGCGCCAGCACCGGTGACCGCTTCGATACGCCGGACACCCGCAGCGATGCCGCCTTCAGAGAGAATGCGGAAAGGGCCGATCTCGCCCGCCCGTTTTACGTGGGTGCCGCCGCAAAGCTCCATGGAAAAACCGGGTACCGTCACCACCCGCACCCGGTCGCCGTATTTCTCGCCGAAAAGGGCTGTGGCTCCACGCACCTTCGCCTCGTCGATGGTGAGTTCTTCCGTGGAGACGGCGGCGTCCTTCCATATCTCGCTGTTGACGATCTCTCCCACCTGCTTCAATTCATCGTCAGTCATTGCAGAGAAGTGGCTGAAATCGAAACGGAGCCGCCCGCTCTCCACGAGAGAGCCCGACTGTTTTATATGATTGCCAAGCACCTGCTTCAAAGCGCTTTGAAGCAGGTGGGTCGCCGTATGATTCCGCGCCGTGCTCTGCCGTTTACCGCCGTCCACCTCAAGCTTCACCGCACCACCAACAGCGATCTCCCCTCTCTTAACCTCCCCCTGATGGACGATCAGCCCCGGCAGCGGTTTCAACGTATCGATAACTTTAATTTCCAACCCGTTGCCCCCTCTAAGGATACCTGCGTCCCCCTTTTGCCCCCCCGATTCACCGTAGAAGGGGCTCTTGTTCGTAACTATCTCCACCACCTCCCCCTCTTTCGCGCTCTCGGCGACTTCGCCGCTTTTCAGGATAAAGAGGACCGTTCCCTCGCCTGTGAGGCGGTCGTAGCCGGTAAATTCGACCTCGCCCGTTCCCTTTTCGGCCAGTTTTTGCAGAATCTCCGTATAGACGTGGGCGGCCTGTCCCTCCCCCGAGCCGGTCCAGGATTGCCGCGCCTGCGTCTTCTGCTTCTCCATGGCTTGATCGAAACCGGCCATCTCCACCGCCATCCCCTCACTTTTGAGGATATCCTCCGTCAGATCGAGGGGGAAACCGAATGTGTCGTAGAGCTTGAAGGCAACATCGCCGGGCAGCACCTTCTTTGAACCACCTCTCAACTTTGCCAGTTCCTCTTCCAGCAACTTGAGACCGTGATCGAGGGTGGAGAGGAAGCGTTCCTCCTCGCTCAAAATCACCTGGTTTAAGAAGGCGCTATTCTCTGTCAATTCCGGGTAGGCGTCGCCGAATTCAGCGGCAACGGCGTCGGTAAGGCGGCAGAGGAAAGGCTCGGAGAGCCCGAGCAGCTTTCCGTGCCGCGCGGCACGGCGCATGATCCTTCTCAGCACATAGCCCCGCCCTTCGTTGGAGGGGAGGACTCCGTCGGCGACGAGAAAGACGGTGGACCGGATATGGTCGGCAATAACGCGGATGGAGACGTCGTCCGTCTCCTTTTCGCCATATTTTTTGCCCGATAGATTTTCGATCTCTTTGAATATGCCGGAGAAAAGGTCGGTGTCGTAGTTGCTCGTCTTCTCCTGCACCACGGCGGCGAGGCGTTCGAGGCCCATGCCGGTATCGATGCTCGGTTTCGGGAGAGGCGTCATCTCTCCGGCGGCGTCCCTGTTGAACTGCATGAAGACGAGGTTCCATATTTCCAGGTAGCGGTCGCAGTCGCACTCCACGTTGCACTCACTCCGTCCGCAGCCGACCTCCTCCCCCTGGTCGTAGTGAATTTCCGAGCAGGGCCCGCAGGGCCCCGTATCCCCCATGGACCAGAAATTGTCCTTTTCACCGCACCGGACGATCCGCTCTTTCGGCAGATTCGTCTTCTTCTGCCAGATTTTTGCCGCCTCGTCGTCATCTTCGAAGATGGTGATCCAGAGGCGGTCTTCGGTAAGTTTTATCTCTTTGGTGAGAAAGTCCCAGGCGAGGTTGATCGCCTCTTCCTTGAAATAATCGCCGAAGGAAAAGTTGCCGAGCATCTCGAAAAAGGTATGGTGGCGGGCGGTGCGGCCCACGTTTTCCAGATCGTTATGCTTTCCCCCGGCCCTCAGGCACTTCTGCACCGTGGCGGCCTTGGAATAATCCCTCTTCTCATCGCCGAGGAAGACCGACTTGAACTGCACCATCCCCGCATTTGTAAAGAGCAGCGTCGGGTCCCCTTGGGGGACGAGGGGAGAGCTCGGAACGAGCCGGTGCCCCTTCTCTTCGAAGAAATCGAGAAAGCGTTTTCTAATTTCCGTCCCTTTCATCCAGTCCTTTCAGTACGTCCGTAATAATCTCGAAGGGGTAGCCTCTTCTTTGAAGGAAACGACCGATGCGGCCTCTCTCCTTTTGCGAAAGCGGGTATTCCTTCACCTTTTTTTCCGCCAGCTCTCTCGCCGATTCGAACTCGCTCTTATTTAAAAAGGCCGATCGGAGTGCGCCCTCGGCGACCTCCTCATCGACCCCTTTTTCTCTCAGCCGCGCCGCAATAATAAAGCGACCGTACCCTTTCACCTCCGCCAAATCCTTCGAAAAACGGCGGGCAAAATCGTCGTCGTCGAGGAAGCGGAGTTCCTTCAGCCTCTCCACCACCCCTTCCACCGTCTCCCCTTCAAACCCTTTTTCTCTTAGCCTCCCTGCAAGCTCAACTACGCTCCTCGGACGGTAGGCGAGAAGCCGGTAGGCGGCGTCCTTCGCTTGATCGAAATCAGAAGCGCTCGATGTCGAGGGACCCTTTTCCGGGTCCTGCACCGGCTCCCGGCTTTTTCCCTTCATCTCCGTCAAAATCCTTCCACTGCTGGTCGCTTGTTGACGAAACCCCTTTCATCTTCAGGTCAAAATCATCGGGGTTGGTGGCATTTTTCATCGCTTCGTCATAAGTAATCAGCTTTTTCTTTAGCAATTCCATGAGAGACTGGTCGAAGGTCTGCATGCCATATGTCGAATGTCCGGCGGCAATCGCCTCGGGAATCTCTTTCAGTTTGCTCGCTTCCGAGATGCATTCCTTAATCCTCGAGGTGCTCACCATTACCTCGATGGCGGGCACCCGGCCCCTCCCGTCGGCGCTCACCACGAGGCGCTGGGAGATGACCCCTTTGAGCACACCCGACAGGACCATCCGAATCTGGTGCTGGTGGTGGGGTGGGAAGACAGAGATGACCCGGTTGATGGTCTCCTTCGCATCGAGAGTGTGAAGCGTAGAGAGTACAAGGTGACCCGTTTCAGCCGCCGTGAGGGCGATCTCTATGGTCTCCATGTCGCGCATCTCACCAACTAAGATCACGTCGGGGTCCTGTCGGAGGGAACTCCGGAGGGCTGACTGGAAGTCGGGCGTATCGAAACCGACCTCACGCTGGGTGATGATGCTCTTTTTGTCGCGGTGGAGAAATTCGACGGGGTCTTCTATGGTGATGATGTGCGCCGTCCGGTTCGTATTGATATAATCGAGGATGGAGGCGAGGGTCGTCGATTTACCGCTCCCCGTCGTTCCCGTCACCAGCACCAGGCCGCGATGGAGCGTGGCCAGTTTCTGAATCACCTTCGGCAGAAGCAGTTCTTCGGGCGTCTTGACGGTCATAGGGATGACCCTGAGAACCGCACCGACAGTACCTCGCTGCTGGAAGACGTTGACCCGGAAACGCCCAAGACCGGCCACGCCGTAGGAGAGGTCGATCTCGTTGAATTCCTTGAATTTCTCCTTCTGCTTCTCCGTCATGAGGGCAAAGAGCATGGTGGAAAGGATCTCCGGCGTAAAGCGGGGGAGTTCCTTCATCGGTACGAGAGCTTGATTGATCCGGAAGATGGGCGGCAACCCCACCTTGACGTGAACGTCTGAGGCCCCTTTATCGACGCCGAGTTTCAGGATATCGTTCAGTTCCATAAGTGTTTCTCCCCTGTTGACGATTCCTTTATGCTTTGGTTGTCTTTTCGGCTTCTTTTTCGCGGCTCAGGCCGAAATGGTTGAGAATCTCTTCCTCCAGCAGGCCAGCGGTGTCAGGGTTCTCCTTAAAATAGGTCTTGGCATTTTCCCGCCCCTGGCCGATCCGTTCCCCCTTGAAGGAATACCATGCGCCGCTCTTTTCGACAGAGCCGATCTCGGCCCCGATATCGACGAGTTCCCCCTCCTTCGATATCCCTTCGCCATACATGATGTCGAAGATGACCTCCTTGAAGGGCGGAGCCACCTTGTTTTTTACTACCTTCACCTTCGTCTGGCTTCCGATGTTGTCCTGCCCCTGCTTGATGGCGCCCGCTTTTCGGATGTCGAGCCGGATGGAGGCGTAGAACTTGAGGGCGTTTCCCCCCGTCGTCGTTTCGGGGTTGCCGAACATGACGCCGATCTTCATCCTGATCTGGTTGATAAAGATGAGGGACGTGCCCGACTTGCTGATGGAGGCCGTCAGTTTTCGAAGCGCCTGCGACATGAGCCGCGCCTGTAGTCCCATGTGGGAATCCCCCATCTCGCCCTCGATTTCCGCCCTCGGCACGAGCGCCGCCACCGAGTCGATAATCAGCACATCCACCGCCCCGCTCCTAACGAGCATTTCAGTAATCTCGAGCGCCTGTTCTCCCGTATCAGGCTGGGAGATGAGGAGATTCTCCGCCTTGACGCCGAGCCGCTTTGCATAGGAGAGATCGAGGGCATGCTCGGCATCGATAAAGGCGACGATTCCCCCCTTTTTCTGCGCCTCCGCCGCAATATGGAGAGCAACGGTCGTCTTGCCCGAAGACTCGGGTCCGAAGATCTCGACCACCCGCCCCCTCGGAATACCGCCCACTCCGAGCGCCACATCGAGTCCGATGGATCCGGTGGGAACGGTCTCGATATCGTTATAGACCGCATCCCCATCCATCCGCATGATGGCCCCTTTGCCGAATTGTCTTTCTATCTGGCTGAGCGCCAGTTCAATCGCTTTTTCCCTGTTTGCGTCAACACTCATTTTATGCCTCCCCACTCTCTCCCCTTAAGAAGAAAGGTTTTAAGTTTTGTATAGATTGCACCTTTCGGCGTTAGTTCACTTCTGTAAAGATGGACAGCGGTAACATCAAAGGGCTGAAAGTTCGGGAGAGCCACCGCTTTTATCGCTTCCTCTATCCCGGTACTCCCCTTCGACCGGCTCCTCACCCTTCCTATCGTCAGGTGAGGTGAAAAGCGGCGCTTCTCCTCGGCAAACCCCGCCTCCTCGCACCCTCGTTCCACCGCCTCCTGGAGCGTTTCGAGGCAGTCCAGATCCCCTTCAAGCCCGAGCCAGACTATGCGGGGCCTTTTTAAATTTGGGAAGGCCCCCATCTCTCCGACGGTCAGGGTAAAGGCCGGTAGCGGCTCACAAAGCGAACTCAAAATTTCCCGGAGCATCTCCAGTTTTTCAAGCCTCGCTTCCCCGAGGAATTTGAGCGTCAGGTGAATCGATTTTGGATTCACCCACCGCACCCCCGGCACACGCTTTTTTAATCCTTCCTGCAACGTGCCGATTAAAGCTGCGCTCTCAGGCGCGATATCGACGGCGATAAAGACTCTCGCCGTTTTATTCGTCTGATTTTCATCCATGGACACCCTCCCCGGTCAGAAGGAAATCAGCGTCCGCCGGAGCATATCGAGGGCCGACCGGATGGTGAGTTCTCTCACCTCTTCCCTGTCGCCTTCGAAGCGAAAACCCTCGTAACGGTTTCCCGCATCGGAGGTGAGCCCGATGTAAACAGTCCCCACCGGTTTCTCTTCACTCCCGCCAGTAGGGCCTGCAATCCCCGTAACGGCGAGGCCGTAACCGGCCATCCCGAACCGTTTGGCCCCCTCCGCCATGGCGACGGCCACCTCGGGGCTTACGGCGCCGTGTTCTTCGATTGTGGTTAGCTGGACGCCGAGGAGCTTGGTCTTCGCTTCGTTGGAGTAAGCCACCAGTCCCATGACGAAATAGTCCGAACTCCCGGCGACCCGCGTTATCCGGTTGCCGATGCCGCCGCCCGTGCAGGACTCGGCAAGGACGAGGGTCTCGCCCTTCTCTCTCAGCAGTTCGCCTGCCGTCTCTTCAAGCGTCACCCCCTCTTCCCCGAAGAGAGCGCCCCCCAGCCGGGTTCGGACCTCACCCGAAATTTCGTCGAGCCTTTTCGCCCCCCCTTCCCCGAATACCCGCACTCGCACTGTCACCTCCCCAAGAGAGGCGCTGTAATCGATGAACATCCCTTGCTCTTTTTCAGAAAGTGTATCGAGGGATGACGAGACCTCACTTTTAGAAAGTCCAAAGGTGTGAAAGGTTCGCGTTATTGAGGGGGCGGCGCCCTTGATCTCACTTAAAAGAAAGGGAATCAAAGCCTCCCTTGCCATTGCCCTCACGGCGTCGGGCCCGCCCGGCAGGAAGGCGATCTGTTTTCCCCGGTGGCGGAGTGCGAACCCGCACTCCGGCCCATGAGGATTTAAAAGAACCTTCGCCTTTTGGGGGATAAGGGCCTGTTTATCATCAAAGGCATCGCCCTTTTCCAAATGACGCAACGCCTCCTCCGACACCACGCGCCGGTATCCCGTTACCCTCGATACTGTCCGGGTCACGCCGTCCACCGACGGCGACGCCATATCCCCGCTCATAAGTATAACATCAATTCCCGCCTCATTGAAGGCCGTGCCAAGAATCTCGCCGAGAGCATCGGCATCTTCGCCGAGGGTCATCATCCCCGACGTTCTTATACCCGCCGAAAGCAACTCTTCGGCAAGCAGGGGGCCGTTTTTATCGATCCCACATCCCGACAGGAGCTTATCTCCTAAAATGATGATTTTAGCTGCCGGTTTCATGCGTTCACGTTTATAGAATCCCTGCAAAGATGATCAGGCGAAGTGAAAGATTCGCATAGATTCCGGCCACTACGTCATCCATGACCACACCCGGCCCCCCTCCCATGCGTTCGGCAGCATTGGCGGGGAAAATCTTTGTAATATCAAAGAACCGGAAAAGCAAAAACCCGGCTACAATATAAATAACCCCGCCGGGCAACATAAACATGGTTACCAGGTAACCGATGATCTCGTCGATGACGATTTTACCGCTGTCTTTTTTACCGAATATCCTTTCCGCCTCGCCTGCACTCCAGAAGGAAAGGGGGAGAAAAAGGAGCAAAAAGAGCAGGTATACGAGAGGGTCCAACCCCGAAATCAAAAGGTAAAGCGGGATTGCAGCCAGGGTTCCGACGGTGCCCGAGGCGAAAGGAGAATATCCGCTGTAGGCCCCTGTGGCAATAAATACAATGACTTTTTCCAACAACTTCCCTTCAGTCGAACCGGTCACTCTGCGCTCAAAGAATAGTATTAGCAAAGAAGACCCCTGTCAAGAAGATTCTACCCCCCTGATTTCCTAAACCTAAGGGGGCTGCCAAAGCGGTTGACTTGCCGCTCCGAGGCGGTATACTTAAGCCATGACGAGGCTAAAAAAGAGCGATGAAAAAATGAAGATTGCCGTCGTAGGCCCGGGCGGTGTGGGAGGTTATTTCGGCGCGCTTCTGGCTCGTGCAGGGAGAGACGTTTTTTTACTAGGACGGGGGGAACACCAGCGGGCGATCAGGGCAAAGGGGTTAAACGTAAAAAGCGACCGG
>CBDVDA010000115.1:0-11800 GCA_965372635.1 uncultured bacterium | reverse complement strand
ATAGCTGTTATAGCTGCTCCAGGTGAACTCTTCCGGTTTTTCAACGATCCCTGCCCTCACTGGATTGAGGTGAATATACCGGGAAAGTTCTTTTGCGTATTCATCGGCTTCAACCAGTATCGCCTTGTACCGCCCCTGGAAAAGATGTCCCGCTCTTTTTCTCTTAACATTGAAGTATGTCGTATAGGCCCCGTTAATATGGCGCATTATCTGCGACAGGTTGCCAAGGGGCGTCTCTAGCAATAGGTGATAATGGTTACTCATAAGGCAATAGGCATGGATAACGGCGCCATAACGCTCGCTTGCCGTTTCAAGATAGTAAAGAAACCTCTCCCGGTCTTTTTTGTTTTTGAATATATCCTTCTGTTCATTCCCTCTCGATGTAACATGATAATACGCTCCCGGATACTCGATCCTTAAAGGTCTCGCCATGACTCCCTCCCTTGATATCTATCTAAAGCCTTTCACTGAAAACCTATCAAAGGAAAACTATTTTGTCAATTGCGTAGACCTGACCCCTTATTCTTCTTTTACAGTGATGTTTTTGGCTCTTCTATAGTCCATTATCTAATATAATGTCTGTGTGGTATGGGAAAGTACTTCCAGGCTCATACGTTTTCAATCTTCCACTGTCTGCAGCAGCTTCACACATACTATAACAATCATCTGAATTTTTCGTTCCCTTTCCACATTTACGTCCATATTCATTATTATGGTTATCCATCTCTTCTTCACCTGTTTCCAGAAAAACATAGGGGTCAGGTCTACGCAATTGACAATTTCTTCCATTCATTCTTGTTGTATTCAATAAGTTCATATTCATTTATACTTTCAATACTCTTCCTTCAAACCTTCATTTTTCAAAACATCTTTTTGTCAAATGCGTAGACCTGACCCCTTATTACTTCTACATCATCAACCCATTTCGATTCAACCAACATTGTTGCGGTGGGCGGAGCCCACACTTCCCATATGCTCAATAACGGTCGCTGTCCCTATTTTCTTTAAGCTATTATTATTCACACTTTTCGCACTTTTTAGCGCATTTTTTAAGACTCTTTAAGCCTTTACCCCATGCTGCAATACTTCGAATAGCAGAAGAGTCACCAATAACTGGTAAAGGTGAGTATAAATTTTTAACGAAGTTAGCCTCATCGAAACATTTTTTAATGCAATTTTCATCATCACAAAAATCGGAAACATAATAATATTTATCAGATGTGCAGGATATAACATCACAAAGTGCTGATTTTGAATAATTAGGGTTTGATGTTGGCCCTCTATTATCTACTTCAGGGTCTAAAGCGCTATCAAGGCCAGTTGGATCCCGTCTATTAATCGGACTCTGCCCCACATATGTTTAATGTGAATCAGTCCCCGATTTATCGCTGATTTCACCCCTCATCTTCTTCCATAAAAATGCGCCACTATAAGCACCTGAAATCCCAACAGGGATATAAAGTAAGAAACCAATGGTTGAGCGAAAATCCATTGGGGGAAACACAAATTCGTCACTCATCGAATTAAGTACAATACCCAAGCCGACTATTGAGGATAAAAACATAAGAAAAGAGATTGTTATGCCAGTCCAAATGGGCTTGGTCTGACAAATCAAACACGCAACAAATGAACCTATAAATATTGCAAAATAATCTTCAATATAAAGTGGGGAAAAATCTATCGTTAAAAGAGCCAGATTAAAAGTAATAAAAAATCCAATAGAAACGCTGATGGACCATCTGTTTATGATCATTTTTGTAATTTTTGACATTGCCTTAATACTAATTTGATTATTTTTTAACCTTCATCCTACATTGTTCCCAATCCTTCTTACACTTAGATAATTCCTTCTGTAAGTCACATTCATCATCACAGTTTGCGGTAGCCTTAGCATCGCATTCTCCCTTTTCAAACTCACAACAGGCTATGCTACCAACAAACTTTAGTGAGCAAACTAGGTTTGTATATTTTTTACAATACCATAATGCAAAGCCAGTCAATCCTTTACATGGATTATTTCTATCCAAGCCCATTGGATCGCTCCAGTTAACCGGATTCTGTTGGACATAAGAATACAGATTATAATCCCCACCCGCAAAGCCAATAGGGTCTTTGGAGATAAATTTACCGATCAATGGGTCATAGAACCTCGCCCTATAATAATAAAGCCCCGCATCCTTATCCCACTCCCTGCCGGTATAGCTGTAGGTCTCATCGAGCGACCCCTTAACAAGGTTGCCGAAGGAATCGTACCCGAAGCTGCTCCCCACCGGTGCACCGCCAGAATCGGTAACGACCATAACCGAACCGAGGCCGTCAGCATGATAGTAATACGTGTCGGATCCGCTCTTCACAGCCAGCGGCTCGTCGATGCCGGGACCGTGGATGAAAACCTTTTCAAGGTTGCCGTCTTCATAAACGGCGATGATGTCCTCGTTGTCGTAGATATATTCCATATCCACCGTTTGAACGCCACCGACAGTGACCGTCCGGCCCACTCGCCTGCCGAAGACGTCGTATTCATAATCGACAACGGTGGTCACGCTGTCAACAACGCGCGTCACTTTTGTCAGCCTGTTCTCATAGTCGTAATCAAAACTCGCCGTCCCCCTGTCCAACGTATCGGGCGTCCAGAAGCTGTCCGTCTCGTCGCGGTAGTAGGTGTAGTCGGGGTCGCTCCCCTCGGGAATCTCGTATCCGGGATAGTAGTTGTTGAGCAGGTCGTTTTCCATAGCGAGCCGGTTGCCGATGGCGTCGGTACTGTAATGCTCGAATTGCGGCCCTTCGTCGGTGCCGCCCGTCCGCACGTGGGTGGCCGTTTTCAAACGGTAGACATCATCGTAGGTGTAGGAGACACCGATGGTCTCCGTGCCGTCATACTTGGTGTGGGTCGCCCGGTTGCCTGAAGGGGTGTGCGTGTAGTTGCTGGACGTAATGGTAGCTGCGCCCTTTGTGCTGACAATGCCTGTGAGTCGCCCTGCCGTGTCGTACTGGTAGTCGGTGACGACGCCGTTGGCCGCCGGATAAGTGAGCGTGTCCCGCCTGCCATCAATCTCGTAATCGTAATCGAAGGTTCCCGCCGCCGAAACGATGGTGTCCGGTTGGCCCGCAGCAGTATAGGTGTAAGTAACGTCCAGGTCGGAG
This sequence comes from uncultured bacterium, assembly GCA_965372635.1. Lineage (GTDB taxonomy): Bacteria > Desulfobacterota > JADFVX01 > JADFVX01 > JADFVX01 > CBDVDA01. Next base: position 8,656 of record CBDVDA010000115.1, on the reverse strand, counting down.
AGGCCGCTTACCGTTCTGGACGTGCGGTTGCCCGCAGCGTCATAGATGTAGGTAATCGTCCGCGTGCCGTCGTTCACCGTCTTCACCCGCCCATCTGGATAATAGGTATAGGTGTAGGTAAGGCCGCCCTTGGCCGCCGTTTCGAGCCAGCCGTTATCGTAATAGCTGTATTCCTCCACTACGTTTCCATCTGCCTTCTTTTTTACAAGCCGCTCCATAAAGTCGTTCTCATAGGTAATGACAATCCCCCTGGCGCCGGTGTTGGTGTACGTATAGCGGTCGATGTAGTTATATTTGACGGTGGTGGCGTTTAGGAACAGCTCCGCCTTCTGCCTGCCGAGTTCGTCGTAGACAAAGCGGGTCACCTTGCCGTTGGCGTCAGTGAGGGCAGTCAGCTTGTCCACCCCGCCGCAGGTGGCGCACCCCCCATCGCCGTAGGCCATCTCCGTCACGTTGCCCGCCGCATCTTTCACCTCGTCCTGCTGCCCCCTGTTGGTGTAATTGTATTCCGTCACCTTCCCCTCGGGATCAATGACCTTCTTCATGGAACCGTCGGGATAATAGGTGTAGGTGGTGCGGATATTACCCGGTGCGATCATCTGCACGAACTGCCCGAGAGAATCGTATTTGTAATCGGTCCTGTCCACGTCGCCCGCCAGCGGACCGTCGGTATAGTCGAGGTTTCCGTTAGCATCGTAGAAATAGCCTGTCGTCACATTGCCCGGCAGCGTGACCGACGTGATGCGGTCATTGTCGTCGTAAATCGTTTCCGTCACCTGCCCGAGCGGACCGGTCATAAAGGTGTGCAGATTCGTGCCGACTGTGGAATACCGGTAGAAAACAGTTGAAGTGTAACCATCATAAACGGATGTGATCCGCCCTTCCCCGTCGTAATCATAGACCGTGGTTTTAGATGTACCGCTCTCACCCGTCCCGTCGAGCGGTTCGGTCATGGTTTCCACCTGGCCGTAACCGTTGTAGGTGTAGGTGGTGGCGTAGGAACTGAGCACCGTCTCGCCATCCATTTCCGACTCGACCTGTGAAATGACATTTCTATCATCATCATAAAGGGTCGTCGTCTTTCTCTTCCCGCCTGGATGGGTGACGGACTTGGAACTAGCCGTATACGCATAGTATGTGATCACCCCTTCGGGGTCTTCCTTCTCCATCAACCTGCCGTTGTTCTTTTTGTAACGGTATTTCCATTCGCCGCCGTCCCTGTCTGTCTTGATCGACTCGCCTAACTCGGTCGAATAGTCCGGGTCGTATGAAATCGACTTGCTCCTCGCCCCGTATTCAGTTGCGATTTCGGCTGACTCGATCTTGCCACCGTTAAAGACATAGGTTGTCGTGAGGCCACTCAGGTTGGTTTTGGTTTCAAGGAGGCCGTTGTCGTAGGTATAGGACCACTTCGGCGTAGCAGCGCCTGTATCGGGATAGGTAAAGCTTTGAAGGTTCCCATCGCTATCGGGCGCCTGGAGGCCGCTAATCGTTTGGGGCAGTGGATAGAGAATCTCCTTCAGGTTGCCGTCGGGATGATAGTTGAACTCATATTCATTGCCGTAGGGGTCGGTGATAATATCGACAATCCCATCGACATACTCAATCGTTGCCGGGGCGATAGCCTTCGAATCGGTAATGGTGGAAAGAAGGCCGCCCGAATAGGCCAGGGTGACTGTCCGACCGTCCCGCTCCGTAATGGAGAGGAGCCTGCCGTTTGAACTGAAATTGGTGAAGGCGCCGTCCGGTTCCGTTACGGTCCAACCACCGCCGTTTTCCTGCAGGTCGAGAATATCACCGCGTTCCGCAAGATACCCGCCGCCGTAAGGTGTGAAGGCCAGGGTTTCACCGTTCTCTTCTGTGAGAACAATCTTGCCGCTCCCATCAGTGAGCGCTTCAAGAGAGATATCGGTGCTTAAGCGCCAGCGGGGTGATATGGCACTGCTGTATGTGCCGTAGGAATTATAGTGGAGGGAAAGGCCGTTGAAAAGCGCCTGATCGTGGATCAGGCTGCCAGTGGCGAGGTTGGCAACAGACATATCACAGGTCAACGGATCTTCCTTTGGACATACCTTGCCATTGTCATCCCCGCCTGCGCAATCATTATTTTGATCATTACACGTCTCTATCTTCCCCGGTGCCATGGAACCGCCACCCGTTGCAGGGTTGTCGTTGCAATCCGGTTGGGCTGACTTCTGTTTATAACCAGCTGGCTGTGTACATGAAGTAACGCTAGCATCGGTCGTAAAACCGTCACCGTCTGCGTCTCTGTACCACTTATCCATTTTTCCATCGCCGTCATAATCCGTACAGCCGCACTGGCATCCGCCCCAGTAATCATAGCGAACATAACCCGAGCCAGGTACGCCACAGGCTTGTGTCGGCGTCAGCATATATTTTTCGTCACTGTTCCCTTGATTGCAATGAGTTTCCACTTCAGGATAACCAGGCCAGCACGTGCCACTTTGATACGTTGGTGGATCAGGCACACAAACGGCAAATGACAAGGTCGCATTTACAAACCCGAAAAAAATAAGTCCCGAAAATACAATTATTGCCGAGCTATTTTTTGTTTTCTTCCGCCAAAAACAAAAAAGCCCCTCCCCGGCTTCTCTCAACCGAAAAAGGGTCTCATTCATTTTCTTAATCAAACTAAGCATAACGCCTTCCAAATAATGTTTCAAATAGTAGAGCCGCAAATGACAATCAAGAAAACAGGGGACAATTTACCACCCGGAAACAGACCGGTCAATATAAAAATTCCCTTCAAAAAATCACAACGAATCGCATTAGCACGTTTTTATGCTAAAATTCGGCATATGAATTCTTAAAATTGCGTATTTTTATGCTAAAGGCGCTAAAAGGCAAATCCGAAATTAAAACGAATCTACTTACAATATCGGGAGGTTAGAGAGGCTAGGTGTATCACGGCAACTGAATTCCCTGCTTCTACAGAGAAAATGATAAATTGCTTAATCCTGCCGAAAAAAGCTTTTTTCTTCCAACAATTTTTTCAATACTTCCTCTCGCAAAGTCGCAAAGGCTGCTAATTCCGTCTAACAAAGGAACCGTATAAGAGATGCAACTCTTTAATATTAAACCGGCAATTAAGCATGTAGCGTTACAGGTCAATTTCATAACCCCTCCCAACCTCCCCTTATCTTAAGAGGAGGAGCTTTATACCCCCTCTTAGAGTAAGAGGGGGAAGGGGGAGTTAGAAAATATGACGTCTCTTTATTTGCCGGGTTAATAGTGGAACTAATAAAAAGTCAGGCGAGATTCAAGAAAAAATCAAAAACATTGGGACGCTGATTTCGCAGATTTTCGGGACTTTTCAAAAGCTTTATCCGTCTTTTCCGCTCTTATCTGCGTCCGGCTGAACTTCTTCTTTCCCGGTGTCACTCGTCTCTGCCTCATCCATGAGGATACGGCTCGCCTCACCTTCGAGGTCGTCGTATTGCCCACTCTTGATGGCCCAGAGGAGAACGCCGAGCATGACCATGCCGAGGAGGATGACAAGGGGAATCAGCCAATAGATGACGTCCATAGGCTAAAAAAGGGATGTGGGGAGGAATTACCTCCCCTTCGGATGTTGCAGATACTTGAAGAAGTCGTTCTTCGTGGAGAGGAGGAGCATGTCCCTCTCCGTCAGGGTGGTTTTGTAAGTCTCCATGGTTTGCAGGAAGCTGTAGAACTCCCTTGAAGCGGCATTTTTGTTGAAGGCCTTGGCGTAGATGGCTGTCGCCTCGGCATCGGCCTTACCTTTAATCTCCTGGGCCGTTCTGTAGGCTTCGGACTGGATACGCTTCAACTCCCGCTCCTTGTCACCGAGGATACTGGAGGCCTTTCCCTGCCCTTCGGAGCGGAACTTGTCTGCAATCCTTTTACGCTCGGTAATCATCCGCTCAAAAATCTTCCGTTGCACCTCATCCACGTAATTGACCCGCTTTAACTTGAGATCGAGCAGTTCGATGCCCAGTTCCAGTGTCCGGGGGGCGGCCGCCTCGATGATGTCGCGCGTGATTCTGTGTCGGCCGAATTTGATCTTTTGCAGCACCACCGCTTTTTCCGAATCCTTGAATTCGCCGCTCGACTGAATCTCCCGGTTCGTCGATCGGATGATCTCCACGAGATCATGATTTGCAATGGCATTTCTCGTCTCACCGTCGAGGATATCGTCGAGTCTCGACTGGGCGCCCCGCTCGTCCCTCACCCTCTGGAAAAAGAGGAGCGGGTCTTTGATCCGCCAGCGGGCATAGGTATCGACCCAGATAAAACGTTTGTCCTTCGTCGGTATCTGGTTCGGGTCGCCGTCCCACTCCAGGAAGCGCTTTTCGAAATAATTGACCTTCTGGAAAATAGGGATTTTGAAATGGATATTCGGCTCCGTCACGGGATCGCCCACGGGCTTCCCGAACTGGGTAATGATGGCCTGGTTTTTCTCATTTACCACATAAGTGGAGGCATTGAAGAGAAAAAAGGCAGCTATAACGACAGCCAGTATTGCAGGTAATTTATTCATCACTTCATCCCCTCCTTGTTGAAGTTGAAGAGCGGTAAGATTCCCGACGCATTATCATCGGTAATAAGCTTTCTCCCCACACGCTGCATCACATGGTTCATCGTCTCCAGGTAGATACGCTGACGCGTCACCTCTTTCGCCTTCATATATTCGCGGAAAACGGCATTAAACTTCGCCGCTTCACCCTTTGCATTGTTGACCCTTTCGAGAGCGTATCCCTCCGCCTCCTGGATCGTCTGCTCGGCCTCACCCTTGGCTCTCGGAACGACCTTGTTGTATTCCGACTTCGCCTGGTTGATCAGCTTGTCCCTCTCCTGTTCCGCCTCATTCACCTCGTTGAAGGCCGGTTTTACCGCTTCCGGCGGGTTTACATCCTGAAGAACCACCTGCTCCACCTTGACTCCCATCTCATACTGGTCGGCCAGTTCCTGAAGCCTCGTCTCGACTACGCTGGCAATCTCCTGCCGTCCAATGGTGAGCACCTCGTCCACCGTCCTGTCCCCCACGATGTCGCGCATAATCGCTTCGTTCATATCACGGAAGGTCTTCTCGGCATTCCTGACCCGGAAGAGAAACTGGTAGGGATCTTTAATACGGAACTGGACGATCCACTGCACCTCGGCGGCATTGAGATCTCCCGTAAGCATGAGCGATTCTTCCTTCCGGTTCCTCGCATCATATTTGGTTCTCACCCCAGCCTGGGCCGTTCGGAAACCGAATTCAAGTTTGAGCTGCCTCTCGACAGGCACTTTCTCCACCGTTTCTATTCCGAAGGGAAGTTTGAAGTTGAGGCCAGGATCGACGGTACGTGCGAACCGTCCGAAGCGAAGCACCACCGCTACCTCTTCAGGGTTGACGGTAAATGCAGCGGTAAATGCGGAAAAACCCAATGTGGCGAGAATAAGCAATATGGCAAGCGCCTTTCCGCTGCCACCCGGGATGGACGGTGGTTTAGCTTCTCCATTTCCCGAATCATCTCCGCCACCGCTGAAGAATTTCTTCTTTATATTTTCCAGGAACTTCTTGATCAGTGCGTCTATATCGATCTCCGGCGGCTTGTTGCCCCAGGGATTATCCGGTTTCTTATCCACTGTCCCTCTCTTTCTTATTCCAGATAAACTGGCCTATTTTCAGTACTCCCTCGCGGGGTATAAGTACCTTCACGAAATTAATTTCTAAGGTACTAAATTTGTTTGATGGAGAGTCTACCAGATGAATGTCGATTTGGCAAGGTAAGTCGGTCCATCAGCTTTCGATAGACCCGATAAGATCACTGAACCGTGCAATCCCCTCGTTCGCCATGAAGGTTTCGAGTCCCTTTGCCACGTCAAGGGGAGCTGAAGGGTTGACAAAACTCGCCGTCCCTACCTGTACGGCCGCCGCCCCGGCAATTATAAACTGGAGGGCGTCCTCCGCCGTCACGATACCCCCTATCCCGATAAGAGGGATGCTTACCGCCTTCGACGCTTCGTAGACCATTCTTACCGCCACAGGCCGAATGGCAGGGCCCGAAAGCCCGCCCGTCATGTTGGCGAGTTTCGACCGCCTCGTCCTCACATCTATGGCCATGCCGGTAATAGTATTGATAAGTGAGATAACGTCGGCGCCCGCCTCCTCCACCGCCTTCGCCATTGCGCCGATACTCGTCACGTTTGGAGAAAGTTTTACAATAACAGGAAGTCTGGATACCTTCTTTATCTTGCCTGTCAGGTCGTGGGCCACCTTCGGATCGGTGCCGAAGACGATCCCCCCCTCCTTTACGTTGGGACAGGAGATGTTCATCTCCAGGGCATGGATGCCCTCGGCGTCGTTCAGCCTCTTCGCCGCCTCAACATACTCCTCTTCACTGTTACCGAAAAAATTGACGATCACCGTCGCCTTCTTCTCCTTGAGTTTGGGAAGTTTTTCATTGATGAAGGCCTCGATACCGATGTTCTGTAAACCGATGGCGTTCAGCATCCCCGCCGGCGTCTCGACGATCCTCGGCGGCGGATTCCCCGCCTTCGGCTTTAGGGACAGCCCTTTAACGACGACGGCGCCGAGTTCGGAGATATCGAAAAAAGGTTCGAATTCGAGGCCATACCCGAAGGTTCCCGAGGCGGTCATAACAGGATTTTTCAGCTTAAGCCCTGCAAGCTCAACAGTGGTATCCGGTTTTACTCCCATACGATCTCCCTGGCGTCAAAGACCGGCCCCTCGCAACAAACGCGGCTGTAATCATGATCGTCCTCATTTTGAACGGTGCAGGTTTTCACCACGCAGCCGAGGCAAACGCCGAAGCCGCAGGCCATAACCGCTTCGAGGGAAAGCTCACAGGGTTTACCGGCCTCCATGGCCATCTCGCCTACCCGCTTCAGCATGGGCGTTGGTCCGCAGGAGTAGACAACCGAAGCATTTGAAAGTTTGTTTTCCATGATACCCGTCACAAACCCTTTACGCCCCTCTGAACCGTCTTCGGTGGCAAGGTACACCTCTACCCCTAGATTCTTAAATTCATCCACAGCAAGAAGATCGTCTTTCGACCGTCCCCCGATAATGACACAGGTCGCCCTCCCCTGACCGACAAGTGCCTCGGCGAGACGAAAGAGGGGCGGCACGCCTACCCCACCCGCCACAAGCAAGGGTGCATCCCCGGCGAGCGTAAGATCAAACCCTGTCCCGAGTGGGCCGAGCACGTCGATCTCCACCCCTGCTGCCATTTCGGAAAGGAGAAGCGTCCCCTCACCGACTACGCGGTAAAGAATAGCGAATTGGTTTTTCTCTTTATCAATCCTGAATATACCGAAAGGGCGCCGAAGGATAGGCGAGAGGTTGTCACTCACACGCACCATAACGAACCTGCCGGGCGCAGCATCGCCGAGATCGAAGGTCGCCTCAGCCACCATCTCAAAATGGCGCGGCGCTATCTCGCGATTTGAAACTATTTTTCCTCTTCCCCGAGTGTAATCCATAACTGACAAAAGTCCTTTAAACTTTAACTTTAGACAGGATTAACGGGATAAACGGGATTTACCTGACCTGAAAACCATAAATTATTTAATCCTTGTCATCCTGTTAATCCTGTCAAATAATTCTTTTGCCTTTCGTTTTTAAAAGCGGCAAAGGCCGTCCCATGACGCAGGCATCCTCGCCGTCACTGTAATACTTCTTCCGCAGGCCAATTTCCTTAAACCCGAAGTTTAAGTAAAGCGCCTTCCCAGCTTCGTTTACCTGTCTCACCTCGAGAAAAGCGTGCAGGCAGCCTTTTTCACCGGCAAGGCGAATCGCCTCTGCTAAAAGAAGGCGGCCTAACCCACGCCGCCTGTAGTCTTCATGAACGGCGAGTTGGAGAAGATGCATCTCATCCGCCACGTGCCAGAAGACGACGTACCCGGCGACGCCGCGCCCCCCCTTTTTCAAATCCCTCAAAACGAGGTTGAATGCATGGGCGTTTTGAAGCTCCTTCTCGAAGAGCGGTCTCGACCAGGGGAGAGGAAAGGAGATTTTTTCGATCTCCAGAACCTCATCGAGGTCCTCTTCCGTCATCTCTTTGATTAGGAGGTCGTTATTCACCGGAGTACCCTCTTCCCGCCAAAAAGATCAGGGAAAAATCTACATCAATGACGGGAAAAAGTAAAGAGCGTTTTGGAGAACTCACAGGTTGGGTTATTCATCGACGATGAGCATCTCGCACCCGGCCTCATCTTTGATCCCTTCCAGCGGCGAACCGAAGATGAAGCGCGACAGGGAAGAACGCTTCTTCCGGGTAATAATGACGAGATCGGCCTCTTTTTCCTTAATAAAGGAAAGGCACTCTGCGGTGAAATCCCCCTCCCTTACGGCAGAACAGCAGGAAATTCCCATATCGGCGGCAAGCGCTTCGATTTCACCCAGCTTAGTCTTGCCCCGCTCCCGGTATTCAATCAGTATTGCGTCGCGAAGCTGCTGGGATGGTTTTTCACCTGTAAAACCGATATCGGTCAGTTTTTCGAAAATACTCTCCGGCATGCCCGAATCGAGAACAAAGAGCGCCGTGAGGGAGGCCTTTTCAGCTTTTGCCTTTTCGATAGCCAGTTCGACCGTCTTCGGAGACTGCCGCGTTGTTGAAAGTACGAGAAGAATGTTTTTCACTTTTTTAACCTCCGCTAGATATCG
>CBDVDA010000114.1:0-11838 GCA_965372635.1 uncultured bacterium | reverse complement strand
GCGGGCGATGAGGTTTATGCCGTCACTGAAAGTGAGAAGGTGGACGAGGTCATCGGGCTTTTCGGATTCCCTTCGGAGAAGACAAAACGTGTGATGATCGCCGGTGGGGGTAAAATCGGTTATTATCTCGCCAGCAACCTCGAAAAAAAAGGGGTACACGTCAAGTTGGTCGAGAGAAATGAGGCGCGGTGTGAGGAAATCGCCGGTGATCTCGATAAAACGATCGTCCTTAAAGGGGACACCTCGGACCAGTCGCTTCTTAAAGAGGAGAATATCTCGAATATCGACTGCTTTATCGCTGTCACCAATGACGACGAGGCGAATATCCTCTCCTCTTTGCTGGCGAAGCAGCTCGGTGCAAAGAAAGTGATCGTCCTCGTGAACAAGGCGAGCTATATCCCCCTCATGTCGACGGTGGGGATTGACGCCGCCGTCAGTCCGAGGCTCTCTACGGTAAGCGGCATCCTGCAGTATGTGAGAAAGGGGAAGGTCCTCTCCGTCACCTCCATTCACGAAGAGGATGCCGAAGCGATCGAGGTTATCGCTCTCGAAACATCCGATATTGTGAACAAGCCGCTCAAGGATATAAAAGAACCGAAAGGTGCGATCATAGGCGCCATCGAACGGGAGGGGAAGGTGATCATCCCCAAGGGGGACGATATGGTGCTTGCCGGAGACAGGGTGCTTATCTTTACCCTTCGAGCATCCATCCAGGAGGTGGAAAAGTCGCTCATGGTGAAGGTGGATTTCTTTTAGTGCAGGCTTTACTTTTGTTCCACACAATGAGTCTGCTCGCCTTGTTTCTGGGGATTGCCATGCTTTTCCCGGCAACGGCCGCTTTCTTTTATGATGAGGGGGATGTTTCGGCCTTCCTTTACCCGGCCCTGCTCTGTTTTTTTATCGGTTCCTTTGCCCTCCTTTCCAGGAATAAATCAAAAAAAGAGATCAGCCACAGGGAAGGTTTCGCCATCGTTGCCTTTGGCTGGGTGATGGTGGCCCTTATCGGGACACTCCCCTATATTCTCTCGGGGACGCTGCCTGGCTTTTCCGATGCCTTCTTCGAGTCAGTCTCCGGGTTTACCACTACGGGTGCAACGGTTATTACGAACATAGAAGGGGTGAGCCATGCCGTCCTGCTCTGGCGAAGTTTCACCCAATGGCTAGGCGGTATGGGGATTATACTGCTTTCCATTGCCATCCTGCCGCTCCTCGGTGTGGGAGGGATGCAGCTATACAAAGCCGAGGTGCCGGGTCCCGTGACGGACAAGCTGAAGCCGCGGATAGGTGAAACGGCAAAGATACTCTGGCAGGTCTACCTTCTTTTTACGTTTGTAGAATTCATACTCTTAAGGGCGGGCGGCATGAGTTCATTTGATGCGATCTGTCACAGTTTCACCACTATGGCCACCGGCGGATTTTCGACTAAAAATATCAGTGTCGAGGCGTATAACAGTGCCTACATAGAGGGCGTTATCACTTTTTTTATGCTCCTTGCCGGGGTAAGTTTCGCCCTTCATTACCAGTTCCTGAAGGGGAATAGAAAAGCGCTTCTGAAAGATCAGGAGTTCCGCTTTTATGGTTTGATCCTGCTTGTCGCCACCCTGTATATCCTTTGCGACCTCATGCTCACCAAGGGGTTTAGCCTGCTTCATGCGCTTCGCCTCGGTTCTTTTCAGGCCGTTTCTATTATGACGACGACCGGTTTTTCCTCGACAGATTTTGAAAGTTGGGCCGGATCCAGTCAGTACCTTTTGTTTATCCTCATGTTCATCGGAGGATGTGCAGGATCGACGGGCGGCGGCATGAAGGTGGTCAGGATATACCTGCTTCTTAAACAGGGGTACCGGGAACTCTACCGGCTGATCCATCCCCATGCGGTAACGCATATAAAGTTTAATAACGGCAAGGTATCGACGGAGATTATGGATTCAATCTGGGGGTTTTTCTTCCTTTATCTGCTGCTCTTTGTATTGTCGTCGCTCGTTATCTGCTTTCTCGGGCTGGACCCCTTGAGTGCCGTGTCGGCTGTTGCGGCCTCTATCAGTAACGTGGGGCCGGGCCTCGGGAGTGTAGGCCCGACGGATAATTACAGCCATCTCCACCCTCTTGGGAAATGGGTTCTCAGTTCCTGCATGTTACTCGGGCGGCTGGAACTTTATACTCTGCTCATTCTGCTTGTGCCTGAATTCTGGAAAAAATAGGGGCGGGAGAATTGATTATTGCTTGAAACTATCCGGTTTAGCTACAGGAAGATGTGAGAAATATCTGGCCCCCCGGGGGGGGGGGACGTCATAAGAGCAATTAAAAAAACAAAATGTCCCTGAAATTTCTTGACTATAGGGTGCTGTTATGGTAGAAAACCGTTGACATGTCAGTACTATTTGGTATATTGTCAAATGTGCTGGCTAGATAAAAATTGAATTAAGGTAATGGAATAGGAGGCGAAATGGGGAAAGACGACCTTACAATCATTGTTATACCTCAACGGTCATCCAGCGTAAAAAGATATAAGATATCAACCGCCGTTATTAAGGGGTTGCTTTCCACTGTTGTTGTTTCTGCGGTTGTCTTTAGCTGGCTCACCTACGATTATGTCAAAGCGAAGGGACAAATTTGGGAAGTCACTAAGCTGCGGGAAGAGAACAAGGCGCAACAGGACCAGATCCTCGCCTTTGCCGATAAGATATCTTCAGTTGAAACGCAGATGACCAAGCTGAGACAATTCGATGCAAAGTTGCGCATCATCACTAACCTTGAGAAGCCTGGCGGTGGGGAGCAGTATTTCGGTATCGGTGGACCGGACGAAGGGAACCTGCTCGATTACAGCAACAGGAAAGAGGTTCTGATTCAGAAAATGCATACTCATCTCGATAACATCCAGGTTGAGGCGGCCGTCCAGGAGGGGAGTTTCAATGAACTCCAGGAATACCTGGCAGACAAGAAGTCTCTCCTTGCCTCTACGCCGTCTATCTGGCCGGTGAGAGGATGGATAACATCGACCTTCGGCAACCGGGTTTCTCCCTATACGGGAACATGGAAGATGCATGAGGGTCTCGATATCGCAACGAGAATGAATACGCCAATCGTCGCTCCTGCGGATGGAAGGGTGACCTATGTAGGGGTCGAGCCTGGTTATGGAAAGCTGCTGGTAATCGATCACGGTTACGGTGTGATTACCCGTTACGGTCACAACTCCGAGATTTTAGTCAAAAGAGGAGAAGTGGTAAAGCGGGGCCAGAAGGTTGCCGCCGTTGGAACGACGGGACGATCGACGGGACCGCACGTACACTATGAAGTGAGGGTAAACGGCGTTCCCGTTAATCCGAAGAACTATATCCTGAACTGAGAGACACCATCTTTATGACCTTTTTAAAGAGGGGCTTTAAGCCCCTCTTTTTTATTTAACCATTTTCATCTCCGGTTATTAATACGGATGCCTTCCATGCGCCTATCTCCCTCCCCTTTTATTTTCGCTGGCCGGTGGAAGATATTTTTTTATCTCCTTCCCTGCCTGCCCCTCTTTTTTACTCTCTTCTGTCCTGCGGCCGTTGCTTCCGGCAGGGATGCCAAGAGAAAAGAGAGGTCTCTTTGTGTTGAAATGGGCTCAAAAGTCTCTTCGGCTGAAGGGCTTTCGCTGGAATTGACAGTCCGCTTCCAGCGCTACAACAGCAGGCCGCGCCAAAAAGGCGATTATTTTGATGAGCATATATACTCGCCAAAATCTGTTTTTTACTCCCCCGCTTCGGGGCAGGTGTTTGTCAACTCCCTCGAAGGGATGGCTACCGTCGTTTACGACCCGGAGAGATTGACAAAGAAAACGACCCTCTTTCATCGTTTTGGAAAAGGAGCTGGCGCTCTTTTTTTGAAGGGTGAAGGGATCAGTCAGTGGGGGCTTGCCGGTGGAGAGACTGTGCGCAACCGTTTTTCCGGGAAGCCTGTCGAATTTGCAGCCACGCATGAGGGGCGTTACCTCTGGGCCTCCTATTACCGCAGGAGCTACGACCCGAATGCGCTCTTGCCTTCGGCTGTCGCTATCATCGACACGAGCACTAACCATATAGAAAGGGTGATGACTACGGGTCCCCTCCCGAAGACACTCGCTTCGTCGCCTGACGGCAAGTGGCTCGCCGTTGCACACTGGGGGGACAACACGGTCGGTTTTATCAATGTGACCAGTGCCCGGCCAGCGGGGTTCCGCTATTCCGGTCTCGTCACGGTAGGGAAAAAGTTCGTTGTAAAAAATGACGGGAAGAAGATTAACCGCGACAGCGCCTGTGGGTCATGTCTGAGGGGCGCCGTCTTCACTCCCGACAGCCGCTATCTCCTCGTTGGCCGGATGAAGGGGGGAGGCATTGCAGCTATCGATGTTGAGAAGCAGGCGTACCTCGGTACCGTCTACGGGATGAAGCCGACGCCGCGCCATCTTGTGTTGTCACCCGACGGGAAGACTCTTTACCTTAGTTCCAATTACAGCGGATATGTCTCCTCATATAATCTCGCGGAGCTTGTCGAAACGGTGCTTTCCGGTAAACGGGAACTGAAGCCCCAAGCGGAAGTTCGAACGGGCAGAGGAACGCGGACTATCGACGTAACGAGCGACGGGCGCTATCTCTTCGCGGCGGTCAAGAGTGAAAGCGTCGTGGCTGTCGTCGATACCGTTTCAATGACTCTTGTTATGAAGGTCCCTGTGGATCCCTATCCCGTGGGCCTCAACCTTGCCCTTGAAGATAGCCAGCTCTGGGTGACGTCGCAGGGGAGAAAAGGGGTGGGGGGGAACTCCGTTTCCGTTTTCAGAATAACTTACGGCAACGAATAACACTTTTTCATTCATTTTCATCCATTACGACAAGTCCTGACAAAATTTTAGCACAGTCAAGTTTTCTGCTCCTATTCAATTTTACCGGCACTTAATCTCTACCCATCACTTTGACGCAACTTTATGTTTCCAGATGGCTTCAGATGCCCTGAAGCTGTTCATCCAAGCAGTAAAATTCCAAAAAAAATGCAAAAAGAGCAATATCTGTCGCAAAAAGAGCAATATCTGTCGCGACAATACATTTTGTTTGTGATATAAATAGCGTGAACCTCTCTTCTTTTACAAGAGGTGCTTGCAGCGTTGAATCGAATCAACAGACAGGGCAAAACATATTTTAGCACTAGGTCTGAGAATGGAAATTCAGATAAAGCGGGATATATTATTTGCTGGTGGGGGAAATGAACAGAGTGCCGTCGTTTTGCAGACCCTAAAAACCAGCTATAATCTATTAATCCCAAAATGTTTTGATGACCTCTTTGATGATTCTTTCCTGGATGCTTCGCTTGCAGTTGTCGATTGCAGCTTCGCAGGAAGACGGGGATTGAATGCGTTAAGGAGCATAAAAAAGATCAAGCCGTCTACGCCTGTCATATTTATGACATCAAAGGGTTCGGAAGGACTCTGTATGAATGCATTTAAATTGGGCGCAAGAGATTATTTCTCCAGACCTTTCAATGCAGAAGACCTCACCCTGAGTATAAAAACGATCCTCAAAAGCATAGAAGGGAATGAACGGTTCAGGCCGTTGGCGACCTTAAAAGTTGAAAACAGCTTGATAGCTAATCGGCTGCGAAATGGACAGAATAAACATCTGCATCAAAAGATCGAAAAGGTGTTGGTGTTTATCGCGGAAAATTATAGCAAGGAACTTTCCCTCGACGCTGTGGCCGGAATTGCCTCGATGAGCAAATATCACTTTTCAAGGATATTTAAAGAAGCAACAGGGATGCCGGTTAACCAGTATCTTTGCCACTTCAGGGTAAACGAAGCGAAGCGTCTCCTGAGATTTTCCCCTTTTACAGTCAGTGAAATAAGTTTCGCTGTCGGGTACAATAACCTCACCAGCTTTGAAAAAACTTTCAGGAGCCTGGAAGGGTGTTCCCCCACCGCCTACCGGAAAAACTGCCATCCTCACTGCAAATAGCAATATGGTTTGACCGGACGGCAATCTAGTATGTATAGATAGCAATATAGTATGTATAAATAGCAATATAGCTATAGCATTTTTTTCTCCCTCTGTTGTATCCTCTCCTTTACTATTTGGACTCTAAGGTCATATTAAGAGTCCGGTGTCACAATTTAACCTTCACATCAAGAATGAAATGAACCTGATAGAGAAATTCAAAATGAAGTTCTGCCGGGCCGGAATGGCTGCTGCTTTTGTTGCGGCCTTGATGATGGGCATCATCGTGACTGGATCAGTTTCTAATGCTGAAGAGGGGGCCATCATCGCAAGGGGTGACCGGCTCCGGCGGGGCGAGTACGGTCCTTCCAGACCTCTTCACAGGTTCCGCCAGCTACGGTATCCCAATAGCAGTTCCACCAGGACGAAAGGGCATGCAGCCGAACCTCACTCTTACCTACAAGAGTAATAGAGGTAACGGGTGGATAGGGATGGGGTGGGACATCGAATTAGGTGCAATCACCCGCAGCATGAGGGGTGGTCTGGACTATAATGGAGATGACTTTCTCCTTATGATGGCGGGCTCTGCCATTGAGCTTACAGGGATTGGGGGCAACGAATACCGGGCAAAGATTGAGGGCGCGTTTCTGAGGCTCAGGAAGCTGAAGGATGGATACGATAGACCGTACTGGGAAGTGACGGACAAAATGGGGATTAAGTACTACTATGGGAAAACCACGGCATCGCGTCAGGATGATCCCGGCAATAGAAACCGTATTTTTAAGTGGTGTCTCGACGAAGTAGTAGACACCAAAGGCAATTTTATGGTTTTGAGCTACCACAAAAATAAAGATGAGATTTATGCTGATAAAATGTCCTATGCCGGTAACGGCTCATTGGCACCCGCCAATTATGTGAAATTTATATTGGACGGCGGTTCCAGGGGTGATCAGCAACTGGAATACAGTAAAAACTTTGAGGTGAAAACCTCCTACAGGCTGAGTACCGTCGAGGTGTATGCAAACAACCAGAAAGCCTGGTCATACAGGCTAAACTATGAAGAGAGTCAGCAAACAGGCGCTTCGTTACTCTCATCAGTTCAAAAGCTCGACCAGTATGGCGCAAGCAGTTTACCTCCTACAACCCTGAAGTACTATCCTGAACCGGAAAGTGCATCATCTATTGGGTCGGACGGCTCTATTGAAGTGAAGCCTTTTAAATTGGGGAATGGCAGCGACGTAAGACGTTACAGTTTTGGAGATTTCAATGGGGACGGCAAGACTGATATGGCGTATTTAAAGCCTGATGGATATCAGAAGGTGGCCCTTTCCAATGGAGGCTCTTTTGATACGCCGACTGATTGGACTAAACTTCCTCATGCACATTCCACCCTAACCACATACAGTGATTTCAATGGGGATGGCAAAACAGATGTTTTGCAATATAACAACAGGTTAAATGTTTCTCTCTCCAACGGAAATGGTTTTGACCCGGCCACAATATGGAGTGATGGCCCAGAAGGTTTTTCAATGGGTTTAGCCAAATATGCTGATTTTAATGGTGATGGCAAAACGGATATTCTTTTTAAAAGTTGGTGTAATGGTTTCGAGGAGAGCTACCAATCGTTGCTCTCGTCTACGGGCAGTTCATTTAGTGATGGCGGCCCTTTTCATATAACGCTGCCCTGCTATTTTACTAATCAATTCCTGTTTGGCGACTTTAATGGCGATGGCAAAACG
Source organism: uncultured bacterium (assembly GCA_965372635.1). Taxonomy (GTDB): domain Bacteria; phylum Desulfobacterota; class JADFVX01; order JADFVX01; family JADFVX01; genus CBDVDA01. The sequence continues at coordinate 4,160 of CBDVDA010000114.1, read as the reverse complement.
GATGCTTATCCTATTGGTTATGCGGAAAAATCCAGGTATAAGCCTGGTGATTTCAATGGCGATGGCAAAGTGGATATTATTCACATCGCTTCCGATGGCAAATCTAAAATGATCGCTTTTAGCGGTTCAAGATTTGACAGTATAAAATTCGGTTCGGGAGAAGGCGGTCATTACCGACCGGGTGATTTTAATGGAGATGGAAAGGCTGATTTGGCCTATGTGAATGCTGTTGGCGACATAAAGGTTGCCTACTCCCAAGGCAATGCTTTAGACCCTTTGACATACTGGGGACATGGAGGTGACGGTCACGGGAAGATGGCCCGGTATTTCTTTTATGACTTTGATGGCGACGGTAAAACAGACGTTCTATTTATCCGATCAAACGGAGACATAGAGCTTATAAAACCTTCGGAAAAGCCTCCAGTCTCTAGTCTGACCAACGGCAATGTAATGGCTCGTTACGGGTCTGGCGATTTCAATGGTGACGGCAGGCAGGATATCGTATATACAGAATCAGACGGTCGACAAATGGTCGCACTTTCCGAGGGTGATTTTTTTGCAGAACCAAGGGAGTGGATTAACCTGCCTCATGGAGACCCCAGATATTTATACAGCGATTTTAATGGTGATGGGAAAACGGACATATTTTTTAAAAGCGGAATGGATTATGAGGTTGCTTTATCTAATGGAGCAGGTTTTGATTCAAGCAGAAAATGGTCTCGCTATTCTGTCGATGGTGCAGAAGGCCAGATGAGGGTCGGTGACTTTAACGGTGACGGCAAGACAGATGTTTTTGTTTATAAAACAGATTCCGTGTCCGACGGTGAAACGGGGGTTGAAATCCCAACATATACGGAATATTATCTTTTTTCAAATGGGAGCCGTTTCATCTCAAAGCAATATCCCGCTTCAGTCTCCGGTGCTTTTATTAAACTCGGCTACAGAAAATTTATTGATTTCAATGGGGATGGCAAAACGGATGTACACACCTTGAGTGAAGTCAGGTTTATAGCGAGTAATTACGGCCTGGACCCATACCAAGTGGGCTATGCGGGTAAACATAGTGTTAGCTTAGGTATTGGAGAGAGATTCTTTCTTCCTCCAGTTGGGGTGCAGAGTGTTTTAGATAGTACGGAATGCCCCGGATCGTATTTTTGTTTTGGTAAAAATGATAGTACCAGCTTTAAGTATGCTGATTTCAATGGGGATGGCAAAACAGATATTTTATACATCAATCCGCAAAAAATTGCTCAGCTTGCACTGTATGACGGAAAGAGATTCAATAAAGTTACGAATACTACAAATCTTGGTTCCGGTGGTACCGCACGGTACAAAACAGGTGATTTTAATGGTGACGGCAGAGCTGATTTGGTTTTTATTGACTCCAATGGAAACCTGAAAGTGGCTTATTCCAAGGGTGATTCTTTTACCCCTTTGACATACTGGGGCCATAGAGGAACGGGAGAGATTAACAGATATTTCATTAATGACTTCAATGGAGACGGTAAGACAGATGTTCTCTATATCCGCTCAAACGGAGATTTGGAGTTTTTGGCACCCCCTGCTGAACTGGCTTCAAACCTGCTAAAAGAGATTGGCAGTGCCCTTGGCGGCAAAACGATTATTACCTACAAGTCTTCGACGGAATATTCCAATACTCAATTATTTATCCCCGTTAAGACGCTCAGTTCCCTTACTATAGATGACGGCAACGGAAATGTTTCTTTAACGTCTTACGAATATTCCGGAGGATATTATCATAAGGAGGAGAAGGAGTACCGCGGCTTTAACTATGTTAAAGTGATAGGGCCTGTCGGACCGAATGGTGGGAGGACGGTCAAGGAGACCTGGTTTCACCAGGGCAACGGTCTCTCACCGAGCATCAATAAGCCCGATGTGCCTCAGGCTGTCACAAAGGGCCGACCTTACAGAATGAAGATTTCAGACGGTGAGGGCCGCGTCTATTCCGATACCATAACCACTTACAAGTATGATCCCGACAATTCGGCGCCCTACTACAATCCGCCAATCAAGGTAGATTCTTACCTCTATGACGGCAACGCAAGCTTCAAACATACGAAGGTGGCCTATGAATACGACGCATACGGAAATGCAACGAGGACCGACAATTACGGTGATGTAGACGATTTCTCCGACGACAGTACTATTGTAAGAACATTCTCTCCTAATACGACGGACTGGATGGTGAGTCTCCCGGAGGACGAAACCGTTTACGCCGGGATAGGCACCGAGACAAAGGTTGTTTACATGGACTACGTTTACGATCCGAAGGGGAACCTGACCGATACCATAGCATGGAATTCGGAAGGTGAGGATATATCGACTCATACAACCTACGACAGTTACGGAAATCCCCAAACTCAAACCGATCCTGAAGGGCATGTAACGACATACATTTATGACGCTTCTAATACCTTCGTTACGAAGATGACCAACCATCTGGAACATGAAGTCAGCACAGAATATTACGGTGTCGATGGCGTTCCGGCAGACAAGGGACTTTACGGACAGGTAAAGAGCGTTACCGCGCCTACCGGTGCGACAGGGACAACGGAGTACGACACCTTTGGACGGACAGTCAAGAAAGTTGGCCCCGACGGAACAACGACGGAGTGGAAATACCCACTCTTAAGCGAATACGTCAATAAAGAGACGCGCCATCTGGAGGTCACTTCAGGTGAGTTTACAACGCTCACCTACTTTGACGGATTAGGCAGGACGACAAAGACGGTTTCCACAGGCCCTGAAGGGAAAAATGTAGTGAAGGAGACAGAGTATGACGCCCGGGGAAAGGTACGCAGAAAGTCTCTCCCCTATTTCGAGGGCTCCTCGCCCGAAGGATACACCGAGATTGTCTACGGTCCCCTCGGCAGGGTAAAACGCGCCATACAAGCAGACGGAACAACCAGCCAGTCATGCTCTGATGATTTTGTAACGGTCTCCATAGGCCCCGATGGTCACAAGAGGCGCATCACAAAGAACGCGGCAGGGCGCCCTGTCAGGGTGGACGAATATGAAGGGGAATTCAGCAGGTGTTCCACCGGCATCGGGTCACCTTATGCCACAATAAAGTATAAATACGATGTCCTCGGAAACCTGAGGTTCGTAAGCGACAGCAAGGGGAACGTGACGGAGATACGCTATGATTCTCTGGGTCGCAAGATTTACATGCGCGACCCGGATATGGGCGTCTGGACCTACGGATACGACGACAACGGAAACCTGCTAAACCAGACCGATGCCAAGGAGCAGACCATAGAGTTCAGATATGATAAGCTGAACAGGCTGACGAGGAAGATATACCCCGACGGGACGGAAGCGGTTTATATTTACGATGAGGAGGGGGGCTTTTTCAAAAACAGCAAGGGGATGCTCACTACCGTTTCGGACAGTTCCGGCTCGGTCCGGTACTCCTATAATATTTTGGGGCAGACAGAGGACGTGATCACGACAATCGATGGTACGGACTATCCTTTACACTACGAGTATGACGACCAGGGAAGGGCGACGTCCCTCACATATCCCGACGGCGAGACGGTGAACTACAGTTACAATGGAACCAGCCTGGAGCAGGTGACCGGATATGCCGCCTTCTCCGGTTACAATGCACTGGGCCAGCCGGGAACGGTGACATACGGCGCTAATGCCTCGACTACCTCTTACAGCTATCTCCCGAAAAATTACAGGCTCGAAACAATCGCTTCCGGCAGCGCAGCAGAAGGGAAGCTCATCGACGTTCTTTACGGCTACGGCAAGGGAGGGGGCGTCACCTCCATAGTGGATAACCTCGAAGATATGCCCTTCCCGGCGGAAGGAGGGCTCGAACTCAACTACGACCACCCCTCAAGGCCCCATGCCGTAACCTCTCTTTCAAACGGGCGGACCTTTTCTTACGATGCCAACGGCAATACTGAAGATGATGGTATCAGGAAAATTGACTACAATTACGACAACATGCCTGTCTCCATCGATTACAATGGCGTCATAACGACATTCGTTTACGATGCAGGCGGAAGCAGAGTAAAAAAGATTACTTCCGATGGAACGACCGTCTATATCGGCGGCGTTTACGAATGCGCGGAATCGGGCTGCATCAAGCATGTTTTTGCCGGGGGACAGCGGATCGCACTCAAGAATGC
>CBDVDA010000113.1:0-11912 GCA_965372635.1 uncultured bacterium | reverse complement strand
ATCAGGGTGTATCCTTGGCACAGGGTGATTATCAGGCTCTCTACCGAAGTGTAAACCTGTACCGTCAACTGTTCGATGGAGCGGGTCCATTTCGCGTAAAAGTGCGGCGGAACTACGGTTACACCAATTTGGTGACTGCGGAGGAGTTGGTTAATCTGCGTCGCAGGTGGCTGCCATTCTTACCCAAAGATTCGACCGCGCTAGGTTCCTTGACGTGGTGGGCGCTCAGAGGGACAGCTCCGATAAGCTTCTGGGCTATGCCTCGGATATTCTCCCAACTCAGCATCCCCTGGCCCAGATTACAAAATCACTTCTTCAGGCTACGCCTTGTGGGGTAAAAGGGGGAAATATGCATACCTGAGAACGTTATTCAGATCGTTGAGCCTGAAGAAAAAGTCTGAAATCATCATTTTTATATAACTCTTTCTATCCGTAATCGGAAATTATAATTCTTTAAAATCTTGAGGACTTGTAGGTGTAGTCCTCACCCTTACGTCAGCCCAACCTCGCAAGCAAAGCCGGAACAGCAGTCTCGACCCTTAGTATCCGCTCTCCGAGGCTGACGGGCTGAAAACCAACCTCTTTGAACGTCTCCACCTCCCGTTCGATAAACCCACCTTCCGGGCCTACGGCAAGCGTCAAATGGCACTCGCTGCCTTTGGGGAAAGGTGCAACCGCACTCGGATGGGCGAGCAGGGGGCGCGTCCCCTTTATGAGCGTCGGGAGTTCTTCCCGGACGAAGGGGGCAAATAGCCGCTTCAGGTGAACCTCTGGGAGAAGGGTGTCCTTCGCCTGTTCCAGGCCGAGGATCATCTGTTCCCTCATGTTTTCAGTGCCCAGTTTCGGGCTCTCCCAGTAGCTCTTTTCCACCCGCCAGGAATTGATGAGGTAGATTTTCTTCACCCCCATGGACGTGGCGGCCTGTAGCACGCGGTTCAGCATCTTCGGGCGGGGGAGGGCGAGAATGAGTGTTACGGGAAGCGGCGGGGGAGGGGGTTCATCAAGGCGTAGCGTCAAGTCCAGGTACTCGCCGGTGATGGCCGTCACTGTCCCCTTGCCCCGGTTGCCGTTCAACAGACCTACAGCCAGTTCCTCGCCCGTCTTCGCCCTGAAGACTTTTCTCGCATGATCGAGACGCCGCCCGGAGATGCGGGCCATGTCGTCTCCCGTGAGATCGTTCGGTTCGAGAAGGATGAGGTTCATAGCAGGATTGTAACGCGCCGGGTAGGCGATTTCAATCCCTCTCTTATATTCGGCTCCTCTAAAACGTTGACAATTCGAACCCTTGATCGTAACGTATGGAAGATCAAAATTCATTATTCCTTTAGCTTACAGATGCCAAATCACCAATGACCCTCTGCCTGAATCCCATCAAAACAGTTTTTCTGTTCCTCTCCGTTTTCCTCTCCTGCTCAACGGCGATTGCGGCGGAGAAGGGCGACATCCACGTCGTTGTCGAAGGTCTAAGGAACGACACGGGAAATGTACGGATCAGCCTCTTTTCGTCGAAGGACGGCTTCCCCGCTCGCCAAGAAAAGGCCGTTGACGTTACGGACCTCACCATACACGACGGAACTGCCAAAGGGAATTTTACCGGCATAGCCTACGGCGTTTATGCCGTGGCGGCCATCCACGATGAGAACGAAAACGGCAAGCTCGATTTCAAATGGAAGGTCGTGCCTGCCGAAGGGTACGGGGCGTCAAACAACCCGGAATCGTTCATTGGCCCGCCTCCCTTCCGGAAGGCGAGGTTCACGCTGGAGCAAAAGGAGTTACAGATAGTGATAAAGATGCAGTATTGGTGAAATGAAAGGACGTGAAAAGTTTCATTGACATTTTGTTCACGTCTGCTATCTTTATAATTAAGGTGGGAATAAATCGGGCGGAAAGGAGATAACTCAAATGTTGAATCTTATAAAGAAATCGGTGGAACTCGGCCTCGGCGCTGCAACGGTAACACAGGAGACACTCCGGCAGATTGCCGATGAACTCGTCTTGAAGGGAAACCTCTCTCAAAAGGAGGGAGGGGACATGCTGAAAGATTTCACCCGCATCACTAAGAAGAGCCAGAAGAAAATGAAAGCACTGGTAGAAGACCAGGTGCTGAGCGTAGTGAAAGACCTCGGTATCGCCACCAAGGGAGATTTGAAGGCGATGGAAGGGAAGATCTCCAAGCTGGAGGCGAAACTCGCCAAGAAGAAGGAAAAAGAGGAAAAGAAATAAACCTCAGAAAAGCATTTGACACTGATTTGCACTGATTTATTATGATTGAATATTCACCAAGATATTTATCCGTGAAAATCATATCTTATCAGTCTTAATCTGTGTCTGCTTCAGGTTTTCAAAACATATAGATCATTTCTTTTGGAGGAGAAGAAATCATGAAAGAACTTAAAGGTACGAAGACCTGCGAAAATTTGCTAAAGGCCTTTGCCGGGGAATCCCAGGCGAGAAACCGCTATACCTATTACGCCTCCGCCGCCCGGAAAGAGGGTTTCCGGCAGATGGAGGCGATTTTCCTGGAGACGGCGGAAAACGAAAAGGAACATGCCAAGGTTTTTTATAAACATCTTCTCGAAGGCCTGAAAGAGGAGCTTCCCGCCGTGGTGGAGATCAATGCCGCTTATCCCGTAGCACAAGGGAGCACGCTGGACAACCTGAAGGCAGCGGCGGCCGGTGAAAACGAGGAGTGGACGCTGCTCTATAAAGGCTTCGCCGAGACGGCTGAGGCAGAGGGTTTCCCCGAAGTGGCTCGTTCTTTCAGGAACATCTCCCTCGTGGAAAAACGCCACGAGGCGCGCTACCTGAAACTCGCCGCAAACATCGAGAAGAAGGAGGTCTTCGAAAAGGACGAAAAGGTAGAGTGGAAGTGCGCCAATTGCGGCTACGTCCACGAAGGGGCGAAGGCGCCGTCCGAGTGCCCCGCCTGCAACCACCCCCAGGTCTACTTCGAGGTTTTTGTCGAAACCTACTGATACTGAATACTTTTCAATCAACAATAGGGGCGAAGCCTGCATGAAGAGGCTTCGCCCTTTTTATTTTATTCTCCCGGCGTAGTCAAAGGCGGCTCTCAATCCTGAAGACTTCTTATTGGTGACTTTATCTCCCTTTTTTGGTAAGCTTGCCTACTACTTTTCAAGGCCGACGGAAGATGCAAAAAACCTCGCATACAAGGCGCATTCGCTCCTTTCTTTTCACCTTTTCCCTGCTGGCGATAAACTTCGCCGGGATCGGCTTTGCCGCCGCCCCCCTCGAACTCTCTGACGACGCCGAGGTCAAAATTTCAGCCGATGAGATGAGTTACGACAGTAAGCTCGAAGCGATAAAGGCGAAGGGGAACGTGAAGCTCACACGCGGAACGACGGTCATCGAATCAGGCAGCCTTACCTTTTTCGATAACGAGAACAGGCTTATCGCAAAAGAGGGTGTAACCGTTACGGAAAAGGAGGACTCCATAAGCGGCGAAGAAATGGAGTATGATTTTGAAAAATCGACAGCCCGCATTAAAAATGGGAAGATATTCGTGAAGGAAGCGAATTACCATATAAAAGGGGAAGAGATCGAGAAAACAGGTAAGGAGACGTACAGGATATCAGGCGCCATCATGACTACCTGCGACGGCGATTCACCCAGCTGGCACATCAAGGCGAGCAAAGTCGATCTGGAGATTGGCGAATATCTCGTTGCTAAACATGCGCGGCTCTACGCAAGGCGTGTCCCTCTTCTCTATTTCCCCGTACTGATAGCCCCCATAAAAACGGATCGCCAAACCGGCCTTCTAGCACCGAAATTTGGCTATTCGAGCCGTTGGGGCCTCACATACGACCAGCCCCTGTTTCTAGCCCTCTCCAGAAGCCAGGACGCCACCTTGACCTTTAACTACGAGGCGAACCGCGCCTACGGAGGCGAACTGGAATACCGATACGTGAGGACCGCCGATAGTGAAGGCACAGCCAGGATCAAGTACGTCTTCGAGCACTATTCGACGGACAACGAGCGGTGGGTCGGGTCGTACAGACACAGGGAGAATTTCAGCAAGAGTCTTTACGGCAGAATTTCGCTGGAGGGGGTAAGTGACAGGGCGATCTATACCGACTACGGCCAGGATGTCAACATCTACTCCCGCCAGAGCCTGGAATCGCAGGCGTCGCTCGTGAAAAACTGGAGCAATTACTCCCTCCTTACCAATTTCAGGTATTTTAAAAACCTTCTTATTAATGAAGACACGACGCTGCAAAGGCTGCCCGAAATGATCCTGAGAGGGAACAGGCGGCCCATCGGAAAAACACCTGTCCACTTCCAACTTGATTCCAGAATCAATAACTTCTGGAGGGAAAAGACGGACGAGGAGTCAGGACTTTATGCAGGCCAGCGTTTCGACTTTCATCCTTCCTTTTCGCTTCCTCTCCGTCCCTGGAATATTATGGAATTAACGCCCAAGCTCGGCCTGAGGGAAACGCTCTACCGGACCAGGGACAAAGATAATCGTAGTCAATCTAGGGAGTTATACGACTTCGAACTCGATTTTTCCATCCCCTTCATGAAGATATACGATACGGACATTGGAGATGTGGAAAAGGTAAAACATACCGTAGCTCCCGGCCTTACCTTCTACCGCACGCCAGAGGAAGACCAGTCGGCGCTTCCCTCCTATGATAGCATCGACAGGATCAGTGAGAGAAAGCAACTCCTTTTGAAACTGGAAAACTTTTTCGTCACAAAATCACATGAGGAGGAGCAGGTCTATTACAACAGGCTTGTGGAATTCAAGCTCTTTCGGTATTATGACTTTATCGAGGCTGACCGGCAGTTGCTTTTTGCAGGAGACAGGCGAGAGCCCTGGGGACCGGTGACGGGCCAGTTGAAGGTAAGGGGGCGGCAGGGCTACCGTTTCGATTCGGAAGTCAGGTACGACACCTACCAGGAAGAAGTCACCTACGGGTCGGCCGATTTCAGTGCGCGCCGGAAAAACGGCGACAGGCTTGCCCTCGCTTACCGGTATACCAATGTCCCCGATGTCCGCTATCTCGACTCGTCATTGCGTTACCGCCTTAATGATTCGGTAAGCGTCGCCTACAGGGGACGGTACTCCATCTCTGACGGTTTCTTCCATGAGAACCGGTATGGCCTGCTTTTGGAACGCCAGTGCTGGGATCTTACACTGACCTACAGTACGAGAAGGACGCCTGAAGAGCAACGGATTTTTGTCCTCTTCAACCTGAAAGGCCTCGGTGAAATCGGCACGAAACAGGGGCTGTTTTCAAATTAATGCCTTCGGCATGTCACAAGAAATGTTAGTAATGAACGAACCGTTGATATAACGACGCCATGCATAGAATCAAGACAAGACAATTGATAAACTTGGTCCTGCTCTCCCTCTTTCTTCCCGCACTTGCATCGGGAGAGGAAGCGACCTTCTCTGCCACTGCGGACGGCATGGCGATGATCAATAACAATACGGCAAAGGCCCGTGTTATGGCCATTGACGATGCCATTAAAAAGTCGGTCGAGCAGGGCGTTGCCGCGCTCGTCTCTTCCGAGGATATTGCATTCAATCTGGAGACGATAAAGGATGGGATCTATTCCAATGCCACTGAATATATCCAGCACTACAGGGTCGTCTCCGAAAAGACGACAGGGAATATCTACCAAATCACCCTTGATGCCGTCATCATAAAGTCGCTTCTCGGCGACGATCTTTCGGCGCTCGGACTAGTTTCCCTTCCGGAGCAGTTGCCGAGCCTCCTTCTCATGGTCGTGGAAAAAAATGAAATAGAAAAACGGGATACTTTTTGGTGGAAGAAGGGGAGGGGGAAGACCGGTCCAACGGAAACGGAAAATATCCTGAAAGAAATATTTTCATCGCGGGGTTTTGAGGTGGTCTCCCACGGGACTGCCCCGGAGATAAAAACCTCTCCGGGCTACAACAATGAACAACTCGATACGATTCAACTCCTGGCATTCGGCGAGATGTTCAATGCCGATGTGATTCTCTACGGGCATGTCTTAACTAGGGTGGAGGATTTAAAGGCAGACGCCCAGGCAACCTCCACCGTAACGAAGATATCCCTCTTGGCAATAGACAGGGAGAGGGAGGAAACTATCGGTGAAACGGCGAATGAAGAATGGGCCACCGAAGATGAAATCAAGCGGGCAGGGGAGCGTTCACTTTTTACGGCACTAAATGAGGCATCTATAGATGTAATGACAAAAATAGCCTCTTTTGCCGGGAAAGAGGAGAGTGAAAAACTAAGAACCATTGAAATGACCATCTCAGGCGTTACGTCATATACAGCCTTTGTCAAATTCAAGGATATTATCGAAAAGAATATCTCCGCCATAAAGGAAATCGCCCAGCGGGGAATTGGCGGCGGAAAGGCCACACTGGACATCAAAATAGACGATACGGCGCAACACCTGGCCGACAAGCTCACAATGATCGGTTACGAGGGCTTTTCCATCGATATTACGGGGATTTCTGAAGAAAACATAGAAGTACTTCTTAAGGAAAGTGAGAGCGCCGGGCTCTAATTTTTATTCCAGCATTTGACATGTCAAATAATCTGTAGTATCTTCACCTTAACAGAATTCACTATAAAGGAGTGACATATGCGAAACCTGATAGTATTAATGATTACCCTTGTTGCCATTTCGGTTCTCGGTTGCGCCACCAGCGTCAAGCGGGTCGATGTGAAGGATGAGATTGACTTGAGTGGACGGTGGAACGACACCGATTCCAGGCTCGTGTCGGAAGAGATGATCAGTGACGCCATCAAGCATCCATGGCATAAACGATTCAAGCGGAACAACGACGGAAAGCTCCCCGTCGTCATCGTCGGAACGGTCAAAAACAGGAGCCACGAACATATCAACGTGCAAACCTTCAGCAAAGACCTCGAACGTGCTCTCATCAACACGGGCGAAGTTGATTTCGTTGCCAGCAGTACGGAGAGAGAAGAGCTTAGAGAAGAACGGAAGGACCAGGCGATCCACGCCTCGGAAGAAACGGCAAAGATGGCAGGTGCGGAAGCAGGCGCCGACTTCATGCTCAAAGGGAGCATCAACACCATCCAGGACGCGGCAGGGAGGAAGAGCGTCATGTTTTATCAGGTTAACCTCGAACTCATCTATATAGAATCGAACAAGAAGGTCTGGATAGGCGAGAAGAAGATCAAAAAGATGATCAAAAAGTCCCGTTTCGGCTTTTAGAGACGTGGCAAAAGCTCCCTGGTTCCACTCCCGTCAGGCTTTTTAAGACCCCGCAGGTCAAATACCAGTTCCGGGGATTTTAATGCTGTCCAAACAAATTAACCTGAAAGCCGTCCCCGGAAAGCTTGCCGGAAGGGCGCTGCTCTTCATCATCCTCCTTCTTCCCGGGTGTGCATCAACCATCAACTATCCCACCCTCAATCGGCAGGTTCACGCCGGGGATTGCGCCGCCGCCTTGGAAGCATTGGAGAAAAAAAGAAGCTCCTACGGCTTCAATATGCGCCTCAATTATCTCCTGGACGCCTCCATGATCAACCTCCGCTGCGGCAATTATCCTGAAAGCAACGCCTATTTTCACAAAGCCGAAGACCTTGCACAAAAGCTCTGGACCCGGAGTATTACGAAGGAGGTGGCCTCCTTCATTATCAACGACTACACCCTCCCTTATTCGGGAGAGGATTTCGAGCGAGCCATGGTCAATCTCTTATCGGCCCTCAACTATTCCATGCTCGGCAATATTGAAGAGGCGCTGGTGGAATGCCGCCGTCTGGACGCCCTGCTACTCAGTTATAACGATAAGTATGACAAGAAAAACGTCTACAAGGAGGACGCCTTCGGTCGGTTTTTAAGCGGTATCCTCTACGAGGCTGAAGGGAACCTGGACGACGCCTACATCGACTACTACAAGGCCTTTAAGACCTTCGAGGGATACGCAAAAAACTACGGCACACCGGTCCCGGCAGCGCTGAAAGAAAGCCTCGTCCGCCTCGCAGGAGCAACGGAACGCAAAGATGAGGTGAGGAAGTTGCTCGATGGGACACTCGCCAAGAAGGGCGTTACCTACAGGGAGACAAAAAAAATGGGCAGACTGGTCATGGTCCATCTTAACGGCACATCCCCGGTGAAGCAGGAGGAAAAGCTGGTAATTGCAAGTCTGAGGGGACCCATATCGATAGCCTTTCCGAGATATCTCGTCACTCCGCCAGCCTGCGGGGGAAGCCGCATCGAAGTGAGAAGTGAGGACTTCTATGCCGAGGCCGAAAGTGAACTCGTAGAGGATATCAACGCCATTGCCGTAAAAAACCTGGATGACCGGAAGGGGCGGGTGATCGCAAAAACACTCGCCAGGGCGGCTATAAAGCAGGTAGTCATCAGCAAAGCGACGGAGAACGACGCCGTGAAGGCGCTCTTTAACTTACTTAATACGGCTATCGTCGAAAAGGCGGATAAACGCTCCTGGCGGACCCTGCCGGGTGAAATCTATCTTTCGACCATGTACCTGCCGGAGGGCGTCTACAGCGCGACAGCGGAGAGTTGCGGATCAAAACGGGACTATGGCGATATTGAAATAAAAAAGGGAGAGGTGAAATTCCTGATTTATGATACGATTTAGAGATGGATATGTTGTCAACAAAAAGGGGAGTAGATTGATGAACCTCTCTCTAAAAGGTCTTGCGACAGTTCTTTGCCTCCTCTTTATTACAGGCTGCCTGTCTGGCAAGAGCGGCATTAGGTCGCCGAAGGCGGCCGAACCCTTCCTGGATAAGTCTAAATATCTGAGCGCAACGGGCGAAGGACAGAGCAATGAAGAGGCGGGGATGCGCGCCAAGGCGGCGCTTTCCGCCATATTTGAAGCTCAGGTCACAAGCGAGGTGGTGAGCCGGGTAAGTTCATTGACGGAATCCGGCATGGATGAAAAAGTGACCCGACAGGCCGAGCAGAATGTGCGCGTCCTCTCTTCCGTCGAACTGAAAGGGGTGGAAATCGCCGCCCACTGGTTCGATGAAAGAGGCGGCTTTTACCATGCCATCGCCGCATTGGAGCGGAAAAAAGCGGCCCGACAGTGGCGAAATGATATGAAAGGGATCGACCATAAGGCCGAAGCGATCTTAAGTTCCCTCGATGAACAGAAAAGTCGTTTCGGCAGACTGCGGCAACTACGAAAGGTACGGAAACTCTGGCTGGAAAAGGAGGTTATAAAGAGCCGCCTTGGAGTCATCGGCGCTCCCTCTTCAGGCGGCGGCACGATAGAAATCGCAAAAATCCTCCGGGAAATCTCAGGGATCAGCGCCGGTCTCCTCGTCTTTGTCAAAATTGATGGCGAGTTCGGCAAGGTTCTGGGCGATAAGATCGCCGAGAAACTGACGCCGGAAGGGTATACACTGAGCGAAGATTCAGGCTCGGCATCGCTGCATATCCTTGGGGATATAAAGACGACTCCCGTTGACCTGAAAAATCCCTCATGGGAATACGCACGGGCATCTGCCTCCATTGCCGTCATCGACAGAGCAACGGGCCTGACTCTCGGGGAAATTACAGAAAATAAGCGCACCGCACACCGCACCTACAGCGAGGCCGTCACCCGCGCCGTACGAGAAGTCTCGTCGAAGGCAGCAAAACGGGTAGCCAATTATATCGATGGCACGGATGAATAAAAGAATCAATATGAAGGACATAATATCAATGATTTTGATGCTATCCTTCTGCATTGCCGGACTCGCCACCGATTCAGAAGCGGAATCGGAATTCGACCGTTGGAAAAAGAAGGAACTCGGCCAGTACAAAGAATTCAGGGAAAAGCGGGACAGGGATTTTACGGACTACCTGAAGAAACAGTGGGAGGAATTTCGGCTCTTCCAGGGCGAAAAGTTTTATAAAAAACCGAAGCCCGTCAAAATTCCGGAAGCGCCGAAGAAGCGACCCGAAGAAGATAAACCCTTCAGCGGTAAAGTTGTTAAAATAACGCCACCGAAAAGAGAGCCGCCGAGAGAAAAGCCGGTTATAAAGCTGCCGGAGAAAGAGGCATTGAAAGGGAGGAGCGTCAAGTTCGAGTTCTACGGTCAGCCAATCTCCCTCCGGTACGACCCGGCCCTCAAAAGCAACTCGCCTGTCAGGTTGGACGAAAAGGGAATCAGCGCCTTCTGGGAAGGAGCCAGCAAAGGGGATTTCAATGCTCTGGTAAAGCAACTCGACAGTTACAGGGATGCGCTTCAACTGAACGACTGGGGCTACCACCGGCTAACCCGGAGGACGGGCGAGGCGATCTACGGTAATAAGGACCAAAACGGTGTCACTCTTTTTACCTGGTTCATCCTCTCCAAGGCGGGGTTTGATGCAAAAGCAGCCTATAACGAAGAGGAGGTCTTTCTGCTTACCCCATCGAAAAACCGGCTCTACGGGACGACCTACCTGGAACTGGAAGGGAAACGGTACTATGCTCTCTCCTTCGACGGGAAGGAGAGGAAGATGGGGAGCCTCTTCACCTACAAAGGCCGCTACCCCGGTGCAAATCGGCGTATGGACTACGCAATAGGCAAAACACCGCTCATTACAGAAAAAATCAGCGCTAGGACACTCGCTTTCAAATACAGGGGCCGCGACTATTCGGTGCCCGTCGAGTATGACCGCAAGATGGCGGCCTTCTTCGAATACTACCCCCAGACAGACTTCGAGGTCTATTTCAACGCCTCCGTATCGAAGGAGGCGGGCCGCTCTCTTGCAAGTGCGCTGACGCCTATCATCAAGGGGAAAACGGAAGGGGAGGCGGTCAACATAATCATCCGTTTTGTCCAGACCGCCTTTCGCTACAAGACGGATGGCCAGCAGTTTGGACGGGAGAAGTACTTCCTTCCCGACGAAATCCTTTTTTACCCTTATTCAGACTGCGAGGACCGTTCCATCCTCTTTGCCTATTTGGTGAAGCAACTGGTGGGATTGGAAGTAATTGGCCTCCACTATCCGGGACACATGGCGACTGCCGTCAGATTTAACGGCAATGCAGCAGGGGACAGTGTCACCTACAAGGGGAAGAAATATCTCGTCTGTGATCCCACGTACATCAACGCCGACATCGGCGTCGCTATGCCGCAATTTAAATTGGTAAGGCCCGAAATTATTCCCATAGGAACCTCGTCATAAATCCCCGACAGACCTATTCCTGTGGATTGTGATAGAGTCGATGAGCATGGTGAGAGAAAAAAACATCTCAGGAAATGCTATACTTACACTAGCATTACAGAAAATAATTTATCAATTTCAGACTATATGCTTTTAAAATTCTGAAAGGAGGTATAAAATCTAGCCTTACGTGGTTCAACAAAAACAATTATAGAAAAATTTGGAGGGTACCATGAATAGAACAACATTACTAATATCACTTTGTTTACTGATTATGCTGAGTTTCGTCTCCTGCAAGTCGACTCCCGATACTGTCAAGTTAGAGCGTGTTAAGGAGTGCACCTTCCCTGATGACGGCAAAACAGAAGCCCCTCTCTGGGTCTGTGACGCACCTGTCGAAGGGATAGAGGTTTCGGCCGTAGGATCGGCAGCAGCAACCAAGGCGGGCTATGACTTTCAACGGAAGATGGCAGCGGCGAGTGCACGTGAGCGGCTCGCGGCCCAGATGAAGGTCACCGTTAACGAGATGATAAAGCGCTACGCCGAAACTACGGGCGCCGCCGATTCGGAAACCGTGGACAGGGCCAATACGGCTGTATCGAAGCATATCACCGATGCGCAACTCGTAGGGAGCAAGGTGGTACGGAATCTGAAAAACCCGAACACAGGCGTTCTTTTCGTTCTTATGGGTATCGACGCCAAACATGCAAAAGCAATCGCCGAGCAGGCAATCAATACGAGCATGAAGAACGAGCAGGCGCTCTGGCAGAAGTTCCAGGCAGGAAAGGCGCAGGAGGAACTCGCAG
>CBDVDA010000112.1:0-11979 GCA_965372635.1 uncultured bacterium | reverse complement strand
CCCTCCCTATAAACCTGTAGTCTATTTGAATCCAACTTTGGAGTCACTAATTCAGAAACGGGGGGCAATACATGGTGTTTTGTTTATCAAGTATACTGATGGTTACATGGAGAAAATTTATATTGATCGTGATTTAGAGTATCATGCCATTTTAAACAACAACTTATTACCACAAAAAACATCTGCTTTAATCATTAAAAAACTAGGCTCTTTTTTATCTGAATGGTCAAAAAAACAGTAGAAAAGCAGTAAACCTCATTTTTGAAGGTGAAGAATAAACACGCCTCTTTAACCAGATCGTAAGCCCAGGCACTTCTGTAACAAAAAGACTTCTTTCCCCTTCCCCCATTTCATTTTTCTGATATAATGGCCCGTAAATCAACAAAGTACTTGAAAGGTTTTTCAAACAAATGAAAAATGGCGTTCTCATCATTATAACGGCGATCATCACCTCCCTCATCTGGCTGGTTGTGCTGAAGGAATCCGATTTCAACCACTTGAGAAAGCTGGAAAAAACCGTAAACATGCCGACGCAGGCAATCCTGAGCAATCTCAAGGCGACGGCGGCAAGCGGGAACCACGCCCTGTTGAAGAAGAAGACAGACCTGCTAGAACTGAAATGGAGGCGCTACACGGAGGGGGGCGAGGGCCCTTCCTCCTTCCAGGATGAAGTGATGAATTTAAAGCTGAAACTTCCAAAAGCAGAAAAGGCTAAATAAAAAAAGGGCTGCTCACACTTTTCCTCCTCCTCGTTTTACCCACCTGCAAGCGGCCCTCGGAAATACCTACCCACCCGCCGAATCATCGAACTTTCCAGGGTAACGGACAAAAAAAAGAAGAGTTTCCAAGGAATCTTCAATATCGTATTGAAAGAAGAGAAGAGATAAGGTAGTCTTATCAAGTAAGCACCACTGCTCCTCTTATGTAGTTTATTTTCTGAAAGGAAGCCGTCTTGTTCAACCGTCTCAACATAAAAAAACGGGGCTTCGATTTCGGCAATCTCTCCGGCGCCGAATACCCCGATGAAATCGAGGAGATCGGCCTCCCCGACAAGGTAATCATTCCTCTGAAACAGGGTTTCAGCGTCGAGACGGAATGCCTCGTCAAGAAAGGGGACAAGGTGCGGCGCGGACAGATTATCGGCCGCGACGACCATAGCTGGTCCTCCCCCGTCCACGCCACCATCAACGGCGTGGTGGAGCATTTCGAGACCTTCATGGAGGGCCACAAGCGGCACTTCGGCGTCGTCATCCGACGTAACCACGAAGATGGCCGGGGGCACGTCCCCATCCCGACGGCGGGCTCTGCCGACAAGACGCGCGAAGAGATCAGCGAAATTCTCTACCTGGCAGGCGTCACCTCTCTCGGCGCAACGGGCATCCCGAGCCTTCACCACACGTCCGACCTCGAACTCGGCAAGGTGGAGGCCATCGTCATCAACGGCCTCGCCGCCGAGCCCTTCGCCCTGCCGCAGGAAAAGCTGGCAAGCGGAAGGGGGAAGGCCGTAGCAATCGGCCTAAGACTTCTGACAAAACTCCTCGACAAGCGGGACAACATCCATATTGCCCTCCACACCGGAAGTCCTTTTCTGGAGGAGCTTAAATCCTCCGTAGAACAAGAAGTGAAATATCACGCTTTCGCCCGCCGCTACCCCTTCGAGATGGACGAGATCGTTACCGAACTGACTACGGGGAGAGTCGTCCCCAACGGCGGCACTCCCTCGGAGGTGGGCGTCCTCGTCGTGACCGTGCAGGACATCCTTAATATCCACGATGCCGTTCTCTACGGATCGCCGCTGCTGGAAAAGACGGTCGCACTCGGCGGCCCGGCCATGAAAGAACCTCGTCTCGTCAGGGCGACGGTGGGAACCCCACTCGAATGGCTGATTGCCGGGCGAATGAAAGACGGGACGGAGGGACGCATACTCATCGGCGGCGCGATGCGTGGAGAAGAGATCAAAAGCGCAAGCCATCCAGTGGAGCGGGATTTTTCCGCCGTCACCGTGCTGAAAGAAGACAGGGAGCGGGAATTTCTCTCCTTTCTTAGACCCGGCTCGTCGGTCATCTCCTATTCACGAGAATTCCTCTCCGCCTTTTTCAGAGGAATTACGCGTCTCGCCAGAACGAACATTCAAGGGGAGGCGCGCCCCTGCATCTATTGCAGCTACTGCGAAGATATTTGCCCTCGGGGGCTGACGCCCCACCTCTACAGCCGCCACGTAAGGCACGACCTCGTGGAAGAGGTCCTCAAATACGGCATTGAGGCGTGCATCGAGTGCGGTCTTTGCAGCTTTACCTGCCCCTCCAAAATCCTGCTTTTAGATGACATCAGGGAGGGTAAAAAAGTGCTCGAAGAGCGGGGCCGCTGGTCCCACCTGAAAGGGCTTAAACGGCTCGAAGCGGAGGGGAAGCTATGATAAAGCTCCTCGAAAAACTCCTCGACGCCGCAGGAAAAAAACTCGACGAAAGCCCGCTAAAACCGCTCCGTCCCTTCTTTAACGCCATCGACGGTTTCTTCTTCGGCGGCAGGGAGGTCACCGCCGGAGCGCCCCACATCCGGGACGGCAACAACCTGAAGCGGATGTTTATCCTCGTCGTCTTTGCCGCCCTCCCCTCGGCAGCGGCGGGCATCGCGCTCTTCGGCCTTCGGGGGATTCTGCTCATCATCATCTCCTATACGGTGGGCCTCACCCTGGAGGTGATCTTCGCCGTCATTCGGAAAGAGGAGATCAGCGAGGGGGCCTTCGTCACCTGCATCCTCTACCCACTCATCCTGCCGCCCAACATCCCCCTATGGATGGCGGCACTCGGCATCTTCATCGGCATCTTATTCGGCAAGGAGGTCTTCGGCGGAACGGGCTACAACATCTTCAACCCGGCGCTTGTGAGCCGCATTTTCCTCTACATCTGCTTCCCCGCCGCCATGACGGTCAACTGGCTCACCCCCTCGTCGAACCTCGGCGGCCTCACCTCCTGGACCACCGACGCCGTCACCGGGGCCACGCCCCTCGCCCTTTTCAAGCTCCAGGGAGAACTGACGCCGCTCTGGGACCTCTTCTGGGGAAATGTTCCCGGTTCGCTCGGCGAAACCTCGGCGATTATGATCCTCATAGGCGGCGCGCTCCTCATCATCGCCAAGGTGGCCGACTGGCGCATCCCACTCGCCTTCCTCGGCACGGCGGCCATCAGTTCTATTTTGCTTTCCGCCATTAATCCAGCGCTCTTTGCTCCTGTCAGTTTCCAGCTTCTTTCGGGCGGCATGCTCTTCGGCGCATTCTTCATGGCCACCGACCCCGTCACAAGTCCATTTACAAAAGGAGGGCGCTGGTTCTTCGCCGCCTGCTGCGGCCTGCTTACCATACTCATCCGCGGGCTTTCGGGCTACGCCGAGGGGGTCATGTTCGCCATCCTCTTTATGAACATCTTCACCTCCATGATCGACAAGATAGTCCTCGACCTCCGATTCAGAAGGAGGAAGGCATGAAGGGGAAAATCATGATGGCCGTCGTCCTCGTTGCCGTCTCCGTCATCTCGGCTCTCATGCTGGCGGGGATCAACGCCTTCTCCTACGATACGATTGTTAAGAATAAAGAGCGAAAGCTCAAAACGGCCATCCTCGCCGCCCTCGACATCCCGCTTACGAAGAATGTAGACCAGCAGTATGGTGACAGGATCAACGCCGTCGATACACCCGCCGGAAAGGTTTACCTGAGCGGCAAAGGAGATGATGGCCTCGCAGCGGTTAGCGTCTCCGGCTCCGGTTTCTGGGGTCCCATCGTCCTCATTGTCGGCATCGAAAGGAGCGGGTACAGGCTCACCGGGATAGAGATTCTACAGCAGGAGGAGACGCCGGGGCTCGGTGCACGCATTGAGGAGGATGAGTTTCGGGACCAGTTCAAGGGGAAACGGACCGACCTGCCGATCCGTTTTGCCGCCAAGGGGGACAAGCCGGGCGAGAACGACGTAGTAGCCATCACGGGAGCCACGCTCACGAGCCGCTTTGTGGAGACCATACTGAAGGACAAACTGAAACCGTACCTTGAAGAGATGAGGAGGATCGAAGGTGGCTGACTCTAACCTCACCATTTTCACGCGGGGGATCATCAAGGACAACCCCACCTTCCGCATGGTGCTCGGCATCTGCTCCACACTCGCCGTATCGAACCGTGTGAGCAACTCCGTCGCCATGGCGCTCGGCACCACATTCGTGCTCCTCTCGTCGTCGCTCACTATTTCCCTGCTGCGGAGCATCATCCCGAGACGCGTCAGGATGGCCGTCTACACGGTAATTATCGCCACCTTCGTCGTCTGCGTCGATATCTTTTTGAAAGCTTTCTACACGGAGATCAGCGCCCAGATCGGCCCCTACGTGGGGCTCATCATTACCAACTGCATCATCATGGGCCGGGCCGAATCCTTCGCATCGGGAAACAAACCCTTCCCGGCGCTCCTCGACGCCCTCGGCGTAGGCATCGGCTACAGCGTGTCGCTGCTGCTCCTCGCCTCCATCCGGGAGCCGCTCGGCTTCGGAACATGGCTCGGCTACACCGTGTTCGGAAACTGGTGGGAGCCCTGGGTCTTCATGGTCATGCCGCCGGGCGCTTTTTTTGTGCTTGGACTTTACATATGGGTACTCAGGAGCATTATCCCTGAAGAGGGGAAGACGTAAGGGCAGAATATTTGACAGGGATGCACAGGATTTTATTTTTTTGGAGTAAGGAGACGCTGAAGCATTAAATGGAAGAAAATCCCCCTCAATCCCCCTTTGCAAAGGGGGAAGTTATCATTCCCCTCTTTAGAAAAGAGGGGTCAGGGGAGATTTGAATCAGGCAAATGAGAAAGATGGAAACTCATACGGTCTCCGTAGATCTTTTGAATAAGGCCATGATTACCCTTCGACAAGCTCAGGGTGACCGGTTGCTTGTTAAAATTATGAGATTTTTTCCGTTCGTGGTGAGCCTGTCGAACCATAGAAAAGTTGTTTAAAAATGGAACTACTGATCATATTCATAGCCGCCGTACTGACGCATAACATTGCGCTCACCTATTTCCTCGGCATGTGCCCCTTCATTGCCGTCTCGGGCGATCTGAAGACGGCCTCCGGCATGTCCATGGCGGTCACCTTCGTCATGACCCTCGCCTCGGCGGTCACCTGGCCCATCTACCACAAACTGCTCGTCCCCTACCACGTGGAATACCTGCAATACGTGGTCTTCATCCTCGTCATCGCCGCCCTCGTGCAGATCGTGGAGATGGTGGTGGAGCGTTCCAGCCCCGTCCTCTATAACGCCATGGGGGTCTTCCTCCCGCTCATCACCGTCAACTGCGCCATCCTCGGCGTTACCTTATTTATGATCGTGAGAGACTACAGCTATATGGAAAGCCTCATCTACAGCTTTGGGAGCGGCATGGGATGGGGCCTCGCCATCCTCGCCATGGCGGCCATCCGCGAGCGGCTCCGTTTCGCCAACGTCCCGAAGGGTCTCCAAGGGGCGGGAATAACCATGATCATCGCAGGGCTGATGGCGATGGGCTTCATGGGTTTTGCGGGGATGATCAGTGTCTAGTGAGATGACACTCATGACCTTCCTCGTTCCCGTCCTCGTCATGGGAGGGATCAGCCTCGTCCTCGCCATCGTCCTCGTGGTTGCCACCAAATATCTGGCCGAATACGGGCCGTGCAGGATATCGGTGAACGAGGGTGAGGAATTGCTTGAAATCACCGGTGGAGAATCTCTCCTTTCATCCCTGCTGTTAAAAAAGATATTCATCCCATCCGCCTGCGGTGGCCGGGGAAGTTGCGGCTACTGCAAGCTGAAAGTGCTGAAAGGTGGCGGAATGGTTATGGCGACGGAGAGGCCTTATCTCAGCTATCAGGAGATCGATGACAACATCAGGCTCTCCTGCCAGGTGAAGGTAAAAAATGATATCGAAGTTGAAGTTCCAGAGGAGTACCTCTCCATCCAGGAATACAAGGCGACAGTCAAGTACAACAAGGAACTCACCTACGACATCAAGGAGACCCGCTTCACGCTGATAGAGCCGGACCATATCAAATTCAAGTCGGGCCAGTACATCCAGTTCCACGTACCGGACAAGAAGGGGGAGATCATCTACCGCGCCTATTCCATCTCGTCGCTCCCCTCCACACCGAACGAGGTGGAACTCATCGTCCGTCTCGTACCGGGCGGTATCGGCTCCACCTACATCCATAATCTGAAAGAGGGAGACGAGGTGACCATCAGCGGCCCTTACGGCGAGTTCTTCCTCCACGAAAAGTCGGAGAAGGACGTCTACTGCGTGGGCGGCGGGGCCGGCATGGCGCCGCTGAAAGCGATCATCTACGCCCTCGCCGAAAGCGGCTCGAAACGGAACATCAATCTCTATTTCGGTGTAAGGGCCGTGAAAGACATCTTCTACACGAAGGAGCTGGAAAAACTGAAGGAAGAGCACCCCAACTTCAACTACTGTTTCGCCCTCTCCTCACCGGAAGAGACCGACACATGGGACGGGGAGAAGGGGTTCATCCACCTCATCCTTGAAAAACATCTCACAAACGGGGAGAACGTAGAGGCCTACCTCTGCGGCCCCCCCGTCATGATCGACGGCGTCATGAAGGTGCTGCAGGAGAAAGGCGTCGATCCGAAGCATATATTCTACGATAAGTTTTAAGGCTGAATAATACTTTCGGCCACGGACTTTCACGGACAAAACCTTTCTGAGGCTAAATTTCTTTTAACAGGGATACACAGGATGTTCAGGATTGTAATGACTTTATCTTGTTGATCCTATATATCCTTGTAAAATTATACCCTTCCCGCGTAGCGGGCTACGAATCTTTTGCTTTTAATCCGCCTTTGTCCGTCTCATCTGCGTCATCCGTGTTCTATTGTCTTTTGTCCGCTCTTGTCCGTGAAAGTCCGTGGCAAATTTTTTTACAGTTTTACTTCTCTATATTTAGACTTTTCAGGTAATCCACCGCCTCTTCCAGCGTCTTTACCTCTCCCGCCTCTTGCGCCTCCCGAAGCATATCGAGGCAGCGCCCCACCTCAGGCCCCTCGGATAAACCTGTTTCGTCCATCACCTCGCGCCCCGTCAGGAGCGGCACAAAAGGTGTTTCAAGACTTTCCACATACCGCTCAAAAAGACGACTCACCACCTGCTCCACGTCGGTATATTCCACCTCCCGTACATCGCGAGTCGCCCAGGTGTCGGCGAGGGCAAGGAGGAGGATTTCAATCACCTCCGTTCCGCCGTCCCGAACGAAGCGATCCATGGCTCGCGTGGTGAGGCTTTCCGCCTTGGAGAGATGGAGGGCGCGCATATGATGCCGCGTGGTGTTGGAAAGGACAGCCCTTGAATGGCGGCCCACCTTGAGGCGCGAAGCTATCTTTCTATTGATATCTGCCCCCGTCTCATCGTGGCCGTAGAAGGTAACCTTCCCCTCTTTACGACCGAGACAGGCGGGTTTTCCCGAATCGTGGAGGAGGGCAGCTAATTTCAGCATGGCGCGGCGGTCAATCCCCTGTTCCAGAGGTTCGGACAGGTGATCTTCGATCATTTCAAAATGCACTGAAAGGTCTGACTCCTCCCCCTCAAGCAGTTTTTCCATGTAGTCGAAGGTTTTAAGCGAATGTTCGAGAAGACGGAATTTGTGCATCGCCCCCTGGTCGATTTCACCCCAGCCGTTCATCTCTGGAATAACAACCTGCATGATGCCGAGATTGCAGAGTTTTCGAAGAGCGAGTGCGGCATTCTGACCGGAAAGGGTCCGGAACAGTTCCGCACAGATGCGCTCACCCGCAACTTTCTTCAGCCCCTCCCGCTCCTGAACGGCAATACGCTCAAATGTCTCGTCGGGGGTAAGTCCGTCGGTAGAGACGAGGCGAAACCCCCTCAAAATCCGTAGAGGGTCCTCCCTAAGCGCTTCATCCGAAACAAGACGAAGACGACGTGCCGCCAGATCGATCTCCCCACCGAGCGGATCTATAAACTCGGGCGCAGGCCCGTCAAAAAGCTCACGAAGTGAAACGGCCATGGCGTTTACTGTAAAGTCCCTTTTCCTCAAATCGGCATTGATGTCCACCCCCTTGAAGGGGACGAAATCAAGTTCCACCCCCTCTCCCTTCACAGTCACCCGCATGCATGACTTCCCCTTCTCACCGAGGGGAAAAGCGCTCCCGCCAAGCGCTTCAGCGACGGCGCGGGCAAGCTCCCCGGCGTCCCCCTTAACGGCGAAATCGATGTCCGCCGTCTTGCCCGAAAGGAGGATATCTTTTATCCCCCCGCCAACGATATAAACCTCCCCCCCCGTCTCCCGCACAACACGGCAGACCGTCTTCAAGAGAGGCATATTCCTTAGAGTTTCTATGAGATGGGCATGATCGGTCATATCGCCATAAGTTATAGCACAGGTGGAGGAGATTGACCAGAAAGGCGGTTCTATTTCCTGAAGAGGTAGAGAATAAGAGAAATAATTGGGCTGATGATGATACTCGTTGTGATGGGGAAGTAGAAGGTGAAGTTGTCCCGCTTTATCTAGATGTCGCCCGGCAGGCGGCCGAGGCAGTCGCCGATAAAGGGGATTTTGGGAATGAAGAGCAGGATCATCCCGATGGCCGCAATGATGATCCTCAGAGTGACGAGCCGAAGACCATTTTGCCGAGATGAGCAGGGTAGCCTCCCCCCGTTCCTGCCAAAGGCCAACTTCAACACTTTTATCTTTCCCCCTCAAACATATCTGCTATAATTCCAACCATGAACCGATTAATCACTCTCATCACACTGCTGATTGCACTGCACCCGCTTCCCGGCAGTGCCGCAGAG
Source organism: uncultured bacterium (assembly GCA_965372635.1). Lineage (GTDB taxonomy): Bacteria > Desulfobacterota > JADFVX01 > JADFVX01 > JADFVX01 > CBDVDA01. The sequence goes on along the minus strand of CBDVDA010000112.1, from coordinate 3,154 downwards.
AAGGGCAAGATCGCTCCACCGAGCGAGCTAACGCAAATGACCCGGGAGGGCGAGCCCCTCGACACAGGGGCGGAAACAAAGACCACATCGCTTACACTTTCAGGAACAACATGGAATTGCTCCAAAAACGCATGTGCCTGGGACTACTCCCTAGAAATCGAGTTAAGGCCGATAGAAGAGGCGTTTACGGGCTATCCGACGCACAGGTCCCCCTCTCTGAAGAGAAGGCGTACAGACTGCCGCGAGGCGTCCCATCCACCAACCACGGTAGCAGGCCTTGCGCACGGAACGGCCTACAAATGGCAGGCGAGGGAGAAGGTGGTCAACTACAAGGCATCCTACGCGAAAAAGAAACTCGCCTGCAAAAAACCTAAAACAGACTATTCCCCATGGGAAGCCCATGGAGAGGAGGGCACGCCATCCTTTGTCATTGCCCCTCTCGTAGTAAAGGAGACGAAGTCCCCAACTACAGTGGCAAAGATAGTGGGGAGTGGAAGTCGTGGGAAGGCGAGCAGTCTAAACCTGAACGACGAGAACTATTACCGCGTCTGGGCAACGCCCCAATCACCCTACATGGCCTCATGGTATGCAACGTTCAAAGGATTGGGCGAGGGAGCGCGAAACCTTGAGGTCAGCTACAAGGGTTTCAACAGCCAGCGATGCGACCAGAGCATCCGAATCTGGGACTGGAAGATTAAGGAGTGGACAGGGCTTGACTCGCAGGAGGTGGGAAAGGAAGAGACTCTCATCGAAGGGCTTGTCCCTCCAGGTGAGATTTCAAACTACGTGAGCGGCGCCGGTGAGGTGAGGATCCATGTCCAGTGTTCAGGAACTGCCTACTCATTCAACGCCAACGGAAACTTGCTGAACATCTCCTACGACCAACCCTTGTCCCCGCGCTGAAGCCCTGTAGGGCGCAATAACGGTCGGACATTGCGCCGAATATCTGATGGGTCAGGTTGGGCAGCCACTCGAGTCCCTTTCATTCAAATCCCCCTCAATCCCCCTTTGCAAAAGGGGGAAACCAGCGGCAAAACCCATCCCAACTCCCATAGCAAGCGAATAAAACGAACCCGATCAGAACAGAGGCAGATCAGTCCTTCGCCAAAGAAAAAAGATGAATCCCGGTAGATTTGTGGATTTTTGCGTGTGCGGGAACAAAGTGTGAGAATAAATAAAAAACAACCCCTGAGGAGTGGAGCGCTACTTTGTCAGCTTGTCGAGGATGTTGTCAATCTCATCGAGGCCTTCCGTCTGCACTACCTTTTCTTTCGAATTAGCCACCGTCTCTTTAAACTTCGCCCTCGATGACTCATCGAGACGGAGATCCGCACCGACGCTGTCCACAACAGACTCGCAGACCATTTCTTTTTTCAGCATAAACCCTTCGAAGAGCGAATTATCGCAAAGGGTGTTGATGAGCCTCGGCACCCCCCTAGAAAGCGTGAACATGCTCTCCACCGCCTCTTTCGAAAAGAGCATCTTCTGCGCCCCGGCGGCGTGAAGGCGGTGTTTCATATAGGCCTCCGACGATTCGGCGCTGAGCGCCTTCAGGTGGTATTTGACGGCCACCCGCTGGTTAAGCGGTTCGTCGAGCATAAGGTGCGTCTCCGTCTCAGGGAGGCCGAAGAAGATGAAGGAAATGAGCTTGGTCCCCGGCACCTCCAGGTTGAGAAGCCCCCGAAACTCCTCCATGATCTCGCGGGTCTGGAGCATCTGCACCTCGTCCACGAGGATGACCGTCTTTTTACCCGCATCATTAATCTCTTTCAGTCGGGTGTAGATGAGACCGAGAATTTCCGTCTTCTCGTGGGGGGGATCGACGACGCCGATGAGGGTGGCGATCCGCCGAAGCAGCCAGTCGGCAGTAATGGCCGAATGGATGATGACGAGCAAAGCCGCCTCGTACTCTTCGTCTGGAAGCTGGTCCAGCATACGCCTCGCCAGCGTGGTCTTGCCCGAACCGGTATCGCCGATCACCATGGCGAGGCCTTTCATGCCGTCGGCAGCGTACATCATCCTGAGGAGTGCCTGGGAATGCTGGGCGCTGTTGTAAAAAAAGCGCGAAGAGACGGGGGCGTTTGAAAAGGGTTCTTCTTTGAGACCGTAAAATTCGAGATAGTTCATAGGCGGGTCGGATTATAAATAGGAAACCTTGTCTTTCGTGTCGGTTTCATCAGGGTCATCGGAATCATCGAGGTCTTTTTCGCTCACCGTTTCCATACCGGGGATTTCCTCTTCCGGATCAGAGCCTGTCGGAGCACCGCCACCGGCGTATTCCTTTTCAACGTCACGGAAGGTCTTGTCCGCATTGTAGATCTCTTCAAAAAGGATCGTCGCCTCATCGGCCCGGCCCGCCTGTTTACAGGCGAGGGCGAGGTCGTAACTCATGTTCATCTTCCCTTCTTTCGTAATCCCCTCGGCTAAGAGCCCCGCCTTGAAATAATCGATCGCCTCTTCGGGCGCGCCTTTGTCCATGGAGCAGAGTCCGAGCATGGAATTTGCCTCCACACACTTCGCCGGATCGTTCAGGGTCGTTTTGAACTCGCCCATGGCGTCTTCGAAGAGTCCCATCTCCCGGTAGGCGATGCCGAGGTTATAATGCGTATCGCTGTCCTCGTTGGAAACCTGTTTCGATACGCCCTCTTTGAAGGAATCGAAAAGATCGTCGAAACCGAGGAGCTCCCCCTCTTCGCCCCCGCTGGCAAAGTCATCGGCCAGTTCGGAGGAGAGATCGAAGAATTCCTCTTCTATCGGCTCGATCTCTTCGATCACTTCCGCGTCTTCTTTCTCCGTCTCCAGCGCATCGATATTTTTCACCATCTCAATGGCAGCAGAATTTTCAGGTTCCAACTCCAGGATATCGGCAACGGTGGCGCGCGCCTTGTCAAAAAGGTCCTGGTGGATATAAAACTGGACCTCCTCCAGCAGTTCATCAATATCGGCGAGACCGAGCGGCTGAATATCATCGAGCGTGGGTATCTCCTCTTCAACCTCTTCTTCGAGGGGGACCACATCCTCGATAACCTCTTCCCCGGCTTCGAGCACCTCCGCTTCGAGAGGTTCGAGTTCTTCTATAACCTCTTCGGCTTCTTCGACAACCTCTTCGGCTTCTTCGACAACCTCTTCGGCTTCTTCGACAACCTCTTCGGCT
>CBDVDA010000111.1:0-12028 GCA_965372635.1 uncultured bacterium | reverse complement strand
CGTGAACCTTGCCGGTTGTGAGGCTGATAAAAGTTGGAATAGAGCCCCTCAAATCTAGGGTTAGGTCTAGGGTCGGGCCACGCTAACTAGCTGAAAACATTTGATTAATATTCAAGATATAGGCCTTTTTAGGGCCTATATCGTCCGTTTTGATATCATAATCGGCAATATTAGGGATGAATAACTTGCTTGAGTTCCGCTTTTGAAGCGGGCCTTCCATTCAGAATATCTCCAACAAGCTAAAATCTAATCTCTCGCAAAGCCGCAAAGAATAATTGGACGCGGATATAGAGGATCGGCAGGATTAAAGCGAAAGACAATTGCCACAGACTTTTGCTTCGCAGGTTCGCCCAATGAAGAAATTCTACGAATAGTGTTACAAATGCCGTTGAATGTCCATTCGGTCATGCAGTATTCGAACGATTTCAATGCCTTTGTCATGCCGCCTGAAGAAGATTATGTGGCGGCCTTCATTGTACCCGTAGAGCCCTTCGTGAATGTCGTCACGCTGCTTCCAGACAGAAGAGTTCCTTGTCAGCCAGATGAGACGGTCATGTAGAACATCGATATAGCTGTCGGCCTACTCATTTCCCCAGGTTTTATTGCTATAATGCCATATGTCGGCAAGATCGGATTTGGCTTTTAGGGAAAGTTTGAACTTCATTTGGAACTGTTCAGGCGGCCCTCTGCCTTAATACTGTCGAACAGATTGTCAAGCCCGGCTTCATCAACCTCGATAGATTCGCCTCTGTCAAGTTGATTAATCCCGACCTGCATCTCGGCACGCAGGTGTTCAAGCTTGATTTGTTCCAACTCGTTGTAGTCCTCGGTGGACAGGATAACAGCTACTGGCCGCCCATGTTTTTCTATTGTGACCGGCTCACGCCGTGCAGTGTCCAGCAGTTGGCCGAAATGACTTTTGGCCTCGTTGGCAGATATATTCTGCATGGTTAGCTCCTTTAGACCTTTTAGTCTATTTTGGTTGAATCGTTCGAAAGTGTCAAGTGGTAAAGCTGGGGATCCTTTTCAGGTAAAAAAAAGAGGGGGCGCACAATAAAAAAAGGCCCCCTTTTCCAAGGGGGCCTTCCATAACAGGAAAAGATTGTTTAGCAGTCGAAATAGAGAGCAAACTCCGCCGGACAGGGGGTCATCCTCACAGGGTTGATCTCGTTTTCCGTCTTGTAATCGATCCACGTCTCGATCACGTCTTCGGTGAAGACGTCCCCTTTAAGGAGAAACTGGTGATCGTCTTTCAGCGCCTGCAAAGCCTCTTCCAGCGAGCCTGCCGCCGACGGGATGGTAGCCAACTCTTCGGGAGAAAGGCCGTAGATGTTCTTGTCGAGCGGCTCTCCGGGATCAATCTTGTTCTCGATGCCGTCGAGGCCTGCCATGAGGAGGGCCGAGAAGGCAAGGTAGCCGTTGCATGAAGGATCGGGGAACCTCGTCTCAACCCTCTTGCCCTTGGGCGAATTAACGATGGGGAGCCTGATCGCCGCCGAACGGTTCCTGCTCGAATAGGCAAGATTGATAGGCGCCTCGAACCCGGGGATGAGCCTCTTGTAAGAATTCGTGCTCGGATTACAGATGGCGTTCAGCGCCCTTGCATGTTTCAAAATACCGCCAATGTAGTAAAGCGCCGTATCACTCATGCCTGCATACTTCTCACCGGCGAAGAGGTTCTTACCGTCCCTCCAGATCGACTGGTGGCAATGCATGCCTGTGCCGTTATCGTTATGGATCGGCTTGGGCATAAAGGTGACTGTCTTCCCGTTTCTTCTCGCCACGTTTTTAACGACATACTTGTACCACTTGAGCTGGTCGGCCATCTTGACAAGCGAATTGAACTTCATCGATATCTCGCCCTGCCCCGCCGTCGCCACTTCGTGGTGCTGCATCTCGATATGGAAGCCGAGATTTTGAAGTTCCATTACCATCTCATTCCTGAGATCGTTGGTGCTGTCCGTTGGCCCACAGGGGAAGTACCCCTCCTTGTGCCTCGGCTTGTAACCGAGGTTCGGCATCTCGTCCCTGCCTGAGTTCCAGATCCCCTCGGAAGAGTCGATCTCGTAAAAACCGTGGTCCGGCCCCTGGCTGAAGCGGATGCCGTCGAGGATAAAAAACTCCGGCTCAGGGCCGAAATAGGCCGTGTCCCCCATCCCGGAAGATTTGAGATAGGCCTCAGCCTTTTGTGCAATGTTTCTCGGATCCCTCGAATAGGGCTCCTTGGTGATGGGATCGTAAATATTACAGATGAAGCTCAGCGTCGGCTCCGCAATGAAGGGGTCCATGAGTGCTGTAGAGGGATCGGGAATAACCAGCATGTCGCTCGCATGTATCGGCTGCCATCCCCGGATGCTGGAGCCGTCGAAACCAAACCCCTCCTCGAAAACATCTTCACTCAGTTCCGAAACAGGCACTGAAAAGTGCTGCCACGTTCCGATGAAGTCCATGAATTTGATATCCACCATGGTAGCCCCATGATCTTTGGCCATTTTAACTGCATTTTTCGGCATTTCTACTTCCTCCTTACCTATATAGTTTTAATATTTAATTAGATGGCTTCTTCGCCTTTTTCACCCGTTCTTATCCTCACCACCTCATCGACATTCAGGATAAATATCTTTCCGTCCCCGATACGCCCCGTCTTTGCCGCCTCCTGTATCGCCTCGACCACACCGGAGACGATCTCGTCGCCAACGACGATTTCAAGCTTGATCTTGGGGAGAAAATCAACGACATATTCCGCGCCTCTATAGAGTTCGGTATGTCCTTTCTGCCGCCCGAAACCTTTCACCTCGCTCACCGTAATCCCCTGCACCCCGATCTCGTGGAGCGCCTCCTTTACCTCGTCGAGCTTAAAGGGTTTTATAACCGCTTCTACTTTCTTCATCCTCTTTTCCTCCTGCCTCTATGGCACTTTTAAAGACTCGAAAATTAACATATCTTCGAAAGCAATGTCCAGCAATTTCTAACCCGCTCTCACTGTATCTTCGGGGTAGGCGTCTATGCTGTGTATGGAGAGGTCGGCTCCCCGGAACTCTTCATCCTCGTTCAGCCTAAAGCCGAGAGTGCTGTCGAGAACTTTGTAGACGATGAGACCTGCCGTAACGGCATAAACAACGGCGAAGGCCGTCCCGGAAAATTGGGCCAGAAAGTTCACTCCACCGAGACCTCCCACCGCTTTATACCCGAATATTCCCGTGGCAATGCCACCCCATGAGCCGACGAGACCGTGGAGCGGCCAGACGCCGAGGACGTCGTCGATTTTCAGTTTCTCCGTCTCCCAGATAAAACCTTTAATAAAGATAATGGAGCCGACAGCGCCGATGACAAAGGCCGCAAGGGGATGAACGACGTCCGAACTGGCGCAGATGGCGACGAGACCCGCAAGAGCGCCGTTATGAACGAATCCGGGGTCCCGCCTCGTCGTGAAAAGAGCGGCCAGTACGCCTCCCACCATCGACATGAGCGAGTTGACGGCGACGAGACCGGAAATCCCCGTCAAACTCTGGGCGCTCATTACGTTAAAACCGAACCAGCCGACCGCCAGAATCCAACTGCCGAGGGCGAGGAAGGGGATGCTGCTCACCGGAATGGGCCGGCTTTTCGATCGGGTGTAGCGACCGAGCCTCGGCCCCAGGATGAGAATGGCGGGCAGCGCCAGCCATCCCCCGATGGAGTGGACCACGACGGACCCGGCAAAATCGTGAAAAGCAGCGCCCGTCAGCCCCTCTATCCAACCCTGTAAATCTCCTGAAAAGCGCCCCCAGATGAGCGCTTCAAAAATCGGGTAGACCAGACCGGCGAATATTCCCCCGGCAATCAACTGAGTCCAGAACTTGGCCCTCTCCGCAATGCCGCCCGAAATAATAGCGGGGATACACGCCGCAAAACAGAGGAGAAAGAAAAAGCGAACAAGCTGGTAACCCTGGTCCTCCCCGATCAGGGCTTCTGCGGGCCTTAAGAAAGATATGCCGTAGGCGAGAGGAAAACCGATAAGAAAATAGACAACTGTCGAGACTGACCAGTCGGACAGAATCTTCACCAGGGCGTTGACCTGGCTCTTTTTCCTGACAGACCCCACCTCCAGAAAGGCAAAACCTGCATGCATGGCAAAAACCATGACAGCACCCATCATGAGAAAAAGGACGTCCCCGCTTCTTATTATGTTCTCTATATTCTTTTCCATCCGTTTTTATCCTCACTCGTAATTATTTTAAAGATCAGACTAGGTTGAGCAAGAATCTTGCCAACGTTAAGCCCCCTCTTTCCGGCCTTTTATACAGGCAAGAAACCGGACCACTGCCCCCTTTTTAGGCAGATTTACAAGAGTAAAGAGGATAAAACCTTTATCTTTTAAGGGGATCGGATTGATTGCCAACATTTTAGGCATTGCCTATATTAAAAGCAGTCAAAACAGGGAAACGTCCTCCCTCGAAAAAGACCTCAAATATTTTTCATTTTGCTATTGACTTCCGGGAGGTAAATCCTGTAGTATTAGAAGCGGATGTAGGGGTCAAACCTTGCATCCACGGGTCGTCGCTGGTTCCCCCACCACCCCCCAGCGACGGCCTTTTTTATTTTCAGCTTTTGCCCATCCCGCAGATCAGCCTACATATTATCCAGAACAACTTTTCCAAAGCAACAGCTTTTTAGAAACGCGCATCCGACGTGCAACAAGCGTTATCTAAAAACGGACATTCCCCGTGATATTCCCCGTTGACAATTCCTGAATTTAGGTTACTATTAAAGAGAGAGATTTCCGGGCCATAGGCCTATATTTTAAGACACGGAAGGGAGGGGAATTAACGATGACGAAGGCCGACAGGAAAATACCGAGAAAACACCTCATCTACTTTTCCGAGGTCAAGGATAAAGACAACGCCTCATTTTCAGGGCACCTGGTGGATATCTCGAAAACAGGCCTCATGACCATCTCCGACAAACCGGTGGAAGAGGGGAAAGAATTCAGGCTCGACATCGTCCTGCCGGAAGAGCAGGAGGGGCAGGACCGGGTCCACTGCAAGGCGAAAAGCATCTGGTGCAAAAAGGATGTAAACCCCGACTACTACGCCACCGGTTTCGAGATGGAGCCCGTCGATATCATCGACGAAGAGTTAATCGAATATCTAATCTACGAGTACGGTTTTAACGACTGAAGACACACACCCGGAGAACGGGGCATTGTTTCAGCCCTAAAAGAACTTCTCTTCCCCTCCCTTTAAAACGCAGCCGAGTGGAGTTATTGCATGGAAAAGAAGGGCACAAACTGTCTGAGCGAATCGAGTTCTTATGCCCGCCTCAGGCAACTGCGTAGCAAGGGAAGCCAAAGGCCAAGTTTAGTAACTTAGAAATGCTCTTCTGTTTTTTTCAGAAGATCATTTCGTGAAGTTACTTATCCGGCACATCCGGGCAAGAGCGGCCTTTCTTTTACGTACTTTTTCTTTGACCGTCAAAGAAAAGTATGACAACCAACCTAAAAACCTTGCTTAATATATAGCGCAAAGCGTGCCTCTTTGCAAGCCCCCTCCTACCCTTCAACCCACTCGGGGTGTGAAAGAGTCTGTTGTTGGAACATGGCGTTCGGGAAGGGGGAGGAGGAAAAGCAGCATAAATAGGGGGGTGATCTACTATTCCCTTAAAATCAACCACCCCGCAGCAAGCTGACGGGGTATGAACTGGAATAATTTATTTTGTATCGTAGCAAGCTACGGGGAATTGCACCCGCCAGGGATTAAAAAAATGAATCTCTCTTCCTTGACAGTCATCAAATCCCTGATAGACTTCTACATATAATCAAATCAGGAGGCGAGAATGTCAAAGTTAATGAAGGAGTTATTATTCGTTTCGCTAATTCTAGCAACCTTTTTTGCAGTTGCAATGGCAAACGCCGAAGAAGAAAGGGATCGCCCGAAGGAAAGAAGGGATTTTACAGAGGTAAAGGTAGAGATACTTAAGAATATTGATGCAAGGATTTCGAGCCTTAAGCAGCACAAAGAGTGTGTTTCGGCAACCAAGGGCCGCGATGGCCTTAAGAGCTGCATGGAAAGTCACAGAGAAGAGATGAGGAAACTGAGACCCAAGAGGGCGAGAGGCGGAATGACGGGCGGGATGAAGAGGGATGAATAGCCTGCTCATTAGAGATCGAGGTCCGAAGATTTTTAATTCATAGTCTTTAGAATATGCCAAAAACTTAGAGATTTTTATATCTGCCGACTCTGTTATATTTTAAAGAGAACCGTGGGCCTGTTGAAAAAGTGTCTTTGCGAGGAGCGACAGCGACGCGGCAATCTCTAAGTGCTTGATTTTAAAATGACTGAGATTGCTTCGCTTTGCTCGCAACGACGGAGAGCAGGTTTTTTCAACACTCCCGTAGCGACCGTTTAAAGCGCCAGTCCCTATTCAAAACAAAAAAGCCCGCCGCAGTACTTCGCTGTTTCGGGCTTTCAAATTTACTGTTTGCTTTATCATAACTCCCCCTTACCCCTCTTATCTTAAGAGGGGAGTTACCACATTTTTTTAACGATGTAAACAATACCTCAAAATCTTATAAGGGGCAAGATTTTTCATGAAATAGGTTTACAGGTCCTCCTCCATCACCTCGGCCAGCTTCGTTTCGTACTCCTTCGCCTCCTGCTGGCGGGCCCACATCTCGGCATACTCCCCCTTTTCGCTGAGAAGCTCGCGGTGGCGGCCCCGCTCGATGATCCGCCCTTCCTTTAAGACCAATATCTCGTCGGCCTCCACGATTGTTGAAAGGCGGTGGGCGATGACTAAGGTGGTCCTGTCTTTGGAGACCTCTTTCAGAGACGCCTGGATTTCCTTCTCCGTGTTGGAATCGAGGGCGGACGTCGCCTCGTCGAAGAGGAGGATGGAGGGGTTTTTGAGGATCGTCCGGGCGATGGCGACGCGCTGCTTTTCGCCGCCAGAGAGTTTGAGGCCCCGCTCTCCCACCACCGTATCGTAGCCGTCGGGGAGGCTTTCGATAAAATCGTGAATCTTTGCGAGTTTGGCCACCTCCCGCACCATATCCTCGCCGCAGGTGGGGCAGCCGTACTGGATGTTGTAGGCGATGGTGTCGTTAAAGAGAACCGTATCCTGCGGGACGATCCCGATAGAGGCGCGGAGCGAATGCTGCGTCACTTCCCGAATATCGGCTCCGTCGATCTTTATGGCCCCATCATTGATGTCGTAGAAGCGGAAGAGCAGCCGCGAGATGGTCGATTTCCCTGCGCCACTCGGCCCTACGATGGCTACCGTCTTGCCCGACGGAACGGAGAAACTCACATCGCGGAGGATGATCCGCTCCTCGCCGTAGCCGAAGGTCACATTCTCAAATTTGACCTCGCCCCTCTCCGCCTTAAGCGGCACGGCGTCGGGGCTGTCGCTGATCTCCTCGTTCACCTCTAAAAGTTCGAACATCTTGTCCATATCGATGAGAGACTGTTTTATCTGCCGGTAGACGAAACCGAGGAAATTGAGCGGCATGAAGAGTTGAATTAAGAAGGTATTGACGAGGACGAAATCCCCTATCGTCTGAGTGCCCGAGACGACCCCCTTTGCCGCCATGGTCATGATGATGATGAGTCCTGCGCCGACGATGAAACCCTGGCCGATATTCAGGAGTGAAAGCGACGTCTGGTTCTTGATGGCCGCCGCCTCGAAACCGGCGAGGGACTTATCGAACCGTGCATACTCGTGGGCCTCGTTGCCGAAGTATTTGACCGTCTCGTAATTGATAAGGCTGTCGATCGATTTGGTGTTCGCCTCGGAATCCATCTCGTTCATCTCGCGCCTGTATTTGAGACGCCATTCGGTGACGATGAGTGTAAAGATTATGTAGCCGCTCACGGTGACGAAGGTGACGGAGGCGTATAAGATGTCGAACTTGAAATAGAGGATCACTACCACAAGGGAGACCTCAAGGATTGTGGGGACGATGTTGAAAAGGGAAAAGGCGAGGAGGAACTGGATGCCGCTCGTACCCCGCTCGATGACGCGCGACAAGCCGCCTGTCTGGCGTTCCAGATGAAAACGAAGCGACAGGGCATGGAGATGTTTGAAGGTACTGAGCGCCACGGAACGCTCGGCATGGGTGGTGACGCGGGCGAAGATAAAATCCCTGAATTCGCCGAAGAACTGCGTCAACACCTTCGCCCCGCCGTAGGCGACAATAAGCCCAAGCGGTAGCGTGAGGGCAGCCGCCGCAGGAGTGAGGGCATCGACAGCCCCCTTGTAGAGAAAGGGGATATAAACGTTCACCCCTTTCGCTGCGGCAAGGCTGATAAGCGCCAGGACAACGCGCAGCTTAAGTCCCCGCCTCCCCTTCGGCCAGAGATACTTGGAAAGGGTTTTGAGCGTCTTTAAGTGGCTCCGGTCCTTCGCCTCGGTCGTGGCGTCATAGTGAAATTTTTTCATTGGAGAGAGTATATCAGAGTTGCGAACTGTTGATTACTATTAGATTGTGGAGGAATTAAATGAGTCGCCTGAGGGTGGGTTTTTGGTTTAGACCTACAAGGGTTAGATTTTCAACCCTTTAAAACGCAGCCGAGTGATGCAGTTGCATGAGGAGGAAGATCACAAGCTGTCTGAGCGTAGCGAGTTCTTGTGACCGCTTCATGCGACTGCTGAGCGAGCTCTGCGGTCGGCCAAGATTTAGTAACATAGAAATAATTTGTCTACGTTTTCTTGTAGACAATTATTTCGTGAAGGTACTTATCCGGTTTATCCGGGCTTGGGCGGCCTTTCTTTTGCTTACTTTTCTTTTACCCTCCGCGCATAAAGGACGTCAAAGAAAAGTAAGGCCCTTTTGGCAAACTCTTCTAACTCTGACTCCGCCCAGAGGACGAGAATAATCTACTTCGACTGAGTCAGGAAATCAATAAGCCGCAGGCAGTCCTCCGGCGTATGGCGACCGATGGGGCCGGTGCTGTAAACGGCGTAGGCCACGTCACCTTCAGGATTGAGGATAAACCCCGTAGCGTGGATGATCTTACGCTTCTCCTCCCAGAAGGCGCCTGTCGCCGCAGAAAAGGCGACAGCATCAAGGCCGTACGCAACGGAAAAGCTCAGAGCAAGTTCCTCCTTCGTCTTCCGAGCATCGGCCTCAGAATCGACGGAAGCAGCCACAAGCTTGATCTCCCGGCTGTTGAAATCTGTAATTTTCTTTTCGAAGTCAGCCAACTGCTGACGGCAAAACGGTCACCAGTCTCCCCGGTAAACGATAAGGATGGTCCACTGCCCCTTCGCCCCGCCCGGCAGATCGAGCGTCCCGCCGCCTGCCAGGTTCAGAGTCATTTCGGGGAAGGCGTCCCCGCTATCCAAAATCTTCATTCCCGCCTGTGCCATAACTTCCTCCTTTTCAACGTAATAACAGGGGCCGACTAAAACCCCGAGAGCCTCTGTCCGTAAGAGGTCTTCGTAGAGATCATAGTCGCCGTTTCGCAGTTAGGGCAGACCAGGACCGACCTGTAATTCCGCCAGATCGTATAGAGAAGACCGGGGATAATTCCGCAAATCCAGAGGACAATCTCCAGCTTCACACTGCCCGGTCGCCAGGTCATCGGCTTCTCTTTATAGCTGCATGACGAACAGACGTATTTCGGTTTCGGCATGAGGTTCCTTTCATTCCTTCTGTTAGAGTTGATGTACACAGTAAGGATAACACAAAATGAATTTTTCATTGCTGAAATCATCTCTATTTGAGCCTCTTGCAAAACTCTTTGTCCTTCCCGAAATGTTCAATCGGGGATATGGTTTTCTATAACAAAACACCATATTCCCGTTTAAAGACTGCGGGAATGACAACCTTTTTGTACTTTTACAAGAGCCTCTATTTATAAAAATTTCTCTCATGCTTCAAAAGGATAGATTTTTAGCTGTTTTTACGAATGACAGACTAGTCGTCGTGAGGCCTCCTGTGATATTCTATTTTGCATAATCAGAAAGGAAAGGGAAATCTGAAATGGCAAAACAGTGGCAAACACTGGATAGCGTCGAAACCGATGAAGGGGCACTGGAGTTGAGAAAACGTGGGGAGAAGGATTTTCTCATCACCATTGCAGGCCGCGTCCTGATGAACTCTTTCTCCAACCGCTCCGAGGTTGTCCTGTCGGAACTCGCATGCGAGGCCATGGGCAACCGGGAAAAACCGAAGGTTCTCATCGGAGGCCTTGGAATGGGCTGCACGCTGAAGGCGGCCCTCGACAATCTGCCGCCTCATGCGGAGGTGGTAGTAGCCGAGCTGAATGAAGCAATCTTAAGATGGTGCGAAGGGCCGCTGGCTCTGCTCACGGAAAATGCCCTCTCCGACCCACGTGTAACGGTGAAGATTGCCGACGTTACAACGCTTATTTGCAAAGCAGCCGGGGGCGGAGAAAACAGCCGCTTTGACGCCATTATACTCGACCTGTACGAAGGGCCTTTCGAGGCGGCAAAGGAGCGGGGCGAACCCTTTTACGGAACGACTGCCCTCGAACTGACAGGGGCGGCCCTCACGCCGGGAGGGATATTCGCCGTCTGGTCGGAAGACCCCGACAAGGATTTTGAAAAGCGACTCGAAGGGGCCGGGTTTTCCTTCGAAAAACAGAGACCTGGACTTGGCGGCCTGAGGCACCTCGTCTATATTGCAAAGAAGTCCGGCAAAAAGAGGTCGGAGAAACGATCTTCTAGACATCAATCCAAAAGCAGAAAGAGGTAAAGAGGCAGGATGAAAAAAAGCCCCGTCACAACATGGGAGAGATTTCTCGCCGTAGCGGAAGAACCTGCCATCGACCTCTATCACGAAGAAGAGGGAAAAGGCCCGCCTCTTCTCATGGTCCACGGCTTTTGCACCCACCTCTATACCTGGCGTCATATCAGAAAAGCGCTTTCAAAAAACCACAAACTCTACATGGTAGACCTTAAAGGGTTCGGACACTCGGTAAAGGCCACCGACGGCAACTACACCGTCTACGACCAGGCCCATGCACTGATTCACTTTATCAAAAAAAATGACCTAAAAGGTCTCACCCTGGTGGGACACTCTTTCGGAGGCGGGGTTTCGCTCATTACAGCGCTCTACCTGCTTAAAATGATGCCGGAGAGAATAGAAAAACTGGTCCTCATCGACAGCGTCGGCTACCCGCAAACGCTCCCCCCCTTCCTGAACCTCGTCCAACTTCCACTCGTGGGAGATATGGGAGTCAACATCGTATCGAGCCGGATGATTATAAAAGGGATGTTTGCGCGTGCCTACTACGATCAAAGCGCCGTCACGAAAGCGGATATCGAGGCCTACGCCCGTCCCTTCGACGAGCCGGACAGCCGGAAGGCGCTCCTCATGGCGTCGCGGCATATGATTCCTGGAGACATGGATGAACTGTCGATGAAGTACAACGGCATTGACCTGCCCACCCTCATTCTCTGGGGGAGAGAGGACAAGGTGGTGCCGCTAAAGATCGGGAAGCGGCTTCACGCCGATTTGAAGAACTCCCGCTTCGTCGTATTCGACGAATGCGGGCATGTGCCTCATGAAGAGAGGCCGGAAGAGACATTGGAGGTTTTGATGGATTTTTTGGAAAACAGCTGACAGGCCATCAGTGATGGCAACCCTCTTCTCGATGTTTCGGTGAGTCCTCTCGCCGAAACTAATGGCATTGATTTCGGTGTAGGGACACACCGAAATATCTAACAAATTTTCATTTGACGATATGAGGGCGCACACAGAGTTCGCCCCTACATGTAAATTGATTTAAAAAACGCAGAGGTAGACCAAGGGAGGTAAAAGAGTGTTGATATTACCCGGAAAAGGGTTGCGTCCCAATACTGTTCGGTATGAAAATTGCCCCCAACTTAAAGTCTAAAAATACAGTTTAATCAGAGCTTCAAATCAAGCCGACAAAACGACTTAAGTTATTGAAATAATTAATAATTTACTTGACTAGCTGTAGCTTTTTTGGCATAATTAGTTGTGTCGTCAAAAGAGATAAAAAGCAGCAAAAAGCGCAAGAAAAAAGAGCCTATTGAGCCTTCTGATTTAGTTGGTTTC
>CBDVDA010000110.1:0-12103 GCA_965372635.1 uncultured bacterium | reverse complement strand
GAATTCAACTAAGCTCTTTTAAAACTTGAAAATTACAGGCCATACGTTAGAAGTCTTCACTATTGTGACAAAAAGCTTAATCATCGATTAACTAAAAACCATTACGATGTTTGGGGTGCCGATTTAAATCTCGACAATATAACGATTAATTTCTCAGGTGTTGCAGCAAAAGAATTCCAATGTTTGGCAAATAATGGGTTGGTAAATGTTCAGTTCACATTTAACAGTGTTAACACTTCACTATACTGCTACGACAGTGAAGGCAACCGCATTGACAACATAACCGATTGGGGGCTGGGGCAATTCAGGGGGCATTACAAAGACGACGCCCTCACGAAGGAAGACATCTTTCATTACGTTTACGCTGTGCTGCACAACCCCGCCTACCGGAAGAAATATGAACTGAACCTGAAACGCGAGTTCCCGCGCATCCCCTTTTATGAAGTTTTCCACAAATGGGCCGGGTGGGGCAAGGCGCTTATGGAACTGCACATCGGCTATGAAACGGTGGAGGCTTATCCGCTTGAAGTTATTACCAGCGACACCAAGGCTGAACACAAACGGGTGACTAAGGAGATGTTTAGCGCAAAAGAGCCGCAGGCGATGTACGCCCGCCAGCCGAAGATAAAGGTGAAACTAAAGACCGACAAAGAGCGCGGCCTCATCCTCATCGATGAATTGACCACCATTTCAGGCGTCCCGGCTTCGGCCTGGGAATACAAGCTCGGCAACCGTAGCGCCTTGGAGTGGATTCTCGACCAGTACAAAGAAAAGAAACCGAAAGACCCAACCATCGCCGAGAAATTCAACACCTACCGTTTCGCCGATTATAAAGACCACGTAATCGACTTGCTGAAACGGGTTTGCACCGTGAGCGTGAAAACGATGGAAATTGTTGGGGGGATGGGGAAATCGTAAAAGCGGGGCATGCCTCGCCCAATCCTAGATATTTCGGTCTGTTTCGCACCGGCACAAGCTAATCATTTCGGCGCGGGGACGCACCGAAATATCGAAACACCTGTAGGGGCATCCCTTGTGGGTGCCCAAAATCCGAATGGCTTTCAAAAACAAGGGCAGGCACGAGACCTGCCCCTACAAGAGCAAAATCAGACAGGCTGTTTATGGATAAGCGCGGCGCCTTAATAACCGAGATATCCGAAACCCTTGCACGAAAAGATATTAAAGGGGCGGAGAATCTTCTGGCAACGGAGTGGAAATTTGCACCGCTTTTAAAACCGTCAAAGCGGAAAGAGATTTCCTTATCTTTACAATTAGAGGTCTTTAAACGGGACCACTTCACCTGCCGCTATTGCGGCAAAGAGACGATCTACGTCGGCGCCCTTCGCCTGATCAATCATCTCCTCCCTGAAGAATTCCCCTATCATAAAAACTGGAAGTGGGAAAAAACGCATCCCGCCTTTTGGGAACTGTCCGCTTCGTGCGATCACATTTTGTCCGTTGCTCGTGGAGGCGGCAGTGAAATGGAAAACCTTGTGACGTCATGCTATATGTGCAACTCAATAAAAGCCCACTGGACGATTGAAGAACTTCGATGGGAGTTGAAAGAAATCAATCATACCGCGTGGGACGGTTTGACGACCTTTTTCAAAGATTATATGGTTGAAGAAGGGATTGATGACAAGGTACTTCTTCGATATTTGAAGGCGCTTAAAAGTACTAAGGACACATTGCATTAAGCTGTTTTTCATATTCATTACCCTTTTAAGAACACTCTTCAACCATTGGCAAAAAAAGGCGCATATTCATCTCAACCCTCGGAGCAATCTTCACCCTTTGTAGAGGAGATAATTAATGAATAGATTGAATGTATATCTGAGATTTATTTGCCTGCTCGCTGCAACTGCAATCTGTGCAAGCTGTTCTTCACTGGGCGGCGCATTCAAATATGAACCGGAAGAGTTGCCTCATAAAATCAGCCCGGAAGCGATGGCACTCATCGATAAGGCTTACGAAGGCATCGACCCATCAAAGCTTCGGGACTACCATGTCCACATAGTCGGGTTAAACCCCGAAAAAACGGGAACATTTGTAAATGAAGATTGGCAATGCCCTTTACACTTAAAAAGTTATATTACATTTCAAGTTTATAAAAGTGCATCGGGCATAAAAGACGAGGAATATGCCGATAGTCAATACCTCGACCGTTTAAAATCTCTCATTCAAAATGTGCCGAAAAAAGGCAAGTACGGTATTTTGGCCTTTGATTATTTTCATAACGAGCACGGCCAACCCGATTTATCACTAACGACCTTTCGTGTACCGAATGAATATCTGTTAGACATTGCAAATTCAGACCCCGATATTTTCTTCCCTGTCATCTCGATTCATCCATACCGCGAAGATGCGACGAGGGATTTAGAGCATTACGCGAAGAAGGGAGTGAAGTTCGTTAAATGGCTGCCAAACTCCATGGGCATTAATCCATCTTCCGAAAAGATGAAAGAAAAGCTTCAGGCCTTTTACCGCATTATGAAAAAGCACGATATGGTACTCATCTCCCATACGGGTGATGAAAAAGCGACAGAGGCGGAAGAGACTCAGCACTTCGGAAATCCACTCCTTCTAAAAACGCCGGTGGATATGGGCGTAAAAGTCATAATGTCACACTTTGCAAGTTTAGGTGAATGTAAAGCAGTTGAAATCTCTCTCTGTTCACCCGGGACGCCATATATCGATTTAGCCATTGAAATGATGAAAGAAAACCATGAAAACAATCTATTTGCCGACATTTCTGCACTGACTCAATATAACAGGCGGCATAACCTTGACAAGATTCTTTCAGAAACGTCTATTCATCCCCGCCTGGTCAATGGAAGCGATTACCCCTTACCCGCCGTAAACATAGTTATTCGAACTAAGTCACTCGTTAAATCAGGGCACATAACGGCATATGAACGCGAGCTTCTTAACGAAATATATGATTTCAACCCGCTGCTCTTTGACTTCGTGTTGAAACGCACACTCAAGCACTCTAAAACGGGGCAGAAATTTCCCGATTCTATTTTTATGGAAAACAAGGATTTGCTTACAGAGTAAAAGCTTTCAAGAAATCTCAGGTAGAACCAGCCAGACACGTTCGGTTAGCGCAGTGGGAAGGGGGATTCGTAGGGGCGGTGTCTGCCCTGATAAAGATGTAACAACAAACAAGGGCGCACACATGGGTGCGCCTCTACGAGGCAACAAAAAAACGAAAAACAGTAGGGGCATCCCTCGTGGGCGCCCAAAATAAAGGGCAGGTTTAAAAACCTGCCCCTACAGGGACAAACCAAATATAATCAGATAAAGAGGCAGGGAAAGGTTGCTAGGCGTCGGCTTTATCGGGGATACCCGTTTCAGCAAGGGGCGACTTACACTTGATGCAGAACTTGATCCCTTTCGGCTGATGCTGATCGCACTCGGAGCATTTGACCGTCTCCACATCCCGGCGCGGTTTTTTGGTTTTAGCATGGAAAAACTCCACCTCTTCATGGCATTTGGGGCACTTGTAATTCCTGAGTCTCCCGAGCTTCAGATCGGTGCCGCAGCCGGGGCATGTGACGACCACCTCCTCCTTTTTGCCCTTCTTCTTCTTTATGAGAGAAAGAATCGCCGGGGGAATCAACAAGCCGATCACGGCAACTGCAATCATATGTTCTGTGGTCATTTCTACCTCATTTAACAATCTTTAATTAGGGGCGATCGGTTCTCTCAATGAAAGACCACCGCAACGGGAGACACAGTCTATAGCAGCGAGGGCATGAAGGTCAAGCCCCGGGTAAAAAATCACATTTTCCATCCCTCCCCTCTTGACGCGCGTCACCCTATTTAGGATACTGTTTAAAAACCTATGAACTACGGAAAACTCTTTCTTTATATTTCTCTCGCATGGGGAATCATCTCCCTCTTTCTGCTCCTTATTGCATGGCGAAAAGCGGCCATTGGAAACGTAGCGGGACACAGGACGCTCATGCTTATCCTCACGGCAGGCGCGTGGCTTTTCATTTCGAGTTACCTCCTCCGTTATTTCATTCCCGGCTACACCGCCCCCACTATCCCGCGCCACCTCATCCCCTGGTTCGCCCTCCACGGAACGGTGGGGCTCATCCCTCTTTTCGGCGCAACGGCGCTCGCCTGCGCCCGCCTTCGAAGCTCGGAAGTAAGCTTTTTGAACCGCCATCACAGACGTCTCGGCAGGATCACGGCAACACTCTGGTGCTTCACTCATCTTGGCGGGATTGTTAACTTTTGGCTGCTAAACTGAAAGCTGAGCATTATTTCGTAACTCGTCGAAAAGGTCAGGGCCATATTAGCCGTCTAGCAGCGACTGATTCTTTCTTCCGTCCCCACCCTCAAATCCCACCTCTTTTTTCATACAGGTGGTCATCAGACAAACGTCTTCTCATAAACAATACTCTCTCCCCCTCTTCAACCAACCTAACTATCGGGCATAGTTCACGTTCTTCTTGACTAACCCCCCCCTTTCACCTAGTATAAGCAGTTCAAAATAAACCCCGAAAGCGAGACGTAATGCTTAAAAACGACACCTTCCTGAAAGCGTGCAGGAGAGAAAAAACGGACTACACCCCTGTCTGGATGATGCGGCAGGCGGGACGCTATCTCCCCGAATATATGGCGACACGAGCCAAGGCGGGCGATTTTCTCACCCTTTGCAAAACGCCGGACCTCGCCGCCGAGGTAACGCTCCAGCCGATCGACTTCCTGAACGTGGACGCGGCCATCCTCTTCTCCGATATCCTCGTCATCCCCGAGGCGATGGGGATGGAACTCCAGTTCCTTGTCGGAGAGGGACCTCATTTCCCAAATCCGGTGCGGAGCGAGGCTGATATCGACAAGCTGGCAGACCCCGACCCGATGGATGAACTCGATTACGTGATGAAGGCTATCTCCGCCATCAATAAAGGGCTCGACGAACGGGTCCCCCTCATAGGATTCACCGGCGCGCCCTGGACGCTCGCCACCTACATGGTGGAGGGAAGCGGCTCGAAAAACTTCGCCGTCATCAAAAAGATGCTCTACGACCAGCCTGCCACACTCCACAAGCTCCTCGACCGGATCGCCACGGCGGTCACGAACTACCTGAAGGCCCAGATCGAAACGGGCGTTCACGCCGTACAGATATTCGACACCTGGGGCGGCATCCTCACACCTGATGATTTTGAACTTTTTTCACTCCAGTATATCCAACGTATCATCGAGGAACTGGACAGCGACGTGCCGGTCATCGTCTTTGCCAAAGGAACGGGCCACATGCTGGAAAGCGTAGCCGCCACCGGTTGCAACGTAGTCGGCGTGGACTGGATGTCCGACATCGGCGACGTAAGAAGGCGGATCGGAGATAAAGTGGCGCTCCAGGGAAACATGGACCCTTGCACCCTCTACGCCGACCCTGACACGATCAGGACAAAGGTAGCCGATGTTCTCGCCAAATTCGGCGAAGGAAACGGCCACATCTTCAACCTGGGGCACGGCATACTCCCCGACATCCCGCCCGAGCACGCAAAGGCATTCATCAAGGCGGTTCACGAACTGAGTCCGGCCTACCACAAAGGATAATT
The DNA here is from genome assembly GCA_965372635.1 of uncultured bacterium. Lineage (GTDB taxonomy): Bacteria > Desulfobacterota > JADFVX01 > JADFVX01 > JADFVX01 > CBDVDA01. The sequence goes on along the minus strand of CBDVDA010000110.1, from coordinate 6,527 downwards.
GATGAGCGATTCTACATTTCTGAAAGTCGATATCGACATACTGAAGAAGTACACCAAGGCGGGGCCGCGATATACAAGCTACCCGACAGCGCCCGTCTTTTCAGAGGCCTTCGGCCCCGACGAATATGAGAAGAAGATTAAAGAAACGAACGGCGTGGAAAACCCGCCCGACCTTTCTCTCTACTTTCACCTCCCTTTCTGCCGTTCCGTCTGTTACTTCTGCGGCTGTAACGTAGTCTACACCAAGCGAGGCGACCAGGCCGACCAGTATATCGATAACCTTGAGAAGGAGATCAAAAGGGTGGCATCCTTCCAGAAAGAGGGGCGAAAGGTGGTTCAGCTCCACTTCGGCGGCGGTACCCCCACCTTCCTCTCTACCGAGCAGTTGAGGCGCCTTCAGGGCGCAATTACCGATAATTTCACACTGGCCGACAATGTGGAGGCGGGCGTGGAGATCGACCCGAGAGAGGCGTCGGATGAGCACATCAAAACACTGAGAGAGATCGGTTTCAACCGGATCAGCATGGGGATACAGGATTTCGATCCCAAGGTCCAGAAGGCGGTCCACCGCGTCCAGACGGAGGAACTGAGCCGTCACGTGATAGACGTCTGCCGCGAGCAGAAATTCGACAGCATCAATGTGGACCTCATCTACGGCCTCCCCCACCAGAGCGTCAAGTCATTCGAAAAGACGGTGGACAAGATCATCGAGATCGACCCCGACCGGATGGCGGTCTTCAACTTCGCCTACGTCCCCTGGATGAAATCGATCCAGAAAATGATCAAGGAAGATGAACTCCCCTCGCCGGAAGAGAAGTTCGAAATACTCAAAATGGTGATCGAGAAATTCACCGGCGCAGGCTACGTCTATGTGGGGATGGACCACTTCGCCAAGCCGAACGACGAACTCTTCGTCGCACAGAAGAACAAAACGCTCTACAGGAATTTCCAGGGCTACACGACGCACTCCGGCTGCGACCTCTACGGCATGGGCGTCACGTCAATCAGCCAGGTGGGAAACTGCTATTCACAGAACATACACGAACTCCCCGATTACTACCAGGGGATAGAGGAAGGGAAGCTTCCCATCTACAGGGGCTACGAACTGAACGACGAAGACATCCTACGCCGCCACATCATCACCCGCATCATGTGCGATTTCGAACTTGAATTTAAAGACGTGGAAGAGGAATTCGGGCTCGACTTCAAGAAAAATTTCGCCGTCGAACTTTCGGAGCTGGAACCGATGACCGAGGACAACCTCCTCACCCTGTCGGACACAAAGCTGGTCGTCTCCGATCTCGGTCGCATCCTCATCCGGAACATCGCCATGGTCTTCGACACCTATCTCAGGAATTCCGAAAAAGAGATGCGCTTTTCAAAAACGGTTTAGCAGCCATCCATTCTGTCTTTACCTAAATAAAAAGGGCTGGAAATGATTCCAGCCTTTTTCTATTGTATACTGATATTTCTCTCAAGTGGTCACTTGTAATACAGTTGATGCTCCATGTTCTTCACGTAATTATCCAGCATCAATCTCAGTTCTGAAGCATCGAAGGATAACTGTTTCAGCTTGTCTATAAGCTGAATGGTATCATGGATAACCTTATCAATATCATGCTCTGATACTTGGGGTAGGAGATCAACCTTCTCAAGGTGTTGCCCAAGTTCTGTTATTTTCTCAACTTCCTCGGGATAAACAGCTTTCTTCGACGTCAGCCATCCCATAGCCGAATTGAGCAGGTCCGATGAAGATTGAGGCACCGAAATCAGGTCTTCGTAAGAATCAAAGTATTGGTATTCACCCTCAATCATTATATCAGCCTTGGTTTCCGTGAAGAAGTCCCCTGTCAGGTCAGGCGTTCTTATGAAATATCTGTATCTGTAATTCTCCTTATCGGCCAGGGTGAAGGTATACTCCAATCTCTCCTTGTCGAGGTTGAAGAGCGGCTCGTACCTGAGATGGGCATCTAACGTCTCTTTCGTCCTTATATCCATCTCGGCGCCGTAAAGCGTAACCTTCTTCTCGACAAGCACTATATTGGCAGCTTCAACCTGCTCTTCAGGTGGAAGGAGATGAACCACAGCCTTATTGAGAATACCGGCATAGGCCTCGCTGCTGCCGCTAATGGCGGACTCGACTATGTCGAAGGTCAGCATAACCGCCTTCCCTTTACCGTAGTCATTCACTGCGGCAGCAGGCAGGTTTTCTATAACCTTGCCCTGGTTATCAACGAGGTCCGTCGTCATCTCTTTCTGAACGGCTGTGATTGTCAGGGGACCGATTTTCATCCCTCCTTCCGGCGCTGTTACACAACTGAGCGCTACCGCTATGTCACCAGTCGAATCGGTGCTTCCGTCGATATGCTCGACCGCTATTTCGAGAAGATATTCCGCTGCCAGATACCCGCCGAAGGGGACACCGAGCTTCAAATTAATTCCTTCATTCGTAATTGATGAAATATTCACATCGCCCGTTTTGCTGCCGGGATTATTGTATATATCGGCCATCGGCAGGGCAGTCACAAGGGCCTCCTCTTCATTGAGGAGTGTCACTTTTTTGCCCTTCCCTTTTGCTGTGAGACGTACCCGGACGATGTCGCCTTCCGAAATCTCCGCATCGTAGGCGAGCGTTGCCGATTCGATCCCTTCACAGACCTCGTTCCCCACGACAACACCGAGGAGGGTTGCGCCTGCAAGTTCGGTCTTTAATATCCTGCCTTTCGAGACGATCGTTTGTTCACCGGAGAGTTCACTCTCGTAAAGCTGGAGTCTGTTCTCGTCCTCGTTCATAGAGAGGGACCCGTTGAATTTAAACCCCACCACCTCTTCCAGCTTCGGCCTGATGTTGTTGCCCCAGCCGGAGATAAGGAGACCCGCGCCCCCGTTGACCGCTTCGCGCATCTCTTTTGTAAAGTTCGCGCCAAAGGGGTTGTCTTCATCGACAATGACGAAGATATTGTAGATGCCGGAGCGGAATTCATCCTTGAAGGCATCCCTGTCGGTAACGATGTTGTAATAAATGTCCTCGTCGTTCAGGGCAGTTCCGATGAATACCTCTATGTCGGCCAGCGTATAGTCTTTCTTACTGCTTCCTTTCAGTGTGGAGGGGTCTGTCGTCCAGACAAGCACCCTCGGCAGGTTCAGGATTGACCTATCGACTTCGATGCCAACAACAACAACGGTGATCTCTTTTTCTTCCTCCACATTCTCCACGTTATCCCGGCTGTAGTAGCGGATGGTATGGCTGCCGTACCCTATGGAATCGAGGTAGAAGTGGCCCGTATACTTCTCAGGCGCTGCCTGGTCATCGAAGAGGTAGTAAGCCTCTTTCAAGCCGGAGAGGTTGTCCGTCACGTTTAATGTGACCTCCGTCTCCTTCGAGATATAGATCGTATCGACAGACCTGTAGACCTGGTTCGTGAAGGAGATTCCCGTTTCCGGCGGGGTATTGTCTACCGTAACGGCAAAGTCCTTCGTTTCTTCCCTGTTGTCTACGTTATCGGTGCTCCTGTATTCGATGAGATGTTCACCTTCGCTCTCGATGCTGAACGGTTCGTGAGGAAGCCAGTCTCCCCCGTCGAGACGCTGTTCCGTTAAGGCGACACCGGAAAGGTTGTCTGATGCAGTAAGCATAAAGGTCGAATCCTTCCGCACATAGATCGTCTTATCGTCCGACTCGTAAACGGGAGCACCGATGGTCAACCCGGTCAAAGGTGCCGTATTGTCTACGATGATGGTCTTCGTCCCGGCAAGTTCGAGGTTGCCCACGTTGTCTTTACTCCTGAATTCGACCTCATAGGTTCCTTCAGCAGGGATGGTGAAGGGCGAATAGGCTATCCAGTCACCGCCGTCTATGCGGTACTCCACTTCGGCCACGCCGGAAAGCTGGTCCGTCGCGGCAAGGGTAATCAGGCTCTCGCTCGTGATGTAAATAACGCCATCCTCGGCATGACGCGGCTCTGAGGTGCTGAGCGTCGTCACTGGCGGCGTGTTGTCCACGGTAACAGGCAACGCCTTCGGCTCCTCGATATTGCTCACCTTGTCGATCCCCCGGTATTCGATGAGATAGTTCCCTTCGTCGGGAAGATTGAAAAGAACAGAGTTTATCCAGTCCCCACCGTCTATCCTGTACTGGGTAGTAACGAGTACGGAAAGGTCGTCCTCGGAGGCGAGGGTGAATTCCGTAATCCCTCTCACGTAGAGGTTGCCGGACCTGTCCGAATGCTTCGGATCGCCCACCGTTATGGTCGTCTCCGGTGGTTCGTTATCGGAAATGACGGAGAAGATGATATCATCAAGGATGATGGCGATCAGCGTTGCCACTTCCTCGGACGAATCGGCCACATAAATGTCTCCTCCCGTTTCGTCTGCCAGTCGGCTAAAGTAGGCTTCGGCGGCGGCATCCTCATCGCCGATAACAACGCCGTAGATGATCGCCGGATCAACGTCTCTCGCCGCCTCAACGATGGAGTCGACCGTATACCCCGTGTACGGCTCGGGATCATGGGCCGGGGAGTCTCCCATGAGGATGATCGATTTTATCGCGCCGTTTCGCCAGTTGCCGAGCCCATCGGTGGTGATGGCCCCCATGAGGGCGGAGAAAACCGATCCCTCGCGGTCGCCACCTTCATCACCTGCTGCGAGGCTGTTTATGGCGTTAATAATCGTATCACGGCTCTTGTCACTGTTCCTGGTAAAGGGAAGAACCACACCGTAGGCATAATCCGTCGCCGCCCCGTAGGGGTGTCCGGGGAAATCCCTGTAGTCGACTATCCCGATCCGGCAATTGTCGAACTCTTTGCTCACATTGTCCATAATCTCGATTGCCGATGTCTTAATCCCCTCCAGGTCGTCTTCCATGCTGTTTGAGGTATCAATCACGAAGATAAGATCGATGGCCTGGTTCAAAGGCGCAAACCTGGCCGTGATTGTCGTATCACCTTTAATCTCTATAAAACACTCATTCACTCCTGTGCACTCAACCCCGGCGGTGCTTGCCCAGCCCAGAAAGCCGTGCCCTTCATACTCCACGGCATTAAGGGTTACCCGTGTCCCTGCATTGTAGGTCTCTTCGCAGTCTGTGCCGCAATCTATATCACCGTTTGTACTAACAACGGTACCTACGCCGTCTACCTGGATATGGAGATTATACTTCGAACTTTCCACGACGCCTTCGAGCGGCACCTCTACGGTGGGGTTGTGAATATCACCGGAGTTTATTACAAGCTTTGCATCGAGGGAGCCCTCCAGATAAGGCCTGAAAGAGACCTCTATTTCGCACTCAACTAACCCGTCTTGCAGGGTATAGTTGGAACAGTTGTCTGAATCGATGAAAAAGTGGTCGGCATCTATGCCGGAGAGGCTGATGTCGTATATGTCGAGGGGAGCTGTCCCATTGTTGGTAATTGTAATCGTCTCCTGCGATGCAATGGTGCCGACCCTGAAAGCATCGAACCTGCCCGATTCGGGTGTAACGGATATTATCGGGGTGTCGGGCTTGACATTGAATTCAGCCGTCACCGTCACAACGCCATTTACCGCAACGCCGCAGGTGTCATTGTCGCTCGTGCATCCGTCCCAACCGTCAAAGGTGGAATATTCACCCGCCTCGGCAGTCAGCGTTACCCCCTGATTCGCATCATACCTGTAACAGTCCGGCCCGCAGCTTGCACCTTCCGGCGACACCTTCACCTCGCCGTCCCCTGTGCCGCTCTTATTAATAATGAGGGCCGTGCCGCTGCTGACCTTTTTCCTCAGGTTTCCGAGTTCATCATACTCATAACTGAGAACACCGCGGCTGCCATACTCCACCCGCACCAGCCTGTCCACACCGTCATAGACATACTTCGCCGTGTCGGCAAAGGCAGTCATCACAGGAAGTCCGATCAGTAGCGCAGCGGTTAATATTAATTTTTTATATTTTGAAATCAGGTTCATTATTGCCTTTTCATTAGAGGTGATGCTCCTCCCTTATCGTAACCGCACGTCATGTCGATGAAGGACATACCGTCCCCCTGTTTCCTTAAAGACATCATTTTACCGTCAAAAAAGTACTCCTAAGGCTCTTTTTCGGTTCCATTTTCAGCCTTTCCTCTTGTTATTCAGCGCTTTATCTAGGTCCGACCCCGGCACACCACCTTATCGTAACTGTACGTCATGTCGATGAAGGGCGTACCGTCTCCCTGTTTCCTTAAAGACATCATTTTACCGTCATAAAAGTACTTCTAATGCTCTTTTTGGGTTCAATTTTCGGCCTTTCCTTTTGTTATTCAGCGCTTTATCTAGGTCCGACCCCGGCACACACCATTTTCCCTGCCCCCCATCTTTTCTCGGCCTCCCTTTTACTTTTATACCGCTTCTACTTTAAATTCTTCCCTTAATTTCTCTCTGAAATATTCGCTCCCATAAACTACTTGCCTCTCCATCTCACCCTTCATTGTCAAACAAATAGAACCGTCCCCTTTTTCTTCTATGGAAAAGAAGACCATCGTCTTTGTGGAAGTAAAAACGCGAAGCAGCGACCT
>CBDVDA010000109.1:0-12196 GCA_965372635.1 uncultured bacterium | reverse complement strand
CCTGCCTTCAGTGCAACATAGAGGATGGGGGAATTGCTTTTATAGAAGACGGCAGGAGTGTAAAGCTTGAGGGCAATCCGAAACATCCCGGGAACAGGGGAAAGCTCTGCGCAAAGGGGAATGCCGGTACAAACGGACAGTATGATCCGGACAGGATACTCTACCCGATGAAGCGGGTCGGCAAACGAGGCGAGGGAAAGTGGAAGAGGATAAGCTGGGATGACGCATATAAAGAGCTTGCCGAGCGTATTACCGAGGTGCTGGATCGGGCTGACGCAGGACAGGGCAGCCCGAATGAGCTTGCCATACATATAGGGAGGAACCGCTGGTTCGGGTTTGAGGATCGCTTCATGCATGCCTTAGGGTCGGACACCCTGCTTAACCACACCTCCATATGCGAGTCGAGCAAAAAGGCCGGTCTGGAGGCGACCTGGGGGCCGGATATAGAGACGCCGGACTTTGCCAACACAAAATATATCCTCAACTTCGGCGGAAACATCTACGAGGCCTCCTATTTTCACAATCCATATGTCCAGAGGATAGTTGAGGGAAGGGTCGATAACCACGCCAAGATGGTATATTTCGATCCCCGCATGAGTAACACAGCCGGGAAAGCAGACGAATGGTTCGCCATATTTCCCGGTACCGACGGTGCCGTGGCGCTTGCAATGTGCAACGTTATCATGCAGAACAACCTGCATGACGAAGAGTTTATAAATAAGTGGGCCAACTATCCTGCCGACAAGCTTGCAAAATATCTCAAGCAGTTCACCCCTGAGTGGGCGGAAAAGCTAAGTGGTGTCCCCGCAGGGGATATAGAAAGGATCGCCAAGGAATTTGGGCTGGCTGCGCCGAGGTGTACCACCTACACCTACAGGGGTAATGTCAAGCATATGAACGGGAGCTACAACGAGAGATGCACCACGCTGCTCAATATCATTGTAGGCAATATAGAAAAGAAGGGCGGCTTCTGCCTGCCAAGAGGCTACGGTTACAAGCACCCCGAACCTCAGCCTCCTAAACCGAAGGAGGGGAGCGAACTGGCTCACCCTCACGATTATCCTCTGGCGCATCACAAGGTGAGTCACCATGTTGCACACATGATAAAGGAGGGGAGGCAGAAGGTCTCCGTATACATGAGGCATTACCATACCGGCAATTACTCTCAGCCCGATGCCGACACATGGACGGATCTTTACATGGATGAAAAGCTGATACCTTTCCATGTATCGCTCGATACCTTTATGAGCGAGGCGACTGCCCTGTCCGATCTCATCCTCCCGGAGACGACATACCTGGAGCGCTTCGACATCGAAAATATGCCCTCCTCCATTGAGACCCCCTGGGTGGGAATAAGGCAGCCCGTAGTTAAGCCCCTCGGTGAATGCAAAAGCTACAGGGATATCGTGCTTGAACTGATGACAAAGTATATCGACCCAACAGGCGCAAGGGGGATGAAGAAATATTTTGAGTATGGGACGACGGAGGATTATCTTAAATATATGGCTGAAAGCGTTCCGGGGATGAAGGAGGCGGGAGGTTGGGATTATCTCAAGAAGCACGGCGTATGGTCGCCAAAGCCTGTCGATTCTGAGCCGGATTACGGCCTGCATGAAAAGGGCGGCTTCTGGAATGAGAGTAAAAAGCTTAATATTTACTCTGAGCATTGGGCCAAATACGGGTTTCATCCATTGCCTCATTATGAGTCGATTCCGGCGCATGAAAATATGAAGGACGATGACCTTATCCTCATAACCTTCAAGTGGAATGTTCATGTTCAATCCAGGACCGCCAACCAGAAGTGGCTGGCAGAGATAGTTCACTCTAATCCGGCCTGGATAAACGGAGCGACAGCGGCAAAGAAGGGGATAAAGATGGGCGACCTTATAAGGGTGACCTCAAAGATAGGCTATATGGTTACAAAAGCCTATGTGACGGAAGGTATCAACCCGAAGGTTGTGGCCATATCGAACTCCTTCGGCCACAAGGAGTACGGGAGGCTCGCCTCCATGAAGCTGAAGCAAAAACCTCAGTGGTCTCAGTCCGATGACCCCGATTTCAAACAGGTCTTCTGGAAAGACAACGGTGTACACCTCAATTCTATCGTGCCTGTATCGACTGATCCTATAGGCGGTTCACAGGCATGGTTTGATACCGTTGTAAGCGTTGAGAAGGCAAAATCGGGAGACAAGTATCAGGATGTAAAGGTAGACAAGGATGCGGCGAGAAAGGCCTATGAAGAGACCCTGACCTACTCATACATCGGCAAGAACTTCAGGCGCAGGTCTGAAGGAAGAGGTGAACATGGGGCAGCACCCGCTTCTCATTAAATAATTATGCTTACTTTAGCTCATATTACAGGCAGAGCCGTTAAGATGGCTCTGCCTCTTCTTTTCTTTCTCATGCTGGCATACAGTTCGGCTCATGCCGAATGTACGGATATTTATGTCTTTAACGCGGAGAAATTAATTAAAGAGAAGGATGTGCTTCTTATTGATGTGAGGCAGCCCTATGAGCACAAAGACTGCCGCATTCCGGGAAGTGTTAATATTCCAAGCAATGAAATTGAAAAAAGGTACACGAATATTGATAAGGATAAACCCGTAATGGTTTACTGTAGAACTGCCCACAGGAGTGGTGACGCTTGCACTATTCTAGATGAAAAGGGTTTTAAAAAAGTCTACAACCTGGTTGGAGGGATTGCTGCATGGTACAACACAGGCAAAACACTGGAGGGTAACTGCGAAGGCAAACCTTATTTTAAGTATGACAGCAAAGGGAATGTAGTGGCCCCGGAACTGAAAGCGCCAATACAGGAGCCTGAAATAAAGGGCTGCAAATGATTGAGGGAGGTAATTTTTTGGAAAATGCAGGAGAGGTAGAAGCGTTGAATGTGAGGAGCAATATGTATTCACTGCTATCAAGAGTTTTTATCAGAGAGGTTGATAAACCATTTTTAAATCTGCTGAAGGATGAAGAAAATGTAGAAGCCTTCAGGGATAGCGGGTTCAGCTTTTGTGGTGATTTCATAAACAAAAAAGATGATGAGATACTCAATGAGCTTGCCGTGGAATACGCTGCCCTTTTTTTAATATCTACGGGCAGACAGCTTTCGCCATATGAATCGGTACAGCTATCCAAAGAAGGACAGCTTGGTGGAGAGGCCGCATCAAAGACCCTCGCTTTTTACAAGTCGGCAGGCTTTGACTTCCCCCTAGAGAGTAATATCTTTCCTGACCATTTTGCAGTAGAGCTTGAGTTTATGTCGCATCTTTGTATAAAGGAGGCTGAGGCGTATGAGATAAATGAAGAACAAATTGTCGAAAGTGTAAGAACGAAACAGGTAGAATTTATGAGTGCCCACCTGGGTCAGTGGTATAAAAATTTCCTGAATGCGGTAGAGAGAAGCACGGAAGATCCCTTCTACGGGGGAATGTCTCTGCTTGTCGGAGAGTTTCTCGACTCTGAAATGCAATATCATCATCTTAATGGTGAGGCGAAGTTATAAAGTGAGAAGGTACTTTTATTGATACGGTGGGAACAAAGTTCTAAGAATGATAACTCTTAATATGAGACTGAAAGGGGGAAATTACAATGAATAGGAAAGTAATATCCACAGTTTTAGCAGTACTTCTTCTTGCACAGGTTAATGCTGTACCGCTTTATGCAAAGGAAAAAAAGATAGAAGGTAAGCTCAGTGGAAAGGTCATGTGTTTGGTAGAGTTGGCCGCGGACCATGAATATCAGGGAAGTAACTCTGTGTGCGTTGACCCCAAGCATTCACGCGTTCTTCTTACGAAAGAAGGAAAGATCTACATTTTAGAACCTGCTCATGAAGCGAGTAAGGATGTTGTGAAGCTTATAAAAAGCAATGTCTTAGAGAAAAAACATATAATAGTGAATGGAGAAGTGTTAAAAAAAGGGGCCATAAACATCATTAAGGTGAAAAGCATAGAGGTCCGGTGAATTGCAGGACAAATCTTCTTTATTTGAGACAAAAAACAACCCACCAATAGCGATTAATCAGCAAGGGTGCTTGCATTCACTGTTCAAGGACTATACGTATCACCCATGCACCGATGTCTGTCCGAGAGGAGCCATTGCACTCAGGCCCCTCCTAATTAACCCTAACCTTTGCGACGGCTGCGGAATCTGTGTTACCGTCTGCCCTACCGACGCACTGAGCCTCAAACCGAAAGCTTCCAATAGGCTGATAAACAAGGCCTCCCTCAAAAGAGACAAAAAACTGATTATCCACTGTTCTGAAGTAAATGGCAGCAGCACGGAAGTCTCATGCCTTGGAATGCTGGAAGACAGCCTGCTTGTGGAACTTATGAGCAAGAGAGAGAGTGATATTGAACTTATTTCAGGTTCATGTGACAGCTGTGAAAAGAGACCTGGCGGCGATATTGCCCTGCAAAACATGGAAAGGGCAAACAGCATTATGTCACTCTTTGGCCGGAAGGAGAGGATTGCCATCGTTTCAACAAAGCAGCTAAAAGAAGATGCAGAAAAGGGGTATACAAGGAGGGGCCTCTTTACCTCCCTTGAATCCAAAGTTTCCGGGTTCATATCGGATGTCGCGGAGCTGGAAGATACGAAAAAATGGCAGCGGGGGACAACAACAATCAAGAGAGAACAGCTTTTAGAGGTCATTGAAGGTATGGGAGAATTAGCCGCTGATGTGACGATAGAGGGACCGCTCCCCTTTCATGGAAGAAAAATCAACAGATTATGTGACAGTTGCGATGGACTTTGGCGCTGCGCGACCTTCTGTCCGACGGGCGCTCTTTCACTTTCTGACAAGGCAAATCAGAATGAGGTCAGAATCTCTTTTAAGGCCGGAACCTGTATTGATTGTAAAATATGCGAAATGGTTTGTGACAGGGAGGCAATTAAAGGAGTACCTGTGACTGCCGCACAGCTTGCCCATCTCTCCGGGAAAGAATCTCTTATCTCCTTTGAAGTCGGCAGATGTGTCGAGTGCGGTTCCAGAACAACAGCTGTTGAAGAAAAGCTCTGCACGGATTGCTCTCAGAGACAAAGCAAAATGTCGTGGGATATACTATAATTGAAAACCGTAGCGGTCTTTTTTTTATCCTTCTGTTCATGCTTTCTTTCTTCTGCGAAGCAATCGCTCAAGAGGAAGAGCGGAATATCGCAGCCGCGCAGCTGGTTGAAGCCCACTGCACAAGGTGTCATGAAAACTCCAACTATAGAGAAAAAACCCATACCAAGCCGGTCTGGACGCTTGTGGTACTTAGAATGCAGCTCTTTAACGGGGCAACCTTTAAGCGAGACGAACGCGCTATTATCATTGATTATCTCACTGAAACAAGGCCGGCATCGCCCATGCGTGCAACTGCAGAGTTCTTCGCCCTAATCCTGCCAATACTATTTTTTCTGATTTTAATTATTTACTATTACGGGAAAAGGTCAAAGAAAGACTAACCCTTGCAGAAGATCATATCAACCGTTCCAAATAATCAGAACCACTGTTGCAAGGCTATGCTCTTGAAAGAGCATAGCCTGCAAGCCGCAGTTTTTTTGATTATTATGGGAATAAAATAGAGAGAGCGTGTATCTATAATATTAAACGGATAAGAAAGGAGAAGAGAAGCAGTAAAACAGTTAGTTCAAATAGACAAAAAAAACCAAAAAGCAGAGGAGAAAAATTACGATTTAAAAAGGTATTGTAACACTGTCAATTATTTTTATGACAGCATCACTTGCAGTTGCAGGAGGCTGGGACCAGAAAAAAGGTATGGGTAAGACGACGCTGGCAGGCGCTTAACAAGACAGCGTCCACGCTTCTCAGGTCAAAATCCAGGGTGAGAGGTCTTAAGTGCGACTGCGTTTTTATCTCATCAGTTGGTACAAAGATAGCCCAAGGCAATCTGAGAAGAGCAGTGAATCACCTCCGGCAAAACCGGAGGCTTTTATTTTGTGAACCGCTCAAAGCGGTACGTTTAAGAAATTATTGGCCACCTAAAGGTGGTTATCCTCTTTCTCCTGCGTTTGAATATACGCTCTTACAACCTCTTCATCAGTTCCAACGGTAGAGACAAAATATCCACGAGCCCAAAAGTTCATTCCACTGAAATTCTTTCGCTGTCCTATATACGCTCTGGCAATGTGTATGGCACTTTTCCCTTTGATAAAACCGACAATTTGAGCAACAGAGTACTTTGGTGGTATCGACAGCAATACATGTACATGGTCTGCTTGAAGATGTCCTTCCAGTATCTTACTCTCCTTTTGTGTCGCCAGATCATGAAATAATTCGCCCAGATACTTTCTGAGTTGTCCGTACAAAACCTTGCGGCGATATTTGGGTATCCAAACTACGTGATACTTGCATTCCCATTTCGTGTGACATAAACTTTTGTATGTTTTCCATGTGGAGTCTCCTTTTTGCGAATTTGAGCGGTTCACATCATGGAGGCCCCACTATTTTCCTGTAACTGTCAAGCTCTGTTAGCACAATTGAAAAAAACAGCTTTGGATATTTAGTAGCTGCAAACCCTCAAAATCAGGATGCCATTTATTTAGTGATTACTGGATAAAATCAGTAATTAATCAACAACCCCGCCGCAAGCAGCGGGGTATGAATGCGGAAATTACGTTCCCATCTTATCGCGGCAAGCCGCGGGGAATGCACCCGGCAGGGATTCAACAGGTTCAACGCATGCTCTTTGCACTCTTAATCACTTCGTCTTTGCACAACGAAAACCCATATCGTAGGCCTTTGCCGAAAAGGAGGCTGCCCACGATGCACTGAGGCGCGCGGTTTCCTTTCTCGATGTTGTTATCGAAAGGGAGAACGACTATAAAGAGAAGGCCGGGAAAATAAAAGGGAAGTGCGAGGCGTATTTGAAAGGGGAGGGGGGATGACAGCCCTGTAGGGGCAAGGCCTGCCTTGCCCTTGGTTGTTTGATGGAATATCCGTTGAGGGCTTGGCAGGCCAATCCCCTACAAAGGGAAAATCCATGGATTCCCGTTTGCACGGGAATGACAGGTACTCTAAAAACCCCCTCATTTTTACTCCTGATCTTTAAACCTGTGCTCCAGCAAGCCTTTGTTGTAGGCGGAGATGATATCCCGCCGGGAAAGCATGCCGACGATCTTTTTCGGGTTCTCCTTCGATACGACGGGGATCTGCTCGATGTTTCGGGAGCCGATCTTTTGCAAGGCGGCGTCCAGGTTTTCCTCGGCCGTGATGGTGATTACCTTATGCGTGGCGAGTTCATTTATCACGATGAGGTCTTCCAGGCCGCTTTCGAATACGGCCTCCTTGAAATCCTGGAAAGAAATAATTCCGCTAAGCAGGCCCTCCTTATCTACGATGGGAAAGTTGGAATGTTTCGTTTTTTTCAGGAACTGGCTGAATTTCCCGAGGGTCATGTTTTCGGGAATCGTCTGCGCCCCTTTCGCCATGGCATTTTTTACGAGGATGCTTTTGAGGATATTCACCTCTTTTCCCGCCTCCAGGTTAATTCCCTGCCGGACGAGTTTCGTGGTGTAGATCGATTCCTTCGAAAGATAGGAGGCGAAGACGGTGCTAGTTATGCAGGCGATCATGAGCGGGAGGATGATGTGGTAGTCTGATGTCATCTCGAAGATGATCATGATGGCGGTGATGGGGGCATGGGTGGCTCCTGCAACGACGGCCCCCATGCCAACCAGCGCGTAAGCGCCCGATGTGGCGGAAAGAGTTGGGACAATAGAGTGGGCGATCTTCCCGAAAGCACCGCCTGTGGCCGCTCCGATAAAAAGCGACGGCGCAAAGACGCCCCCCGAACTTCCACTCCCAAGGCTGAGTGATGTTGCCGCCACCTTCAGGAAGACAAGGACAAAGAGGAGGAGAAAGGGGAGTTCACCAAGGAGGGCAAGGTCTATGATTTCATAGCCTACACCCTGCACATGGGGGGCAAAGAGACCGATCATGCCGATCAGAAGGCCGCCGATAACGGGCTTCACGTATTCGGGTATTTTTACCTTCTCGTCGAAAAAGTCCTCCGTCGCGTAAAGCGTTTTTGTAAAACTGACGGCCACGGCGGCGGCTATGAGCCCTAAAATAATGTAGGCCGGTATTTCCAAAGGGCTCACGAGTTCGTATGCCGGCACCTGGAAGACGGGCACGTCCCCCCACCACGCCCTCGATATGACCGTGGCCGTAACGGCTGAGATGACAAGCGGGCTGAAGGTGGTAAAAGCGATATCACCGATGATGATCTCGATGGCAAACATGACGCCCGCAATGGGCGCATTAAAGATGGCCGCAATCCCGGCGGCCGCGCCGCAGCCGACGAGGGACTTCATTCGTGCGCCCGAGAATTTCAGATACTGGCCGATGCCGGAACCGATGGCCGATCCTATCCCGACGATGGGACCTTCACTCCCTACGGAAGCGCCGCTCCCGATGGCGATGGAAGAGGCGAATGCCTTCACGGCTCCTACCCTTTTTTGTATTACGCCGCCTTTTAAAGCTACAGCGCTCATCACTTCCGGGACGCCGTGACCTTTCGCTTCCCTGGCGAGGAAGTAGATGAGTGGCCCGATTATCGCTCCGCCGAGGGCGGGAATAAAGAGTGTTCTGTACCAAGGCAGGCTGCTTATGACATGAGAGAGCGCCCCTGCATTGCCGTAAAAGAGCCATTGGAAGCCTTTGATCATATATTTGAAGGCGATGCCTGCGGACCCCGCAAGGACGCCGATAATGAGGGCGAGAAGCGACACATAGAGATATTCGCTGCTCTTTATCTTCTTGATAAGATTGAAGGAGGGGGCGATGTCTTCGATTTTCATTCTACCGTTACGCTTTTGGCGAGGTTTCTAGGCTGGTCAACATCGGTGCCGAGGTGGACGGCTACGTAATAAGCGAGGAACTGGAGCGGGATGGAAAGGAGGAAGGGATTGAGGCATTTATCCGCCTTCGGGATAAAGATGCATCGGTCGGCCCTGCTTGCGATCTCTTTGTCCCCTTCAAATACAATGGCGATCACCTTGCCGTCCCTCGCCTTCACCTCTTCCACGTTGGCCAGCACCTTTTCATAGACCTCGTCTTTCGGAGCGAGAACGACGACGGCCATATCTTCGTCGATGAGGGCGATGGGACCGTGCTTCATTTCGCCCGCCGGATACCCCTCGGCGTGGATGTAGGAGATTTCCTTCAGCTTGAGCGCCCCTTCGAGAGCAATGGGGTAGTTGATCCCCCTGCCGAGGAAGAGGAAATCCCGAAACCCGGCAAAATCCTTTGCAATTTCTTCAATCTCCTTTTCGCTTTTCAGCGTATCTTCAATCATTTGGGGAAGATGTTTCAGACCGTGAACATGATTGTTGAAATCTTCCGAAGTAATCGTACCCCGTGCAGAGGCGAGGTAGAGGGCGAAGAGATAGAGGGCGCTCAACTGCGTGGTGAAGGCTTTTGTAGACGCCACTCCGATTTCCGGCCCGGCATGGGTATAGATGACGCCGTCCGCCTCGCGCGAGATGCTGCTCCCCACAACATTGCAGATAGCCGCTGTGGCTGCCTTCTTCCCTTTCGCCTCCTTGATGGCTGCCAGGGTGTCGGCTGTTTCGCCCGACTGGGTAACGGCGAGAACGAGATCGTTCCCGTCGATGATTGGGTCGCGGTATCTGAATTCCGACGCAATGTCCACCTCCACCGGGACGCGGGCGATTTGCTCGATGAGGAATTTCCCAACAAGCGAGGCGTGCCACGAGGTGCCGCAGGCGACGATGAATATCTTCTTAAGCGCTTTCGCGCTTTTCTTTTCGAGGTTGAGGTCTTCCAGGTAGATCTCTCCCGTCTCCTCCTGTATCCTCGGGCCGATGGTATCGCTAAGCGCGCGGGGCTGCTCATGTATCTCTTTCAGCATGAAATGACGGTACCCTCCCTTTTCCGCCATGATGGGATCCCATGTGATTGTCTTCGTCTCTCGCTCAACTTCGCTCCCTTTTTCGTTGAAAATGACGATCTTCCCGCTGTCGATGGCGGCGATGTCGCCGTCTTCGAGATATTTGACTTGCCTTGTCATCCACAAAATGGCGGGAATGTCGGAGGCGATGAAATTTTCATTCTCCCCCATGCCGAGGATGAGCGGGCTTCCGCTACGCGTGGCGATAAGCCTCCCCGGCTCGCTCTCCCGTATGAGGGCGAGGGCATAACTGCCGGAGACTTTTTCCAATGCCGCGCGAACCGCTTCGATGGTAGACGGAACTGTTTTGAGAGTTTCCGATACCAGATGGGCGATTATCTCCGTATCCGTCTCCGAACTGAAGGTGTGCCCCAGTGTTTCCAACTCCTGTTTTAGTTCGAGGTAGTTTTCGATGATGCCGTTATGAACGAGGGTGATTTCCCCCGCCGTGTGTGGGTGTGCGTTTATTTCGGAGGGTCTTCCGTGGGTGGCCCATCGGGTGTGTCCAATGCCGGAACTCCCGTCGATGGGTGATGTCCGCAGATCGTCGTCGAGGGCGGAGACCTTCCCTTCCTTCCGCCGGATGTCAACGCCGTCCTCTGTTCTCACGGCGATGCCCGCAGAATCGTACCCTCTGTATTCGAGCCGTTTCAGCCCTTCCACGAGGATGGTCTGGGTTTCACCTGCCCCCGTATAACCGACGATGCCGCACATAGCCTATTCCTTCTCCTTTTCCCGATGCTTTTTTTTTGCCCAGCCTTCATGTACCCGCTGTTCGGGGCGGGTAAGGGAGAGGGCGTCTGACGGCACGTCTTTCGTAATCGTCGAACCTGCGCCGATGATCGCCTTTTTCCCGATTGTCACGGGCGCGACCAGATTGGTTCCGCTCCCGATAAAGGCGCCCTCTTCAATGGTTGTTTTGAACTTGTTGTAGCCGTCGTAGTTGCAGGTTACTGTGCCAGCGCCTACGTTGACGGCGGGGCCTAACTCCGCGTCTCCCACATAGCTCAGGTGGTTTACCTTGCTCCCTTCGCCGATGGTCGCCTTTTTCGTTTCTACGAAGTTGCCGATCTTCGCACCTTTTCGAATGACGCTTCTGGGCCTAAGATGGGCAAAGGGGCCGATGGTGGTTCCGCTCTCCAGCTTCGAATCGTCAATGACGCAGTAGGGCCTCACGTGGGTGCCGTCATCGATGAGGCTGTTTCTAATGACAGACCCCGACTCAATGGTGACGCCGCTGCCTATTTTTGTTGTCCCTTCCAGTCGCACCTGGGGCCAGAGCACCGTGTCTCTCCCCACCTCGACGCCCGTATCGACGTAGGTGCAGCCGGGGTCTACAAAAGTGACCCCCTCTTCCATGAGCGATTGGTTAATTCTTTCTGTCATAAACTTACCTGCATAGGCGAGTTCTACACGGCTGTTGATTCCGAGGACCTCACAACTCTCTCCCGCCTTTGCCCATCCTGCCTTTTTACCGGAGTCCTTCGCAATTGTGATGATGTCGGTGAGATAGTATTCTCCCTGTGCATTTTCCTTCCCTACTTTTTTAAGCGCCGAAAAGAGGAAGTCCGCTTCCACGCAGTAGACGCCGCTGTTGATCTCGACAATCTTTTTTTCGTCCTTCGATGTGTCCTTTTCCTCCACGATCCGGAGGAGTGAACGCCCTTCCTTGACGATCCGCCCGTACCCTGTGGGGTCGTCCACATCGGCCGTGAGGACGGTGACGCTGTTTTTCTCCGAAGCATGACTCTCTACCAGCGTTTCCAACGTCTCGGGTTTGATAAGCGGGGCGTCGCCGCAAAGAATAACGATGTTGCCGCTATACCCTGAAAGAGCCTCTTCGCAGAGGAGGACGGCGTGCCCTGTCCCAAGCTGCTTAGCCTGTAAGACGAAAGAGATATCATCGGTAGAGAATGCCGACTTTACCTTATCTGCGCCGTGGCCGACGACGATCACTTTTTTGTTCGCTCCAGCGGCGTTTGCCGCGATAAGAGGGAAGTCGATCAACGGCCTGCCGCAAATCGGGTGGAGCACCTTGGGCAGGTCCGTCTTCATCCGCGTTCCCTTCCCTGCGGCGAGAATGATGGCTGCAAATTTCGTTTTCGTTTTGCTCATGCCGGTTTTTAATTAATCTGAAAAAAGTATTTTGACACTGATTTTCACTGATTTTTTATGATATTTCAAAGGATTAGATCAAAGAACGACTTAATCCTTATGGTTAGAGGCTCTTGCAAAAGTACAAAAAGGTTGTCATTCCCGCAGTCTTTAAGCGGGAA
>CBDVDA010000108.1:0-12240 GCA_965372635.1 uncultured bacterium | reverse complement strand
TGAAGTCAATCAACTAAACCGACATTTTACTAGCCTGTTCCGGCATTCAAGAGAACAGAAAGAATGGGACCCTTCTTCAGTACAGGGTGTCGTCGGGGAGAATTGTAAACAGAAGGAAGGGGCAGAACTCTTATTACGTGCTCCAGGGTGACTTGAAAGAGAAAACGGAATTAGGGAGAGATGGCATGTTCTAGATACCAACGGTACGTTGAAGCAATTCCTTCTTTCAACGAAATGCGGGCCTGCCATCCGAGGCTCTTCAATCTCGAAACATCGAGCAGTTTTCTGGGTGTCCCGTCGGGGAGATTGGCATCAAAACGGATTTTCCCCTCATAGGCCACAACATTTTTTATAAGGTGGGCCAATTCTCCAATGCTTAAATCCAAGCCTGTTCCCACGTTGACAATCTCTTCCTGTTCATAATTTTCCATCAGGAAAACAAGGGCGTCTGCAAGATCGTTAACATGAAGAAACTCCCGTTTCGGGTTGCCTGTCCCCCAGACAAGCACCTCGTCGGCTCCCGACATTTTTGCCTCGTGGAATTTCCTGATAAGAGCCGGTAAAACATGAGAATTCTCCAGATCGAAATTATCGCCCGGTCCGTATAAATTCGTCGGCATAAGACATATTGCGTTGAAGCCGTATTGCCTCCGGTATGCCTGGCACATCTTGATGCCTGCAATCTTTGCGATAGCATACCACTCGTTGGTCGGCTCGAGTGAAGCCGTGAGAAGGTGTTCCTCCTTCATCGGTTGCGGCGCATGCTTTGGGTAGATGCAGGAGGATCCTAAGAAAAGAAGTTTTTTCGAACCGTTGCGGTACGCGGCATCTATAACATTATTCTGGATGAGAAGATTATCACGAATGAATTCGGCCGGGTAGGTGCTATTGGCGTGTATCCCTCCGACTTTCGCCGCCGCAAGAAATACATATCCCGGTTTTTCCCGGTCAAAAAATTTTTCGACCTCTGACTGTCTCGTCAGGTCAACTTCACCCCTCCCGGCTGTAATCAGGTTGCTGTAGCCTTCATCCTCCAGCTTTTTGAGGAGCGCTGAGCCGACAAGCCCGCCGTGACCGGCTATATATATGGAAGAGTTCTTCTCCATACATATCGTCCTACTCGTGGTTTCGCCGGTTCTGAAAGAGGTGGCCTGCGTCTTTGAGAGTCTTCTCCTGCTGCGCCAGTTCGAGGTCATGTGTAACCATCATCTCAACCAGGCCGTCGAGATCGGTTTGAGGTCTCCATTTCAGAATCTCCTCTGCTTTCGAAGGGTCTCCGAGCAGCATATCCACCTCCGTCGGTCTCAAATAGCGGGGATCGATCTCGACATAGTTCTGCCAGTTCAGGTCGAGCCGCCCGAAAACCTTTTCCACGAACTGACGAACCGAATAGGTTTTCCCGGTGGCAACGACATAATCCTCAGGGCTTTCCTGTTGCAACATGCGCCACATGGCCTCCACGTAGTCCCCGGCAAAACCCCAGTCACGCTTGGCATCGAGGTTGCCGAGATAGAGCTTTTCCTGGAGGCCGAGCTTGATCCTCGTAGCCGCACGGGTAATTTTCCTCGTTACGAAGGTTTCTCCCCGTCTTGGAGACTCGTGGTTGAATAGGATGCCGTTTACGGTAAAAAGGCCGTAGGCCTCCCGGTGGTTTACCGTCTGCCAGTAGCTGAAGACCTTGGCTACGGCGTAGGGGCTGCGGGGATAGAAAGGAGTCGTCTCTTTCTGCGGTGTTTCGACAACCTTGCCGAACATCTCCGAGGAACAGGCTTGGTAGAATTTAACCTCATGTGAGGTTCGGTCACGGTAATCCCGGATCGCTTCGAGCAGACGGAGCGTTCCGAGTGCATCGATATCCGCCGTATACTCCGGTTCGTCGAAAGAGACCTTCACGTGGGACTGGGCCCCGAGGTTGTAGATTTCATCCGGCTTCACCTCTTCGAGTATCCTTCGCAGACCCGTTCCGTCGGACAAGTCGCCGTAATGAAGGAAGAGACGCGTTCCCGGTTTGTGCGGGTCCTGGTAGAGGTGGTCGATCCGCTCGGTGTTAAAAGTGGAAGAACGTCTCGTTATGCCGTGTACCTCATAGTCCTTTTCCAGCAGGAGTTCCGCCAGGTAGGAACCGTCCTGCCCTGTAATTCCGGTAATTAGCGCGCGTTTCATTCGATCTCTTTTCCTATAGTTTTTTAGTTCAAGAGGAAGGCCCGTACTGTTTTTCATAATATTCTCTGTAATTTCCACTCCGCACCCCTTCACACCATTCCCTGTTGTCGAGATACCATCGGATGGTTTTCTCGATCCCCTTTTCAAAGGTATACTCCGGTTCCCACCCGAGTTCCTTTTGAATCCTGGCAGAATCTATGGCGTAGCGGAGATCATGGCCCGGTCTGTCCTTGACAAATGTAATTAGGTCGGCATGGGGACGATGGGTTGATGCAGGAACCATCTCGTCCAGGAGTTTGCAAACGAGGGTCACAATGTCGATATTTTGCCACTCATTGTTCCCGCCTATATTATACGTCTCTCCGAGCGCTCCTCCCCGAAGAACAGTATCGATAGCAGAACAGTGATCGTCCACGTAGAGCCAGTCCCTCACGTTTTTTCCATCTCCGTAAACGGGAAGCGGTTTTCCCTCCAGCGCATTGAGTATCATCAGAGGAATCAGTTTCTCCGGAAACTGGTAAGGTCCGTAGTTGTTGGAACAATTGGTCGTTACAACCGGCAAGCCGTAGGTGTGATGATAGGCCCGGACAAGGTGGTCGGAACTCGCCTTCGATGCCGAGTAGGGGCTGTTTGGCGCATAAGGGGTTTCCTCGGTAAAAAAGCCTTCCTCGCCGAGGGAACCGTAAACCTCATCGGTACTGACGTGGAGAAAAAGTTTGTTTTCATCCCCTCCCCAGGCCTTTCGCGCCGCATCGAGGAGGACAAAGGTTCCCATCACATTTGTCGCAAGAAAGGCCTCGGGACCGAGGATGGAGCGGTCCACATGGGATTCGGCTGCAAAATGGACGATGGCATCTATGCTATTCGCGCTCCCTTCCCTTCCGGCAAAGATTTCGTGGCTGCCCGCAAGGAGAGACCCTACAAGCGATTTATCACAAATGTTCCCTCTGACAAAAAAGTAACCGGGACTTGATTCCACCTCTTTCAGATTCTCAAGATTGCCCGCATAGGTAAGGCTGTCCAGGTTAATCACCCTGCAATCGGGGTGAGTACGGAGCAGATAACGCACGAAGTTGGAACCGATAAAACCAGCCCCGCCTGTCACTAAAATGGTATTAAATTCCCTGGACATAGTGTTCATCTCTTTCCCCTGTCAGTTATTGTTCTTCAAAATATCGAAGAAGTCCATTCTTCCAGTGAGGTATGGCGGCGCCCGTCGTCTCTTTATACTTTTCCTTATTCATAACGGAATATTTCGGTCTTGCGGCAGGCGTGGGGAAATCTTCCGTTGTAATCGGCCGAAGCGTTTTTAATTTGATCGGCACTCCCTTGTTCCTCATGACCTGAAAGATTTCATAGGCAAAATCGTACCAGCTTGCAACCCCTTCATTCGAAAAATGAAAGGTGCCCCGCGCCTCCTTTTCAATCAAGGTGATGATTGCCCGGGCCAGATCGACCGTATAGGTCGGTGTACCTATCTGGTCGAAGATTACGCCCATATCCTCCCGTTCCGAAGCGAGTCGTGCCATAGTATTCACGAAGTGATTCCCCTGCTGACCGTAAAGCCATGAAGTCCGAATGATGATATGCTCTGCCGCAGCCTCACGAACACGCCTTTCCCCGTCGAGCTTAGACGCACCGTAGACGCTAAGCGGCCCCGTCTCGTCATCCTCCCGGTAGGGGAGATTGATTTCCCCGTCGAAAACAAAATCGGTGGAAATGTGAACGACCGGAACATTGATCTTGCTACAGGCTTTGGCAATATTACCGGCGCCTCTGGCATTAATTTCAAAGGCGAGCTCCTGCTCAGATTCCGCTTTATCAACCGCCGTATAGGCAGCGCAATTAATCACCACATCAGGTTGTACCTCGCCAAAGAGACGCTCTATCCCCTCGCGATCAGTAATATCGAAGTTGGGAAGGTCTCCTTCGACTACCGCCCCCATTTTTTTCAGCAGGGGGATAAGATCGGAAGCGAGCATCCCCTTGGCGCCTGCGACGAAAGACTTCATGTCACCTTTCGAAAGGGGGAAGATCGTCCCCGGCTTCGGAAAGAAGAGGATAATTATTATCTTTTTCCGAAAGAACAGGATCTGTGACAGGCCAGTCGATGGCCAGTTCCGGATCGTCCCACCTAATCCCTCGCTCTTCTTCAGGCGCATAGAAATCGGTGCATTTATAGAGGAATTCCGCCGTTTCGCTAACGACGCAGAAGCCGTGAGCGAAGCCTTCGGGAACGTAAAGTTGATGCTTATTGGCTTCGGTGAGCATGACTCCCACCCACTGTCCGAAGTGAGGCGACCCTCTCCGTATGTCCACAGCTATGTCAAAGATCTCTCCTTGCGTCACCCGAACGAGTTTCCCCTGGGGCTTCCCGATCTGGTAATGAAGTCCCCTCAGTGTTCCTTTTATCGATTTGGAGTGATTGTCCTGGACAAAATCGCGGGGCATTCCGAACTCGAAATAGCGGTCGGCATGAAAGGTCTCCATAAAAAAACCGCGATCATCTTCAAAAACCTTAGGCTCGATAAGGAGAAGACCGGGGAGATCGAGCTCGGTCACCTTCAAAGGGGATGCTCCTCTTCATGAAGGATATCCATCAAGTACTGGCCATACCCGTTTTTTATCAGAGGTTCGGCCAGTTTAGACAGTTGATCGCCCGAAATAAATCTCTCCCGAAAAGCGATCTCTTCGATGCAGGCCACCTTCAACCCCTGTCGCTGTTCGATCGTTTCGATAAAGTTGGCCGCCTGGAGAAGAGATTCGTGCGTTCCCGTATCGAGCCAGGCAATCCCTCTCCCGAGCCGTTCCACACGAAGCGTCCCTTTTTCAAGATAACGCATGTTCAGGTCTGTGATTTCCAGTTCGCCCCGAGGCGACGGTTTCAGTTCCGAAGCGAGGGTAGAAACATGAGCATCGTAAAAGTATATGCCGGGGACGGCATAGTGCGATTTCGGTTTCTCGGGCTTTTCCTCGATACTGATTGCTTTCCCGCTCCGGTCAAATTCGACGACGCCGTACCGTTCCGGGTCCTTAACCCAGTATCCGAAAACAACGGCGCCCTCTTTGATTTGCGCTGCTGTTTTCAAGGTCTCTGTCATGCCGTGACCATAAAAGATATTGTCGCCGAGAACCAGACAGGCGGGAGAACCACCGAGGAAGTCCCGTCCAATGATAAACGCTTGGGCCAGGCCTTCCGGTTTCGGTTGCGCGGCATAGGAAAGGGAAAGTCCCATGTCCGCCCCGTCTCCGAGAAGCTCCTCGAACCTCGGCAGGTCGTGGGGCGTCGATATGATCAGGATTTCCCTCATCCCCGCCAACATCAATGTTGAAAGAGGGTAGTAGATCATCGGCTTGTCGTAGATGGGCATCAACTGTTTGCTGACGACCCGTGTTATCGGATGGAGCCGGGTGCCCGACCCCCCGGCCAGTATGATTCCCTTCATTTGCTGCAAACCTCCTAATTTTAAGCCCAGACATGATACAGTGTGGTTAATCGCGGCACTTGCCCTGCCCAATATAGCTCAATCAAAGAAAAGTTTCAACTCCATTAGCGTCTTTGCTGTTGCAGCCAAACTGTTCAGTACGTATAATACTGTTTTCTCACATCTCTGGAAAACTCAAATCCCCTTTATATATTCGACAGAACTCCGTGAAGAACATAGCCCTCCAATCCCATGCGAAAGTTAATCTTTATCTTGAAGTGACCGGGAAACGTCCCGACGGATACCACATACTGAAGATGATCATGACGCGTATCTCTCTTCATGATGACATTACCCTCACCCTTAAAGAGGAAGGCATCTCAATCGCCTGTGATAATCCGGCAGTTCCGGAGGGAGAAGAGAACATCGCCTGGCGGGCTGCCCGGGATTTTATCAAAAGCAAACAACTCCAAACCGGGGTACAGATTGAGATAAAAAAAAGGATCCCCCTGGGGGGAGGTCTCGGAGGAGGGAGCAGCAACGCCGCCGCTGTCCTTCTTGGGATGAATGAACTCTTCAGTCGAGTTGCTACAAGGGAAGAGTTGATGTCCATGGGGCTGGCGCTCGGCACCGACATCCCATTTTTTGTGTTGAATAAATCTTCTGCATTTGCCGAAGGAATTGGCGAAATCCTCACCCCCCTTGAAGACCTCCCCAAACTCTGGTTTGTCCTCATCAACCCGGGAATCGAAATTCCAACGGCCTCAATATATAAAGCCCTCAATTTAAGGTTGACAAATTGCAAAAAAAATCTTAGTATTTCAAGGTTTGATTGCAGCCTGACCGGTGTAAACGCCTTTTTGCATAACGACCTCGAAGAGGTTGCCTTTGGAAAATATCCAGAGGTTAAAAAAGTAAAGGCGCTTTTTCTGGAGGGCGGCGCGCTCGGAGCCTTGATGTCGGGAAGCGGTTCCACCGTTTTCGGCCTTTTTAAAGACTTTGATACTGCCGGGCATTTTCTGTCTGAAATGGGAAACGATATCGTTTCAAAGGGCTGGAGACACTATCTCGTATCCAGCTTTTGAATCAAATACGATGTTAAGAGGGAGGGGTGGATGGAGGTAACGGAAGTGAGGGTTTTCCCAATATCGAGAGAAGACGAAAGGCTGAAAGCCTTTGCAACAATAACCTTCGATGGCTGTTTTATCATCAGAGACGTGAAGGTCATAGACGGTACGGAGGGGCTCTTTGTCGCCATGCCGAGCAAAAAGAAAAAAGACGGGCAGTATAAAGATATTGCCCATCCGCTCAACAACAGTATGCGAGAGGTTATCGAGTCCGCCGTTTTAAACGAATACAATCAGGAACTGTCACGAGTTACCGCCTGAGGACAAAAAAACCAGTAAAATAGCTTCTGAATAAGAAACCGGTGGCATGCTTCCCGGAAGGGAGGGCGCCACTTTTTTTCATGGGGCGTCGACAAGCGGTAAGTCACCAGATTTTGATTCTGGCATTCGCAGGTTCGAATCCTGCCGCCCCAGCCAATTTTATATGACAGAAACGAGTAACTTAACGGGACAGAAAAATCACCATGCTGGACAAAATAAAGATATTCTCCGGAAACGCCCACGCTCCGCTGGCGAAAGAAATTTGTGATTTTCTCAAGGTTCCTCTCGGGCAGGCGGTGGTCAAGACCTTCAGCGACGGCGAGGTCTGTGTGGAAATTAAGGAAAATATTCGAGGACGAGACGTCTTTGTCGTCCAGTCTACCTGCACCCCCGTCAACCATAATCTGGTTGAACTCCTCATCATGATCGATGCTTTCAAGCGGGCCTCCAGCGGCTGTATAACGGCCGTCATCCCCTACTACGGCTATGCCCGGCAAGACAGGAAGGCGGCGCCGCGGGCTCCCATCTCGGCAAAACTGGTGGCGGACCTGATTACCGCTGCGGGGGCGACGCGAGTACTCTGCACCGATCTTCATGCCGGTCAGATTCAGGGCTTTTTTAATATACCCGTCGATCACCTTTATGCCATGCCGGTGGCGCTCGATTACATCAAGGAGACTATGGGGGACGATCTGGTCGTTGTCTCGCCTGATGCGGGAGGGGTTGAACGTGCGAGGGCCTATGCAAAGAGGCTTGGAGCCGCTCTGGCTATTATCGACAAGCGGCGCACAGGACCAAACGTGGCCGAAGTGATGCATATCATCGGAGATGTGGATGGAAAAACGGCAATCATCGTGGACGATATGGTCGATACGGCGGGAACGCTGACGGAAGCGGCCAAAGCGCTGGCAGATAACGGCGCTAAAAAGGTCTGCGCTTCCTGCACCCATGCCGTCCTTTCGGGGCCTGCCATCGAACGTATTAAAAATTCCTGCCTCGAAGAACTGGTAGTAACCAATACAATCCCATTAAGTGACGAAGCGAGAGAATGCGGCCAGATCAAACAACTCTCCATTGCGCCTCTTCTCGGCGAAGCGATCAGGAGAATCCATTCGGATGAGTCTGTAAGTTCCCTCTTCGTTTAGGCAGAGTTTTTAAGTTTATCAAACCAGGTATAATCAGCCCTTAATCAGGGCAGCAACAAGGAGAAGAAAATGAAGAAAGAAAATATGGCAGTACAATTAAGAAAAGAAAGCGGGAAAGGGGCTGCCAGAAGGCTTAGAAGGGCCGGTAAACTCCCCGCCGTTTTTTACGGACAAAAGACAAAAACGGTGCCCATTGAGGTGTCGATGAAGGAGATGGAAGACATCCTCGCTAAAGAGCATGGAGGGAGCACCTTCATGAATCTCTCTTTTGAAGGAGAAAAGGGGGGGCAAAAACTGGCTATTCTTAAAGACCTCCAGGTTCATCCTGTAACGGATAAGCTCATTCACGCCGACTTTTACGAACTTCTGGAAGGACAAAAAGTTACAGCCAGCGTGCCCGTCCGGTTTACCGGCAAGGCAATCGGCGTGGAAATGGGCGGCCTCCTCCAGCATGTAAGGAGAGAATTGGAAGTAAGGTGCCTTCCCAAGGATTTCCCCGAATATATAGACATAGATGTAACCGAGTTGGAGATAGGAGATTCCATCCATATCGATGCTGTAGCGTTGCCGGAGGCTGTGGAGGTTCCCCACGACGTGAACTTCACCGTTGCCGTTGTCGTTGGAAGAATGGCTGAAGCTGTAGAAGAAGTGGTGGAAGAAGAGGCTGAAGAAGCAGAGGGTGAGGGAGAAGGCGAAGCGGCTGAAACCAAGGAAGCTGCCGAATAAGGTTTTAACCGTTGAAGCTGGTTTGTGGCCTTGGGAATCCGGGAGACCAATACTCAGCCACCAAACACAACATAGGTTTTATGGCCGTTGATGCCCTCGCATCGAGGCACGGCATCGGCATTACGAAAAACAGGCAAAAGAGTTGCACAGGGGAAGGGCGCATTATGGAGGAGAGGGTGCTCTTTGCAAAACCGCAGACCTTTATGAATCTGAGCGGGGAGGCGGTGAAGCCGCTTTCCTCGTATTTCGGCATAGAAGAGGAAGATATCATCGTCGTTCATGACGACCTCGACCTCGATTTCGGACGGATCAAGATAAAGTCCGGCGGCGGCCACGGCGGCCATAACGGGATAAAGTCTATCCTCTCCCACCTGGGGAGCGAAGATTTTGCCAGGGTAAGGATCGGCATTGGGAAGCCGCCGAAGGGATGGGATGTTTCAAGGTATGTATTGAGCCCCTTCTCCGGGGAAGAGAAAAAAGAGTTGGATGAGGTGATCGAGAGATCTGCCGATGCAGTTGAAGCCATTATCAAAGATGGTCTGTTAAAAGCGATGAACGATTTTAATTAAATTTCAAATAACATTAAAAGAGGTAAGGAGGCAAAACGAAAGAAATGGAAAAATTACTTATTTTAGCTCCGGTGCTGGGTGTCATCGGGCTTGTGCTCGCAGGCGTCATATACGCATCGCTCAAGAAGCAGCCCGAAGGGAACGACAAGATGAGGGAGATAGCGGTCCTCATCCATGACGGGGCGATGGTTTACTTAAAAAGACAGAACTCCATACTCGTAGGAGTTGTTATTTTTGTCGCAATTCTCCTTGGTGTTTTTATCAATCCAAATACAGCGGGAGCCTACGTTTTTGGCGCCATATCTTCTATGATAGCCGGTTTCTTCGGAATGAAGGCGGCCACGAAGGCAAATGTGAGGACAGCGGAAGCAGCCAACCTTCATAAGCCTTCATCGGCCAAGGCGCTTTCCACCGCTTTTTTCGGCGGTTCCGTTATGGGTCTTTCCGTAGCATCGCTCGGGCTTTTGGGCGTCGGTGTTCTCTTCATTATCTTCGGCAAGCCCGAGACGGCTGCCATCATTAACGGCTTTGCCATGGGCGCATCGACAATCGCTCTCTTCGCAAGGGTGGGCGGCGGTATCTACACCAAGACGGCAGACGTTGGCGCAGATCTGGTCGGTAAGATCGAGGCGGGTATCCCCGAGGATGATCCGAGAAACCCCGGCGTTATTGCAGATAATGTTGGTGATAACGTTGGCGACGTTGCCGGTCTTGGCGCCGACATCTTCGAATCCTATGTGGGTTCCATAATCGCCACCATCGCCATCGGCGCAACGGCGGGCGCGTCTCTCATGACGACCCTCGGCGGCACTAAAGAAGCGGTTATGTCGCTCCCCATCATACTTACTATGGTAGGCCTTGTGGCCTCCATAATCGGTATAGGCGCAATGAAGCTCCTTGAAAACTCCGACCCCGCATCTGCGCTCCGTAACTCAACGATTGTTGCGCTCGTTCTCTTTCTCATCTTCGGTTTTTTCACCGTCAAGATGATGGGCATTAATACCGGGGTCTACGTGGCTGTGGTCGTCGGGGCCGTGGGCGGATTTCTGATCGGCCTTATCACGGAGTACTACACCGCTTCGAAACCTGTAAGAAGGATTGCAGAGGCGAGCGAGACAGGTCCTGCAACGAATATCATAACCGGTCTGGCCGTCGGTCTTGAAAGCTGCGTTCTGCCTGTTGTCGTAATATGTATTGCAATCTTCGTATCAAATCATTATGCAGGCATCTACGGCATCGGGATCGCAGCCGTGGGGATGCTCGCCACAACGGGACTCATTATGAGTGTGGACGCATACGGTCCTATTGCCGACAACGCAGGTGGTATTTCGGAAATGAGCGGTCTCGGTGAAGACGTTCGTAAGATTACAGACAACCTCGACGCTATCGGAAACACGACGGCAGCCATCGGTAAAGGATTTGCCATCGGTTCGGCGGCGCTCACGGCACTCGCCATGTTTACGGCATATGGTCAGACAATCGAAGCGGCAAGCGGAAAACCTTTCGAGGTTATTATTACCGATCCCCTTGTTGTTATCGGTCTCCTCATCGGAGGCACTCTCCCCTTCTATATCGGGGCACTCACCATGACGAGTGTCGGTAAGGCAGCCATGAAGATGGTTGAAGAAATAAGAAGACAGTTCAGGGAAATCCCCGGACTTCTCGACGGCAAGGAGGGTGTTAAGCCCGACGTTGAAAAGTGTATCGATATCTCCACACGTGCAGCGCTTGTCGAGATGATAGCGCCCGGTGTTGTAGCCATATCAGCACCTGTTATTGTCGGTTTTGCCTTCGGCCCCACCGCCCTCGGCGGAATGCTGGCAGGAGCGACCGTTACCGGTGTTTTGCTCGCACTCTTCATGGCGAATGCCGGTGGAGCCTGGGACAATGCGAAGAAGCATGTCGAGCAGGGCCATCACGGCGGAAAGGGCTCAGATGCACATCATGCAGCGGTTGTCGGTGACACCGTAGGCGATCCCTTCAAGGATACCTCCGGCCCGGCCATGAACATCCTCATCAAGCTCATGTCCGTTGTATCGCTTGTTCTGGCGCCGCTTTTCGTCTAAATCAAAGCGACCATAAAAAAGCAGAGGGCAGACCGAAAGGTCTGCCCTTTTTTATTTTGTATTCCCCCTCTTGGGTTAAGAGGGGGTTAGGGGGCGTTACTATATATCCTCTTCTTTTTCCCGCTGTATTTTCATAACCCCTCCCAACCTCCCTTTATCTTAAGAGGAGGGGCTTTTATCCCCCCTCTTGGGGCCAGGGGCGTTACGATTATGTTCTTTCCAATATTCTCTATTTACAAAAAAGGATTTTCAAGTATAGAATAGGGGGCAAATGTCGGGGTGGGCCTGCCCCGTTAGAGAGAAAGTTCTAACGGGAGACGAATCAACAATGTGCAAATCTTCAAAAGGCCCGAACCGGCAACACGGTTTCGGGCCTTTTGTTTTGAAGAAGACGGGGAAAAGCTTCGGAATCAGTCAGCACTCAAACTCTTGGTGAAATTCTGCAATAGGCAATAATTTACGAGGATAGGCAGAATTAATTCTACCTAATAACAATGCCGCCTGCGGCGGCATTAACGACCGCGATAATGTCATACCAACCACCACAGAATGAATTGGCTTCCTGCCGGGGTAAACTCTATAAGTATAGGGCTATAAGTGATGCAGAGAGACTGGATCAGGCAGTCTCGATGATCCGTGATCGCTCACTATGGTTTTGGCATTTGACAGGGCAGAAGGATCCGAAAGAATGCAAACCAAAGGTATCCTTTGGTGGAGATAGACAGGATATTTATAGGTATTCTCAACAGATATGCAAT
>CBDVDA010000107.1:0-12265 GCA_965372635.1 uncultured bacterium | reverse complement strand
CGCTAGATATCGATGCCGATCAAAGGCCAGTAAAACCGTCCCATGAAAAGAAAAATGATGAGCGCAAGCACCTTAAGGATGAGACCGTGGAAAACGAGATCCCGCACCCTTACGTATCCCGACGACAGGATAATTGCCGTGGGGGGCGTTCCCATGGGAAGCATGAAGGCGAGACCGGCGGGAACGGCCACACTGTAGGTCATTACCTTGGGGTCGATGCCGTACGCCTCGGAAAGGCTGATGCCGAGGGGAAGCAGGATCGCCACGATGGCCGTATTACTCACCCCTTCCGTCAGCAAGAGAGCGAGGACGGCGAAAACGGCGAGCGCCGCAGCGGATGTAGAGACCCAGGGGCCCACCACCATATCGCCCATCCAGAGGGCGGCCCCGCTCTTGGTAATAACGGAGCCGAGGCAGATCGCCCCGCCGTACATCAATATGATCCCCCAGTTGACATACTCCTCCACATCCTTCCAGGAAACGAGCTTGAAGACAAAGAGCGCCACCACGGCAAGAAGAGCAATGTTGGCAAGACCGAGGGTGTCGCTGTAAAACATCCAGAGAAAGACGGTGGACACCATAATCGCTCCCACCATCCACTCGCCGTAGGTCATCCTGCCGAGTTTCACCTTCTTCTCGACAATCAGTTCCCGCGCCTTTTCGATATTTTCGTCACCTACTTTAAAAGAGATGGAAATGATTGTAAAAGCGGTGGCGAGAAGAATGAGAACAATTGGAACGACCGCCTTCATCCATTCGAAAAAACCGATACTGCTTCCCGTCGTTTCGCTCAGTATGGCGATAGCCAGGGGGTTCCTAGCGCCGCCAAGAAACGTAGCGACGCCGCCTATAATGGCGCCCCAGGCGAGAGAGATAAAGAGCGCCTTGGCGTAATCACTCTGCATCGGTTTTAAGCCGAGCCCTCTCGCAACTTCAAGCACGATGGGGAACATCATGGCAGCAACAGCGTGTTCAGGCATCCAGAATGATATAAAGGCCGATGTGAGAAAGATGCCGAGTACGAGTGACCGGGAACTCCCTCCGAAGAGAGTGAGAACAACGAGCGCCAGACGGCTGCTGAGCCCCGTTTTCAAAACCCCCGAGGCGAGAATGAGCGCACCGAGGATGAAAAAGACCGCCTCGTTGCCGAAGAGAGAATAGACCTCGTGAGGGGGCATAATGCCCATGAGAGAAATAAGAACCATGGCGAGCAGCCCCGTTATAGCAAGAGGGAGAACATGAGTAACCCATAGGATCAGAGAGAGGACAAAAACGGCCAGCACCCTTAACCCCTCGGGGCTCAAGCCCTCTGGAGGCGTCATGAGGGTAATGCTGTAGGTGAGGAGGGCGAGAAGTGCAAGGAAGAGGTACCGTGAAGACCTGACCAGGAAGATGACCCAGAAGGGGCGATTATCGATAATTACATTCATACTATCTGCTCACGGCAGGCAAGAAAATTTATTTTGACACTGATTCAGACGGATTTGTTATGATTTCCTATAGAGTAATATAGCTCATTCTTTAGTGAAGCTCCCCGCCTATCACGCTAAAGCGGAACGGGGCGCTTGATCTTTCAAGACTATCTCCTCCCCCTTGAGGGGGGAGGATTAAGGTGGGGGTGACATCAGTTCATACCCCCTCACCCTAGCCCTCTCCCACCAGGGGAGAGGGGATTATTTATCTGTGTTGATCCGTGTCCAATTAAGGTTTATAGTTTTAAAGTTCTGAGGATTCGAGAGATTCATCGACCTCCTTCACCTTCAGTTTTCTCCTTAGCCCTGCAAAGCCGCGCACCGCCTTGCCGCCCACCTTTGACTTGAAGATGTTTTGCATCGCTACCTGCAGCGTTGCATCGTCGCCGGCGAAATATCTCGCTTCAAGGGGCGTCATAAAGGTGCTCACATTTTTCGACCACGACATGTTCATTTTGCTCTTTTTCACAGCCCTGTAAAAATGGCCGTAAATGGGAGCGATATCATCCACCTCGGGGGTGGGCGTATCGGAGAGGGTCGTCCCCTTGAGCGGCCTGAAGATGGGTAGAATCGGCATAACACCCATCTTCGTCAGGAAGTCGATCCCTTCAATGGTCGATTCCGGCGGCTCCAGGCCGACGATGAGGTTACTCGAAACGGTGCCGCTCGGGAAGACCCCGGCCGCGTGTTCGAGCGCCCCGGCGAACCTCTCCCACCCTACCCTCTCTTCCTTTCCGGGACAGAGTTTCTTGAAAATCTCCCGATCGAATATCTCCATATGGTAGCTGATCTTGTCGGCTCCCATGGCATAGGTCCTATCTACCCAGCCGTTCGTCTTCGGCGGCTGAACATCGACGGCAACGAGGGTATCGAAATTCCTCTTTACCGCCTGAATATACGGTTCGAGATGCAACACCCCCCGGTCTTGCGTGTCGTAATAACCGATGTTCAACTCAACCGTATCGGCGAGGCCCTCGCTGAAGGCCGCCTCCACGATCTCCACCACCTCTTCCACGGTAATGAATTCCCGCGCAATCGGCAGGAACGCTTCCCGCTCGTGGCAAAAGACACAGTTTGCGTTAAAATCGAAAAACTGGCATTTGCTCGTAGGCGTTATATGTACTTCACCGCCGTGCAGGACGGCAAGCTGGTAAAAAGGGGTTCCCTTGCTCGTCACCTTTTCGTAAAAGGAGGGTTGGGGAACGATCTCCACGGAAATCTTTTCGCCATACCCTGCAACAAAGAATTTCTTCCCCTCCTTTGTGAGAGAAAGGGGCGATGCGTGGGCAAACTCCTCGTCTGCCGGTACATTCACCCAGATATCGCCCGGCAGGATCAGTTCCACCCCGCCCGAGACGCCCCGCCTTGTCTTGAGGGTCTTTTCGATCTCACCTGCGATTGCCTCTTCGATCCGCATCCCCTTTGTTGTAAGGAGAAGTTTCAGGTAGCCGGGATTAAAGGGGCAATAGTCGAAACTCTTCTTTGTCTTAGCCATAGGCTCCTAGTACCAGATAAACTGGACTCTTTTCAGTGCCCCTTTGAGGGGTATAAATACCTTCACGAAGTTATTTTCTGCCAGAAAAACGCAGAAAATAACTTCTTAGGTACTAAATTTCGCAGACCCGCTCTTCGTACATAGTCAGGTCCTTGATGGTGGCCGCGTCGCTACAGAGAGGACACTCGGGGTCCTTTCTCACCTTTACCTTCTTGAAGTTCATGGCGAGGGCGTCGTAGATCATGAGGTGGCCTGCGAGCGAATCGCCGATACCGAGAATCTCCTTGATCGCCTCCGTCGCCTGGAGAACGCCTACCACGCCCGGCAGAGCGCCGAGCACTCCCGCTTCCTGGCAACTCGGCACCATCCCCGGCGGCGGCGGCTCGGGGTAAAGGCAGCGGTAGCACGGCAGCCCCTCGTGGGGTTTGAAGGTCGTCACCTGCCCGTCGAAGCGGAACATGCTCCCTGAGATGAGCGTTTTTCCTTCAAAAAAGCAGGCGTCGTTCATGAGAAAACGGGTGGGGAAATTGTCGCTCCCGTCGAGGATAATGTCGTAGTCCCTGAGGATTTCCCGTATGTTATCGAGACCGAGCCGCTTGTTGTAGATGTTCATCTTCACGTCGGGGTTCATCTTCTCGATGGTCCGCCTCGCCGATTCCACCTTCGCCACGCCGATGGTCTCCGTATTGTGCACGATTTGCCGCTGGAGGTTGCTTAAATCAACCACGTCGGCGTCTGCACAGCCGAGAGTCCCTATCCCCGCCGCTGCGAGATACATAAGCGCCGGAGAGCCGAGCCCTCCTGCGCCGAGGCAAAAGACCTTGGCGTCGAGCAGTTTCTGCTGTCCCACACCTCCCACTTCGGGGAGGATAATATGCCTTGAGTACCGCTCAATCTGTTCGTCCGTAAAATTCATCTAACCTTCTCCTTAATTATCCCTGCCGGGTAGTATAATCAACTCTTCTTCTTCGAATTGCGACGTGGCGTCATTCAGCTCCCAGGATCGGACCGTCACATCTACCCCCTTTTTTACGGAAAGGATGAGGTAGGAATAGACGGGCCATGCCCGCGCCCGGTCGAATTCGGACGGCTCATCGGGGTGGTCCGGGTGGGAATGATAGAGGCCGATAATCTCCATCCCCTTCTCGCGCCCCTCCCGCTCGGCTTTCAGAAGATCAGCCGGATCGAGCTCATACCGGTCGTGGGCGCGATCTTTATTCAGATTCCCGGCACGACGTACCTCAACAGCACGTTTTGCCCTCTCTTCGAAGTTCCCCATGACGATGCCGCAGACTTCGTGAGGATAGCCCTCCCGCACATGTTCATCAATGGCATCGAGCTGTTCTTGGGTAAGCCTAATCATTCGAGGTCTCTCCAGAGCGCCGTGGAGAGATATTTGTCTCCCCCATCGGGGAAGACGGTTACCACGACACCTTCGTCAAGTTCCTTTGCCACCTCAAGCGCTCCCCACATGGCCGCCCCCGATGACTGCCCCACAAAAAGCCCCTCCTCGCGGGCGAGCCGTCTCGCCATATCGTAGGACTCTTCCGTAGGAATGGGCACTTTTCCGTCCAGTTCCTCTTCCTTGTAGATGCCGGGCACGATGGAACTTTCCATATGCTTCAGACCTTCGATGCCGTGAAAAGGATCTTCCGGCTCCAGCGCCTTTACGACAATTTTTGGATTATGCTCCTTCAACCGTCTGCAATTCCCCATAATGGTCCCCCCCGTGCCGATGGTGGCGACGAAGTGGGTCACTCTCCCTTCCGTCTGTTCGATAATCTCTTCCGCCGTTCCGTAGTAATGGGCGCGCACGTTGGCCGGGTTGTTGTACTGGTCGGGCTTGAAATATTTGTCTCTATCGGTGTCAAGAAGTTCCCGCGCCAGCAGAATCGCCCCGTCGGAGCCTTCCATCGGATCGGAATAGATCGCCTTCGCCCCAAAGGCGGCTGTCATCTTCTTCCTCTCGTCGCTCACATTTTCAGGCATGACGAGCGTCACGTCATATCCTTTAACTGCGCCGATCATGGCGTAGGCGATGCCCGTATTCCCGGAAGTGGAATCGAGAATAATCTTATCCGACCTGAGCCGGCCATCCTCCTCGGCCTCTTGAATCATCCTGAGGGCGGGTCTGTCCTTAACCGACCCGCCGGGATTGTACCCCTCCAGCTTGGCGTAGACCTCCACACCAGTTGGAAGCTCGGAGGTAATCTTTTGAATCCTCACAAGGGGCGTATTGCCGACGAGATCGAGCACGTTCCCGGTGGATTTCAACTTTGATAACGTCATTTATTAAATAGGTCCCAAATGGGGAGATTTATATCCTAACGCCCCCTAGCGGGCCTGTTGAAAAAGTCTATTTAGTGGTTCGACAAGCTCACCATGACTGGAAAAAACCAATGAAAACAACAGGAATTCCGGTTTCCCTGAGCTTGTCGAAGGGTATATGAGCCTTTTTCAACAACCCCCTAGCCCCCTTCTTACTCTAAGAGGGGGAATTAGGCCCCCTTAAGCTTCCTCCATGAGGGCCGTGCTGAGATAGCGTTCACCCGTATCTGGCAGCACGACGACGATCTGTTTTCCCTTGTTTTCGTCCCGTTTTGCCACTTCGAGGGCCGCCCAGACTGCCGCGCCGGAAGAGATGCCGCAGAGGATGCCCTCTTCCTTCGCCACGCGTCTCGCCATCTCGAAGGAGTCGTCGTTGGAAACCTTGACCACTTCGTCATAGGCCTCACAGTTGAGTATGTCGGGGACAAAACCGGCGCCGATCCCCTGGATTTTATGCGGCCCCGGCGTCCCCCCCGATAAGATGGGCGAGTCCGTCGGCTCGACGGCAATGATCTTCACGCCGGGCTTCCGTTTTTTAAGCACTTCGCCAACGCCGGTGATGGTGCCACCTGTGCCTATTCCGGCCACGAAGATGTCGATTTTACCGTCCGTATCGTCCCAGACCTCGACCGCCGTCGTCGTCCTGTGGACCTCGGGGTTGGCGAGATTCTTGAACTGCTGGGGCACGAATGAATTTTCTGTCTCTTCATTCAGTTCAGCCGCCTTTGTGATGGCGCCCTTCATTCCCTCCGCACCGGGAGTGAGGACCAGTTCCGCACCGAGAAGCTTGAGCAGCTTTCTCCGCTCTACGCTCATCGTGTCGGGCATGGTTAGAACCAGCTTATACCCTTTCGCTGCCGCCACAAAGGCAAGTGCAATCCCCGTATTGCCGGAGGTGGGCTCGATAATGGTGGTATCCTTGTTTATGAGCCCCTCTTTTTCGGCCGCCTCGATCATGGCGAGGCCGATCCTGTCTTTCACGCTCGAAAGAGGGTTGAAGGATTCGAGCTTGGCCAGAACTTCAGCCTTGCAGCCATCCGCCACTCGGTTCAGCCTCACAAGAGGCGTCCTGCCGATCGTTTCCGTAATATCATTATAGATTGCACCCATCACGTCTCTCCTATCGTTAAATGGTTTAAAAACTTTTTGGCCACGGACTTTAGCTTCGCAGATTCGCCCAATGAAGAGATTCTGTGAAGACTTGAATACACGGACAAAACCGTGACAGCATATCTTCCTCCCCTTGAAGGGGAGGGGGTCTTAATTATTTTTTCAGATGCCGCCTGCAATGGCAGGCACGAGCGATATGGAATCGCCGTCTTTCACTTCCGTGTCGATGCTGTCCATGAAGCGGATGTCCTCATCGTTCAGATAAACATTGAGAAATTTCCTGATGGAACCGGACTCATCAAACAGTTTCTCCTTAATACCGGGGCATTTGCTTTCGAGATCGTCGATGACCGCCGAAACGCTTGCGCCGTCTGTCTCTACTTCGCTTTTGCCGCCGGTAAAGCTCCTTAGCGGCGTCGGTATTCTTACTATTACTGCCATGATTTTCCTCCTGAATTCTTAATTTCTATATTTTGTATTATTATCCCCTCTCCCTAGATGGGAGTGGGCCGGGCCTATGGCTCGAAGCCAACGGCTCATAGAGGTGAGGGTGAATAATTGTGCCCCCTCCCCTCAATCCCCTCCCACCAGTGGAGGGGAAGTCGATAATGTTAAAAACGCCCCTGCTCATCATA
Source organism: uncultured bacterium (assembly GCA_965372635.1). Lineage (GTDB taxonomy): Bacteria > Desulfobacterota > JADFVX01 > JADFVX01 > JADFVX01 > CBDVDA01. Next base: position 5,225 of record CBDVDA010000107.1, on the reverse strand, counting down.
AGGACAAGAAGGGGCGTGAATAGCCATTCCTCTTATCTGCCGGGAGCGCGAAGTTCCCGCAGGACTTGGCACCTGGACACCTTAAAAAAGACCGGTTGCCGTGGCATCCAAGGGCCTGTCCCTCCGCCACTCTCGATAAGAGTGCTATACTTTACTGATTTGGTAGGCTTTTGTCAACTGTTTATTTTTGTGGGGGAAGTAGTGTCCCCCCTCTTGGGTTAAGAGGGGGCCAGGGGGCGTTACGAACGCTATCATCCTCCTTCCCGCACTTTCAGAGATTAGAATCAATAACCCCTCCCAACCTCCCCTCCCTCGGTGGGAGGGGATGCTTAAATTTTAGCGAACAAATAAGGATTACTCTCTTCGGTACAATTCACCTTCTTTCAGAAAATATGGCTTAGAAATTTCAATCCAGCCCGTATTGCCCGATTATTCCACAACGAGCGGATAGTCGGGCGTCGGGTTTAATGGGCAGGAGTAGAGATATTCTCCCGGTTTGAGTGTAATGGCATAATCCTTTGTCTTTCCAAGCGTAAGACCGCCGCCTGAAACGGAGGGCAAGGTGGCCCGCGAAAAGCCTTTCCCCCTGAGCCAGAAACCGAGCGGATAGGCAACATTTTTATTGCCCACCCGAAAGATATGTTTCCCCGCCTTCAATACTAACGGTTTGGCTTTCGCAAGGCGTTTCTCCCCGTTTTCCCCATTTATCGCCTCACAATCGACCGACTTGTTGCTAATGAATTTATGGTCCACCCCTTCAGGCTCCAAAAACTGGCAGTTGGTCTGTGTGAGCGTGATAACAGTCACATCGGTTTCTGCCGCATAAAGACAGGTCACATTCCATAAAACGAAGTAAATGAGCAGAAAGATAAGAGCAAGTGTTCTGCCTATTCTCTGATTTTCCATCTTTTCCCTCCGTTGTTATTAAGATTCAGGAGGGTCTGGAAGGATGCGGGGAAAGGCAAAACTTATTGGACGCAGATTAACGCAGAAAAAGCGGGTCAAAATGAAAGGCTCAGGACCGCTGCGCGGGAAGAGACTTTAACCACGAAAAAGCCGGAAGATGACGAAAAGGGCAAAAGAGATATCTCTCGCAAAGGCGCAAAGGGCGCAAAGAAAGGCGAGCCCCCTCACCTGTAGGCATTTTTCCTGTGGGCCACCCGGACGACATATATGATGAGAAGATCATCCTCGATGGAATAGAGAATACGGTAGTTCCCCTGCCTGATTCGGTATTTCTCCTCACCGGAAAGTTTTTTGCACCCATCAGGTCTCGGATCGTGGGCAAGCGTTCTGATCTTCTCCATGATACGGGCAAGGTCTTTAGGGGGGAGGGATTGGAGTTCCTTGACGGCGGAACGTTTGATCTCTATCCTATATTTTGCCACTCGCCTTCAGGTCTTTCAGCACCTTTTCGTAGGGGGCCGACTCTTCGGCAGCCCTCGCCCTGAATGCCCTCAAGTCCTCTTCATCGTCGGCCAGTTCGTGCCGGACAGCGTCATCGATCAGGTCGGAGATAGACCGCGATGTCTCGGCTGCCTTGATCTTCAGCACCTTGTGAATCTCCTCGTCAAAATATATGGTAGCTCTTTTTTTAAGTACGGCCATACCCCGGTTCCTTTCGTTCTTCTTGCAACATTATAGCGTTATAACGTTATAGCGGTCAAGAGAGGGATAAAAGGAGCAGAGGTAGGGGCATCCCTTGAGGGTGCCCTTAAAATAAATGACCTGTAGGGGCACGGCCTGCCGTGCCCTTTGGCAAATAAAGGGCCTCCCCTTCAAGGGGAGGGTTGGGGTGGGGATGGGTCTATAGAAGCCTGGATTTGGCGATTAGTTTCAGTTTATATCTGCCTGTTCAACGGGAAGTGAGTCGATGATAGACCGTGCGTCTTCGAGTGCAGCTTCGGGGACAAGAAGGGTAAAGGAAATTCCCGGGCCGGAGAGTGGCGTGAGCGGCAAGCCGAAAGGCAAACCGGACATGTTCTCCTCCTTGTAAAAAAAGGGGATGCCTGCGTCCTTAAAGACACTTTTAATCATCTCCAGTTCAAAGACCTTCGCGGTCTTGAAGACCAGGTTATTGCTCATGATTACATCCGGCGCAATGCTCTTCGGTTATTGCGCCCTACGGGACTGCAAAACGTAAACCGTAGGGTGGAATAAGGAGCGTAGCGACGTTTCCACCGAGCCATACATATTTAAGGTGGAAACGCTTCGCTTATTCCACCCTACAACTTGCAGCATTGAAATAGTTCAAAATTCCCTGGATTCCCCCCGAATCAATTACGGGGTAAACTGTCAAGCCGGGAATGACAAAGAAATCCGCAGGTGGGCGCCGCCTGCTCTATTTATTTACTTTCTCCTTTTCCAAAAGCGCATCAGAAATCTGCATGGTCGTATCTTCCAGAAGACTGACAAGAAATATAAAACCCTCCCTGCCACGGGGGCCAAGAGAGAGCCCCCCCGAATGGTCGCCCTGAAAATCCCTCAAAAAGCCCAAAATGAAACCAACCTTCTCCAGCGCGTCGATAGGATTATCTTCTTCATGGAATAGAGGATTCATTCTCTTCATCGTTATTTCACCTCAACATTAAATGTGGTAATTTTAAAAACAAAGTAACATTTGATGCCCATCTTACCGCATCAGATATTACATTTCAACTCAATTATCAACATCTCGTATGGTTCAATAAAACCTCTAAATGTCAGATAATCTGCCTTTCAATTAGAAAGACAATAATTTTAGGGGGCAAGTGATGAATTCAAAAGAACTGCTAGGAAAGCGAGTGAAAGAGTTGCGCAAAGCCAAAGGTTTGACGCAAGAAAAGCTATCGGAACAACTGAATATTGACCAGAAGCAATTAAGCAGAATAGAAGTGGGTAAGAGCTTCCCTTCCTTCGATACGCTTGAAAATCTTTCCAAGTTGCTGAAGGTAGAGATAAAAGAACTTTTTGAGTTTGAGCATCACATTAAAAGTCCGAAAGAGATGAGAAAAGAGATAGAACAACTCACTGAGGAAGCAGATGATGAAAAAATTGTTCTTTTGCTGAATTTGATCAGGGCGGCGGTTGAGAAGTAGAACAGCAAGTTAGGACATCCGGCGCAATGCCCTTCGGTTATTGCGCCCTACCGGGCTGACATTTCATCACTAGCAAGAAACGATTATACACCATCTTTAGCCAACGCTAGCATTTTGTCCAAAAGCTCTCGAAGGCGAGCGCATTTTTGGTATGCAACCTCAGGGTCGAGTTTGCCGAAAAGCTCTTTACCGTTCACCACTTTTTTGTATGACCGACGCAAATGCAAAGGATAAAGTCGTTCCAACAATTTTGCGGGTGGTTCATTAAAGTTCACTGTTTCAGGATTTTCAATCTTTGGGGGGAATGCATTTTTGATTTTCGATGGAAAAATGTTAGGCTGACTAAGAAGCCATGCCTCGACTTCATGAACTGAAAAAAATTGAAAAAACTTTGTTTGGTTAACCTTCTTCTCTATATCTTCTTTGGCCCAATCGTAACGTTCTTTGCATTCTGTTAATTTTTCAGGATAAAAAGTAGGACCGTAAAGGTCCAGCAAAGAAATCACCGCTACAATATCGTCTTTAGTTGGGCCATTTAGATGCATTTCAGCTTTTATAGGGGCATCTTTTACTAATTCAGCCCAGCCTTCAAAGCGAACGGTTCTAATTCCAACAGGCTTAGCTAATTTTGGATCTAGCCATTTTTTCAAAAATTGCGGCAATGTTTTGTCTTCCGTATAGCCCTCGACAAAAAGAATAAATCTCATCCCATTTGCTCCAGTTCTCCGGTTTTAAAAAGAGACCCCAACGAATACTCCTTAAGCCAGTAGTCAAGTTCTTCTCCCTTTATTGTTTTTAGTATCGTTTCACCATTTTCCCATTTTGCAATTGTCGTCGTAGGCTTAGTTCCCGTGAAAGCATCAAGGAATTGTGGAGAATGCGTAGTCAGAATAACTTGCGACCTCGTAGCAGCGTCTACAGCATATTCCGCAACCAGTGGAAGCATTGATGGATGAAGTCCGGTTTCTGGCTCATCAATGGCGATAATGGGGGCTGGCGATGGACTTGCTAGGACGGTTAACAAGAACAGAAAGCGGAGTGTCCCATCTGACAGTTCGGTAGCCGATTGTGCTCGTCTCAGTGATTTCCAGCGAATCCGCATTTGTATCCTCTGATCAGACGCAGGCGGGAAGACCAGTTCTTCAAAATCATCACCAAATGCGGCCTGCATGGCAGAATTAATGTCTCTTTTGAAATCACGATCTCCGGAGTAAAGGGTGTGCATGACGGATATAAGGTTTTGTCCGTCAGGTTCAACCCGCATTTCCATGCGTGCGACAACAGGTTGACGAACAAATGCGTCCTTATTGGTATGCAAATCATGATAAACAGCTATAGAAGCTAACGCCTTTTGGAAAGGTGGAATGAAGTGGTTATTAATAAATGGCCCAGCTGTTATAGAAAGAAGGCTTTCCTCGTCTGAGATGAACTCTTCAGGCGTTGTAAAAGTATGTTCCGTTTCATCAAAAATTACAGCCGACCTTGAATGTCGCTCCAAAAATTTAAAAGGCTTTTTTTCACGTCCTTTTCTAAATTTATGAGAGTTTATCAAAAGTTCTTTTCCAATTTTATATGAACTCCCCCCTCCGAGCTGTGCCAGTTCAAGCTCATAATGTTCAGGGTCTAGTTCATCACTTTCAGGCTTTGTATCCAGAGCAAACTTTATCGAAGTAGCAGCGCCATCCCAAACTATTGGGCTCATACCGCCCAAGGATTGAATATGTTTTCCCAGTCTGCCCTGTGCTGACACGGAAATTAATTCTATGAATCGCAGTAAATTAGACTTCCCTGTACCATTAGGGCCAATGATTACGTTGAGGTCACCGGGTGACCAACTCACATTTCGGAGTGAACGGAAGCCTTCAATATCCAATTTCGTTATTTTCATTCTTTATTTTCCTTTATGCATTATTTATGCTGCGTAAGAAGTTAGTATCAATTTGTTCTGGAGTTTATCAGGTAAAAAATACAATTGCAAATCAACTACCACCTCAAAACAAAAAACCCGTCACAGCTACTCGCTGTTCCAGGCTTTCAAATTTGCTTTCTCTTTTTCCCATCAAATCCCCCCGTTAGAGCCATGCCTCTAACCCATTAGAGTTCAATCATTTCTAACGGGTCAGGCGGGGCAGGCCCTCCCCCCTTTAC
>CBDVDA010000106.1:0-12274 GCA_965372635.1 uncultured bacterium | reverse complement strand
GCTTGTCGAACCATAAATGAGGGAAAAAGCCAAAAACAACCTAATCTGACAAAGTAGAATTAAATAGACCCCCAAATAGGGAGACTTATTGTTCTAACGCCCCCTAACCCCCTCTTACTCTAAGAGGGGGAATCTAGCCCCTCCTCTTAAGACAGTGTGCCCTTTGGGTGGGTATAAGGGGAGGCTTCGTCGTGAGCTCAGCCGAACGGTTGGGAGGTTAAGTGCCGGGTTAATAATCGAAGTACTCAGGATGACAAACTCTTAGCCCCCAAAGTTTCTAAAATGCCGTCATATCAACCAAGCAGAAATTCGAAATCTTCCTTTGATATGGCAGCCCCTTTTTTGGCCTTTTTAGAGTCGTCCATTATCGCATTAAAGAGGGCCATCTTTTTTTCCTTGAGGACCATCATCTTCTCTTCTATAGTATGGTGCATAAGCAGTCTCGTAATGGTCACTTTTCTTTTCTGCCCTATCCTGTGCGCCCGGTCGGAGGCCTGGTTTTCAACTGCCGGGTTCCACCATGGATCGAGGTGAAATACATAAGACGCCCTTGTCAGGTTAAGACCCTGCCCTCCGGCTTTCAGGCTCAGCAGGAAAACCAGGGGAGTAGCGGAAGCCTGAAAACCCTCCACTATCTTCCTTCTTTTTGCCGTCGGCGTGGAACCGTCGAGTCGGCAAAAAGGTATCCCCTCCCTTACAAGTTCTTCTTCGAGTATATCCAGAAATGAGGTGAACTGGGAAAAAACGAGCGCCGAGTGTCCCTCATCTATTAATTCTCTCAACTTTGAGCAGAGGAATTCAATCTTGGGCGATTTTTCATCTGCCGCCGGGTCTATCAGCCTTGGCGAAATGCAGAGTTGCCTAAGTTTCAGTATGGCTGTAAGGGCGATAATGCTTGCCTGGCCTGCCGTCTTGTTCGCGTATGCGTCGGAGATGTCCGACTTTATCATTTCCACCGTTTTTTTATAGAGCGCCTTTTGTTTGTCCGTAAGCTCAAGATAAATGTCCGCCTCGGTTTTCGGGGGAAGCTCCTTAAGTATCTTTTCCTTCGTTCTTCTAAGGACGAAGGGCCTTGTTCTTTTTATAATTATATCGAGGTTTGACGATGCGTCCGCCTTCAGGTATTTTTTGAATTGGTCGTACTCCCCCAATAGCCCCGGCAGGGCAAGATCGAGAGAAGAGAAATATTCACCGAGATGGTTTTCCATGGGTGTGCCGGTTACGACAAGCTTGAAGTAGCCCCTGAGTTGCCTGACGGCCCCGGTGGTGGCGGCGTATATATTCTTCACCGCCTGCGCCTCATCGAATATTATGACGTCGAAGAAGGTTTTTTCGAGTATTTCAATGTCCCTTCGCACTACGCCGTATGTGCTGAGTATGACGTCATGCTTATCGAAAGAGGCCTCCCTCGCAAGCCCGGCGTAGCAATGGACCGACAGGGCCGGATAAAATTTTATTATCTCGCTCTCCCAGTTGAAAAGGAGACTCGGCGGCACGACTATAAGGTGATGTCTGCCGGCAGACCCACCGAGCTTGCCCTCCTTTATAGCGGCAAGAAGCGTGATCGCCTGGATGGTCTTACCAAGGCCCATATCATCGGCAAGACAGGCCCCGAAGCGGTGCTCGTAGAGAAAGGAGAGCCAGTAATAGCCCTCTTTCTGGTAATGCCTGAGCTTTGCCTTGAGCTTTTTCGGCAGAAGTCTTTTTTCTATCTTATCGAAAGCGGTAAGCCGCTCTATCAACTGTTCGTCCTCTTTAGAGAGTTTTACGCGCACCCCCAGCTTTCTTAGTTCCACCCAGTCGAGGATATGAAGCCTCGGTACCCGGACGATCTCCCGCTCCTCCTTTTTTTTCGATCCTTCTTCGGATTTATATACCTTTTTGATTGCCGACAGGATCTTTTGCGTATTGGAACTTAAGACCTCTATCGTATCTTCAGACTCTACAACACCGCTTTTCTGCAATGCTTTTTGCCATGCCTCTTCATTAAGAAGCCTGCCATCGCATCTGATCTCCGGCTTTATCTCGAACCAGTCCAGCCCCGCTCCCGCACCGCTTCCGGCGTCAAAACTGAAGTCCCACTCTGAAGTAACTACCAGCTTCCCCCTGAAATATAGAGGGATGCCTTTCTCGCTGAACTCTTCATGAAGAAGGGGAAGAGACGAGTATAGGGCCTCTGCCTTGACCTTCATCTCATGGTGTCTTCTCATGTCCCTGAATATTTCGACGCCGAAAAGCCGAAAGGAGATAGTATACAAAGGGGCCTCCAGAGATATGTCATCGGCGGTGATTATCCATTTTTCACCATCGTAATCGACGGACGACGACTCCCCCCTTATAGAGTCAAATGCATAGAGCAGGCAATTCTTTGCCTCCGACCTGACCGCCCTTCTCCTGAAATCACCGTTTGAAAGGGCCTCTTTTATGATCTTGTCCCGCGCCGCTTTCTTGTCGGCTGAAAAGAGTTTCATAAAGGCGTCAATTACAACGTTTCTTCTTTTTTTTGTCCTCATCGGCTGAGAGAGATCGTACCTGCCGCTTTCCATTATCAGGAGAAGTTCAAAAAATGAGGAATTGGTCTGGGCCTGCCTGCCGTCTATATCACGGAGGGCGGTAAGTGTTGCATACTCTTCCTCCTCTTCCATCTCTATCATCATGCGGCACGAGTAACTTCCGCTTTCAGGCGGAGACTCAACACCATTTGCCTTGAATATGAAACGTTCAAGCCATGCCTCTTTATCCCCCTTAATACGAAGGTTAAAATTTCGAAATGCCTCCAGAGGAACGGTTAAGGGGCAATCTTCATCGCGGCGAGGTGCACCTGGGCCCGGCCTGTAAGGCTCCACCGTTTTAAATGATTCTGCAACAGAGCGCCAGAGTTCTAATCCCTCACCCTTCTCCATAAAACCGATTTTCGACTTTTCCAGATCTATGATAATCGAATTATCCAGGCGGTATGGCTTCAGGCAAGGAGCAGAAACGTCTTCAGTAAAGTAGCAAAGGGACGCAGTTATCGAACTGTCCGCCGCATTAAATTCTATAAACGGTCTGAAATGGACGCCTCCATCCCAGATGAGGGGCGTCATATGGTTATCTTTTTTTAGAAAAAGAGGATAAAGGTCGCCATATTCCATCAAATATTCAAGGATAGTGATCTCATTAGCGTAACGGTAAGAGTAGTAATTTGAGGCGCCTGTAGCAAAGGAGCGCAGTTCTTCCGGAATCCGTAAGGCTGTCCCGGACGCCTTATTTTCGCCCTTGTACACGGTGGCTATTGTGGAGAAATAGGAATCATCCCTTTCAAGTACAAGCGAATAGCCTGCCGACAGTTTCTTTTTTTCAGGAAGGACTTTCTTTTCTTTCTTTACTTTCCCCTCGGGGAAGAGAAGCGCTTTTCTAAGCGGCGTCCTTTGCGGGCCGCTTAGGCTGCTCCCCTGAAACGGTTTGTTACTGATCAGGTTCTTTATGGTTGCAACTACGCAAACGACATGCTTGCAGTTGCTTCCGTGACCCCAGGCCGGGCAGCTGCAATAATAATTCAGAAGCCCGCCTTCAATACGGACCGATACGGTATATGGCCGTGTGCCTCTCACCCTTGCAATAAGCACCCTGTTTCCTTTATTCCATTCAAACCGCTCAACCCGTCCCTGCTTATAATAATCGAAGCCTCTCATGATATACGGCTTCGGGCCGAGGAGGTAGATATCGCCGGGCGGCAGATCTGTCAGCTCTTTTATGATTTGGTTTTCAGGCATAATATTTCATAAAGCATCTGTTTTTGATGAAAAGCGGGGGGCTTGGAATAATGGAAAAAAGGTATCGACTTGAATTCTGATTTTTGAATCCCTAGCGGGTGCATTCCCCGCGGCTTGCCGCGATAAAGTGGGAACGTAGCTTCCGCGTTCATACCTCGCTGCTTGCGGCGGGGTGGTTGATATAAGCGCAGGTAAGCATCTCTCTTTCAAATCAAAACTGAAGGGACTATATCATGGGACCCATTTTAGAAAAATAAAAAAAGTTTCTCCTTTGAATATCTCGAAGGTTTTTAACACAGACTAAATTCTCGACTAAGAGGGGGGTAGGGGAGTTAGAAGTCTCTCTGTTTGGGGGCCTCTTTATTAAAAGTAATTCCGGACAGGAAAATTATTCTTTTGCATGCCAACTGGAAAACGGTTACCACATCAGGAATATTCGAGATGCTGGGATACAAGAGCGTTCAGATGACGATGATCTATATTCATGAGATCAAAAAAAGGGGGGGACGAGAGTCCGCTCGATGTACTGGGGTGGGCATTAACTGACAGCGCTTAGCTGTTTTTAGGAAAAAAGCTTACCGCTGACCGCCAACAGCTTAGAATCACTTCTCTTCAGCAATCCTTCTAAGTTCGTCGATCTCCCGCTTCAGATCCCCCTGTTTCTTCCCGATGGTAAAGATGTAGACGAAGATGATCGTCCAGAGGACGCTGTAGCCTGCAAAGAGGTAGGTAAGACTGGAATCCATATCAGTGCTCCTTTAATATCAATTTTCTAAGTTCTGTCACTTCGTCCTTCAGCTCCTCAAGTCGAATACGCCTGAAGAGGGTGAAAACGTAAAAGAGGGTGACGCCGAGAAGCGAGACGTAAAGGGTTTGCAGCATCCTCGGATCGAGGGCCGCGCCTTCCGGCTTGATGACGTCGGGGTGGATGGTGCGGCTCCAGAGGTTGACCGACAGGTAGACGATGGGCACGTCGAGAAAGCCGATGATGCCGAGAACGGCGGAGAATTTCCCCCGTTTCGTCTCCTCGTCGATGGCGTTTCTCAGCATAAGATAGGCGGTGTAGATAAAGAGCAAGATGAGCGTCGTCACCAGCCTCGGGTCCCATGTCCAGTAGGCGCCCCAGACCGGCCTGCCCCAGATGGGGCCGGTGGTGAGGATGATGAGGCAGAAGGCGACGCCCAGTTCTACCGAAGAGGAGGCGACGATATCCCAGAATCGCTTCTTCTGCACGAGGTACATAATGCTCGCCAAAAAGGCGACGAAGAAGGCGATAAAGGAGGTCCAGGCGAAGGAGACGTGGAAGTAGAATATGCGCTGTACGTTACCCATATTGAGTTCCGTCGGCGCATAGAGAAAGACCATGTAGAGGGCGATAATAATAACGGCGAATGAAAGCGCGCCGATGATGTTGGTAATCAGTTTTCTCACGATCAATTCCTTTCTTTCAAAACGCCTTTTGTCTACTCTTCGATGAGGTAATCGAAGGTGATTACCGACACGGTGAGGTAGATAACGTCGAAGGCGGCGAGAATCTTGAGCCACATACTATAATCAACGAGCGGCCTCCCGTCAAGTATCATCGAAGTCGCCTTCACGGCGGCGATGATGACGGGGAGTTCCACGGGGAAGAGCAGCAAGGGCAGAATCATGTCGCCCCGTTTGACGCCGACGGAGATAGCCGCAAACAGGGTGCCCACGCCGATAAAACCGAGGGTGGCGAGAAAGATCACCAGCGACAGTTCCGGCAGGTAGGAGAGCACGGGGATATTGAAAAAGATGCTGAAGAAGGGGATCGTCATGAAGGCGACGGAGAGGGAGAAGATCATGTTCCCGGCAATCTTTCCCACATAGATGCCGCTTCTGTCCATGGGGGCGAGCATGAGCCCCTGGAGGCAGTCCTGCTCCTTTTCGCCTGCGAAGGTCTTGTTGAGGCCGAGGGTGGCCGAAAAGATGAGCGCCACCCAGAGGATGCCCGGCGCCACCTCGCTGATATATTCGGCCCCCGGATCGAAGGCGAAGTTGAAGATGACCATAACGAGGATGGAGAAGGTGAGCATGGAGTAGAGCCGCTCTTTGGAGCGGAGTTCCACCTTCACGTCCTTCAGTGCAATATGGAGTACCTTTTTGGCGTAGCTCATGACGCCTTCCCCGCCGCCACTTGCTCGAAGTAGAGCTTTTCGAAGGATTCGGGCGTGTGGTCTGCCGTCTTCCCCTCGTAGACGATCTTCCCCTTCAGTTGTATGGCAATCCGTTCGCTTACCTCTAAACCGTGGGTGATGTTGTGAGTGGTCATAATGAGGGTCCGGTTTTGCGTGTGGAGATTTTTCAGCAGATTTCTAAGCATGAGCGCTGCGTGCTGGTCGAGGCCGGAGTAGGGCTCGTCGAGATAGACGATGTTCGGATCGTGGATGAGCGCCCGCGCAATGGAGAGGCGCTGTTCCATCCCCCGGGAGAAGATCCGTACCAGGTGGTGTTCACGCCCTTCGAGGCCGACTTCTTTTATCAACTCCCGTGAGCGTTCATCCGGCGAGGCGATATCGTACATGCGACAGTAGAAAACGAGGTTTTCGAGCGCCGACAGATCGCCGTAAAGAAAGGTTTTGTGAGAGATGACGCCGATTCGGCGGCTGATGTCGTGGTCCGCCTCACTTAAGCTCAGGCCGTCTATAATCACTTCGCCGGAGGTCGGTTCGACGATGGTAGAGAGGATTTTTAATAAGGTGGTCTTTCCGGCACCGTTGGGGCCGAATAAGGTGAGGAATTCCCCGGCCCTGATGGTGAGGTCGATCCCTCGTAAGGCATCGACGGAACCGTAGGTCTTGCGGAGGCCTGAGACCTTAATCATCCCTTTGCGGCGTCCTTCTCGGCCTCGGCGGGAGAGGCGGCATCCCCCTTTTCGATCGTTTCGATCTCTTGCAGGGTGAGGATCGCCTTTTCCTTGTAGTAGCTTCTCAGTTCGTCGTGGTCCTTCTCGGTCAGTTTCCCTTCGGCGAATTCGAAATCGACGTCTTTTATCGCCTGGTAGAAGATGTCTTTTTCATTTTTCGCCTTCTCCAGCTTGGCGTTTACCTTCGCTTCGCCCCATTCTTCACGCCTGGCGAGAAAAGGGGAGGCGGCGAAAGAGAGAGCGATAAGTGTTATACAGATGAGCAGTATCGTTTCCATGGAAAATTCCTCCTAATCCAGTTCTTCCAGTTCTTTCTCGATCTTCCTGTCGAGTTCGGAACCGGCGTCTGACGCTGCCTTCGGCAGTGTTATTTCCTCGTCTTTAAGCCCTTTTGCCGCCCAGGATCTTACGATGACGAGGAGGAGCCCGGCGGCGGCGAGGAGGACGGCGAAGGGCATAATGTATCCCAAGAGATTGAACCCCTTCTTTGGGGGGGCGGCAAAGATTTCGTCGCCGTACTTGTCGAGGAATATCTGCATGATTTCCTCTTTCGATTTCCCCTCGCCTATGAGGGCCGTCATCTTTGTCCGGGCTGGGATGGCAAACCCGCAGTTCTCATGGGGACAGTTCTTGACCGTCTGGCCGCAGCCGCAGAGGCAGATCATTGCCTCTTCAACTTCATTTTGAAGCGCCATCTTGTTATTCGCTTCAACATGGAGAGCCGGAGCACTTATAATGAGTGCCGCCAGCAGAGAGGTCAATACAATGATTTTGCTCTTAAGCCGTTGCATTGGCGCTCCTCTTCTTCCTGGCGTCGGGCAGGAGGAGGTAAAAACCGCCGAGGACGGCGATGATGGCGCCGATCCAGATCCAGTTGATGAGCGGGTTGATGAGCCCCTTTATGGTGATTGTGCCGTCCCGCTCGAAAGAGGCGAGAATGACGAAGAGATCTTCCCGGAGGGACCGGCTTAGGGCGACTTCGCTTGTCGGTTCTTCCTGGAATTTATCGTAAAACCTTTTCTCCGGCGCTATAACGTCGAATTTCTTCCCGTCTTTAAAGACGGTAAGAAAGGCAACGACAGCGTAGTAATTCGGTTTCTCTTTCGAACGGATTGCATCGTAGCGGAGCGTATAGTGGCCTACCTTCATCGTCTCGCCCCGTTTCAGGGTTTTTGCGTTTTCCGTGACGAAGGCCGACGAGCCGGTGACGCCGATAAAGATGAGGACAATGCCGATATGGACGATATAGCCGCCGTAGCGTCGTTTGTTTCGCCAGAGCAGCATAAAGAGCGCCTTTGCCGGGCCTTCCCCTTTAAGCTTCTTTCTCGCCTTGACGCCGCGGTAGTATTCCATGAAGATGGTGACGAGGACGAAGGCGGAGAAGGAGAAGGCGAGGATGGCGTAGACGTGCCGCATTCCGGAACCGATGAGAAGCCCTGCGGTAAGGAGTAAAAAGACGGAGGGGAGGATGAAGTTTTTCCTTAAATTTTCCACTGAGGCCTTCCGCCAGCCGATGAGGGGGCAGATGCCGGTGATGATAAGCAAGATGAGGAAGAGCGGCGTGTTCACCTGCTCGAAGAAGGGGGGGCCTACGGTAATCTTGTTCCCCGTGAAGACTTCCGATATGAGCGGGAAGAGCGTTCCCCAGAGGGTGGCGAAGGCGAGACCCAGCAGGAGCATGTTGTTCAGTAGAAAGGTGCTCTCTCTTGAGATAAACGATTCGAGCTGGCTGTTCTCACTCTTCAGGTCGTCATATCGGTAGATGATAAGGCCGAAGGCGATGACCGCCGTGACTGACATGAAGATGATAAAGTAGGGGCCCATTTCGGAAACGCCGAAGTCATGCACCGACTGGAGTACGCCGCTTCTAACCAGGAAGGTGCCGAAGATGGTGAAGGAAAAGGTAATGACGATGAGGAACATGTTCCATATTTTCAGCATGTTCCGTCTCTCCTGGATCATGACGGAGTGGAGGTAGGCGGTGGCGGTAAGCCAGGGAATGAAGGAGGCGTTCTCCACCGGGTCCCAGGCCCAGTAGCCGCCCCAGCCGAGTTCGTCGTAGGCCCATTCCGCGCCGAGTACGTTGCCGATGCCGAGCATGACCCAGGCGAAAAGCGTCCAACGGCGCGTTTTCTTGATCCAGAGGGAGTCGAGTTCCCGCGTAATCAGGGCGGCGATGGCGAAAGCGAAAGGGATGGTAAAGGCCACGTAGCCCCAGAGAAGGGCAGGGGGGTGAAACATCATGCCGTAGGTCTGGAGCATGGGGTTCAGGCCCCTGCCGTCCTGCGGGTTGACCCCCGCCGGAACGAGATCGAAGGGGTTGGTGATGAAGGAGGTGAGCACCAGGATGAAGGCCATGACGACCATCAAAACGACGTAGGTGTAAGGGATGAAGCGGTGGTCCTTCTCTTTCCTGTTCTGGAAGGCCATTATGGCCGCAAAGAGGGTGAGGCCGAAAATCCAGAAGAGGAGCGATCCGTCGTTTCCGCCCCAGAAGGCGGCGATCTTGTAATGGATGTTGAGGTTTCTCTCCGAATAGCCGACCACATACTTGACCATGAAGTTGTCTGTGAGAAAGGCGTTAAGGAGTGCCGCCGAGGAGATGGTAATGAGGAAGAAAATGGCGTAGATGCCGCGTCTGGCGCTGGCAACGAAACGGAGGTCTTTTTTAAAGACGCCTATGAGGGAGGCGGCGGCAACGTAAACAATCATGAGGAGGGCAAGATTGAGGCATGTCCGTCCAATATCGACAAAGATCATATTTTCTTGAAATCTCCCTTGAAGTCTTCCTTGACGCCCGGTTTATAATCTTCAGGTGGGACTTCCCCCTCGTAGCGTGAGGGGCACTTGACGAGAAGGGTGGTTGCCTTGAAGAGGTTGCCTGCAACGTTGTACTTCCCTTCGAGGATCACCTGCACCTCTTCCTTGAAGGAATCCGGTTTAACCCCCTTGTAATAGATATTAACAAAAATATTCTCAGGGCCTTCTTCGTCAATCACTTTAAATTTAAGGATCAACTCCTGCGGCTCCTCTACGATGGACCCCTTCAAAACACTGCCGCTCATCCTGACGCCCTGGTTGGCGGTTGTCGGCCTTTGTTGTGCTTTCAATTCGGCTACGGTCATGAAGTACATGCCCGACCCCTTCACGCCCATATAGATGAGAAAAGAGATGGCTGATACGATGACGATGCCTGCAATGAGGAATTTCCGGTTCTTTTTCAAAACATCCTCCTCTGTCAATGGGGCGTCCGGTGACGAAGCGTCCGGACCATGATTTACTGAACTGCTTTTTAGTTAGTACGTGAAGGCCCAAAAAAGTTTCATGAATTTATCAAAAAAGGCCGTTTAAGGCAAGTGAAATCGGTTGGAATTGTGGCGAAAGCAGGGATTGACGGGGGGGTGGAAAAGGCTGTTTTGTGGTTCGACAGGCTCACCACGAACGGTGACAATCAGAAAACATAATAAACACCCGGTCACCCTGAGCTTGTCGAAGGGTAGGGAATAAATAGGGTTGTGTCTTGAATCTTGAATTCAAGATTCAAGTCCTTATTTTTTCTGGGCTGAATGAAGTATGGCAGCTCTGTTTAAATTTCCCTAGACCCCCCATTTCATCCCCGAAAAAAGTGCTTTAAGGCGAAAGATGAGGCATGGTTCGATGTTCTTTTCTTTGATTTCAGGCAGTTGACTTGGTCCGACCCCGGCACTACAAATCGGAATTAAGGCTTATATTCCAGGCAACTAATGGATGTAGACAATCTCCTTCTCAACAATCTTCCTGGCCAGTGGTTTCATAGCACTTTCTATTCCGAGATCGACTTCCCTGTGAAAATATTCTTCCAGGCATCGTTTCAACTCCAGGAAGTTCTTCATCGTCTTATGCTCCTCGTCAAGTTCAACGGCTATATCAATATCACTCACATCAGATGCCTCCCCTCTAGCGGCAGAACCAAAGATACCAATTTTAACAACGCCGAACTGCTCTTTCAACTCTGCCCGGCACCCCTGGAGGATATTTATTGCATCTATTTTATTCATCCTCTCTTACCGCCTCTTTCTCTATAATCTCTCTGATATGTCTTTCCAGTTCCGGCAAGTCATTTTTCACCGTGTTCCAGAGTATTTTCGCATCAACACCAAAATATTCATGAATCAGAAGGTTCCTGAAATCCTTGATGTCGCGCCATGACACCTCGGGGTACCTCGATTTGATTTCATCCGATATCTTTCCGATTGCCTCGCCAACAACCTCAAATTCCCTTATAGTTGCCGAATAGGTTTTACGGTCACTACTGAAATGGTCGAAGTCATAACCAGATATAAAATCTTCGATAGCCTGTACCGATTCTATAATATCATCAAGATAAAGTGCATCGGAACGCTTTGTCATAAAGAACCCATAAAATGAATTTACTCCAGCAGGCAAAGGTTAGCATATTTGACTGCCCCACTCAAACCTAAACTGCCCAATTTTTAAAAGGTGTGTGCTCTGTGCTTAAAAGCCATTGACAGGATTTACCGGATTTATCTTTTATCATGCATATCCGGTTATCCCGTCTAAGATTTTGCCTCTGTATGAATTTCACACATATTGCCTCTCCAAGCTCCCTGAGCGTTAGAGAAGAAGTACTCTTGGGATGCTCCTTGAAAGAAGTGCCCTTGAGGTAGGGGATTAAGGGGGATTTAAACTTCCAGAACTGCTCAAGCATTAGGACTGGTTTTGTGTTTAAAACCAGAGAGTTACGGTTAGATGGGATGTGTTCCTATTTCTTTCCGTATTATTTGGATGATGGACCTATCCCGTTTTTATTTTTATATCACCTTCAACATACCGGTGAATCAGTCCTGAGATAAGGGTCTGATAGGGGATTCCCATCTCCATTGCTTTTTTCTGTATCCCCATGAAGTCATGGTCATAAAGCCGGATGGTAATGCGCCTGTCTTTCTTAAAGGTATTACTGGCAGCTTTTTTTATTGAATCTATTTCTGCCTTCGATGGTGATAAAAGTTCCAGCTTTCCACTCTCCAGGGCATCAATAATAAATTTTTCTTCTTTGTCATTTTTCATTTTTACTCTCCTCTTCTTCTTTGAACATTTTTGTCGCCTTCCTGCTCGGAATGATGGTCTTTAAAAAAATATAGTCCTTCTCAATAATGTGGGGAACAATATGGATATACCCTTCAATATCGACAAAGTATAGTTTTTGTCCCTCATAATTAATTTGATCGGGGTGGTCGGATATTTTCCAGACATCGCCCCTGGATAAATGAAATATTACCTCTTCGAAAGAGATGTTCCTCTCTTTTTTTAAACGCTTATTTTTTTCGGGGTTCCACTCGTACCTCATGGCCTAAATGTACATCATTTGTCTGTACATGTCAAGAGTGGCAGGCCGGATAAAGGAGTTAAAAAGATGGAATGGGGAGGTTGGATTGATTTTGTTGAGATATGCCTCTGTTAAGATAGTCAATCAAGATGTTTTTTCTTTAAGATCGAGGCGTTAGCTTTAAGCAGTCGCTAATTACGAACAATAAGCTGACTGCTTAATGAGAAAAGTAAAACAGCAAGTTTAAAGACGCGACCCCCTTTACTGGTTATTCCCACGGGTCAAAACATGGTATACGTAATC
>CBDVDA010000105.1:0-12312 GCA_965372635.1 uncultured bacterium | reverse complement strand
CGATTGTTAATGCAGTTTTATTGCTTTTTTTGCTCTCTTTCTCATATGGGGATGCAGAGGCCGACCATAGTGTGGATCACAGCTATGTCGGTTCGGGCGGCTGCGCCTGCCACAGGGCGGAATTGAACGACTGGAAAAGGAGCAAGCACGGAAAGGCCTTCGATCTGCTGAAACCGGGAAAGAGACGCTCGGCGAAAAAGAAGGCGGCGCTGGATCCTTCAAAAGACTATACAAGAGATGAAAGATGTGTAAAATGTCATGTTGTAGGGTATAAGGAAAAGGGGGGATTCAGTGGGACGGAATCGACGAAAGCGCTCTACGGGGTGGGGTGCGAGATGTGCCACGGCGCCGGGAGTAAATACAGGAAGATACACAAGAGCAAGGGACTCACCTTCTCCAAGACGGAGGTGATGAAAGAGGGGCAACTCTACGCGACCATGGATGAAGCGGTATGCAGAAGATGCCACTACCAGAAAGCGACCCCTTTCAAGCCGGAACTGGATAAAAAGTATGTCTACGATTTTGACGAGGCCTTAACCAATCCGAGACTGTTTCATGAAATCTACCCCATGGAGGGTAAACACTAATTATTGATGGAAAAGAAAGAAGATTTTTTAACGCTCATCGATGAATCTATCCGGCTCGAACTCATCGTTGCCGAACTCTACGACATATTCTACAATGCCTTCCCAGAAGACGCTTCTTTCTGGTGGGAACTTGTTATAGAAGAAAAAAACCACGCCTCACTCCTCAAGTCAGGGAAGGATATATTCAAGCCTGCCGATAAATTCCCCGAAGAACTGCTGTCGCCGCTAAAACAGCTAAGAGATTCCAACAGGGAGATAGCTAAACTCGTGGAGAAACACCGGGATAATCCCCCCTCGCGGGAGGCCGCCTTCCGGATCGCCATCTACCTCGAACAGGCGGCAGGTGAAATACACTACCAGCATTTCATGACTCACGATTCGGCGTCTGTGCTTAGTGGGATATTCCAGCGTTTAAACAGGAATGACAAGAATCATGAAGAAAGGATTCGATCCTACATGGCGTCTCACGGCATCAGCGTAGAAGAATCTTCATAACAACCCTTTCGTTAATACCTTTTTAAAATAACCTCCTCTTACACCATTGGTTTAACTCTGGTGTCCTCAAAATTAATATTAACCCGGATAAAAAAGTGCAGTTTCCTGTTGACTCACCCTTCTCCATAGTATACCGTGTCCTTATTAGCATAAAATTGTGCTAATAAGGCATGAGGAATGTGGAGGCATTCATGAAATCCTTATTAAAAGAAAGCGGATCTTTAGTTTGCAAGACAACGAACGGTTTTCTATGCTGTTTAACCGTACTCGGCATACTCGTCACACTCCCTTTTACCTGTAAAGAGCGCTACACCGTCCTCTCCTTGCTTTTCGTGACCCTATCCTTTACCGTTCTTCTTCATACCTTTCATGTCCTGTAGGCAGCCCAAATTGTAAGGAGGGCAATTGATGAAAAGCTTTCTCCTCGTTGATGATGACGATAAAATACTTACTATGAACGAGTTGTTTATCAATCATCGTTTCGGTGACTCCAATATCTTGATTTCGAAGGCGTATAATGGTCTGGAGGCGCTTGAGAAGACAAGAGAACTCGACTACACCGTTATCCTCTCCGACATCGAAATGCCGGAAATGAACGGAATAGAATTCCACCAGAGATTAAAAGCGGAAAATCCGGCGTTGGCTGAAAGAATGGCTTTTATTTCCGGCAACCTTGATGGTTCAAACAGCACCTACCTGAGAAAGGAACAAAGGCCCTGTTTGGAGAAACCCTTTTCCACAACGGATTATTTTGAACTAATCGATACAATCCTGACGGTGGAAAAACATAAATTCACCACGGAACACGGTTATCATTGCAAGAGAAAACATGCGCGATTTAATTCTGGCGGGGCATGCACCTTCGAATCTCTCAGAGGGGCACAAGCCGAAGTTAAATCAATCGTTGGAGATATCACCGATTATTCCGAAGGCGGGCTGGGGGTTGCCCTGAGAGAAGCCAGCCTCTTGCCGGTGCCGGGACTGATTTTTCACGTTTCATCGGAATCCCACGGTATTACAGGGAGAGAAGGGAAGGTGGTTTGGTCAACGCAGCAGAATGGAGATTCCAGGGCAGGCCTCCAGTGGGTCTGATTTCAACCTTCTTATTCATCTGAAAACCCTGCCGGTGAGTTGTCGCCAAGGGAGGGACGAGCTCTCCGGCTGAAATCTTGATGGGTTCCGTCAGGCCGCCTTTTTGACGATGAGGTCGAAGTGGCCCTCGGCGGTCTGCTCTTGCCTCACGATTTCCTGGCCGTCGTTCGACAGCGAGGTGGGGACGTTTTTGATCGGTTCGCCGTCGTCGAGGTATATCCGGAGGGTCTGGCCCGCCTGCATCGTTTCTAACCTGATTTTCGCCTTCACGTAGTTGATGGGGCACTTGACGCCCCGAAGGTCCATGAAGACGTCGGCCTCCCCCTTTTCGGCAGTCGGTTCTGCTGATGCTGCCTCTGCCGGTTCCGGCTTTCCTTCCTTCGCCTCCATCTCCTTTTCGGCGGCAAACTTCATATTGGCGTCCATCGTGCTGTGGAGGTCGGTGACGGCCTGAGAAAAGTCCTCCATGAAGGCGATCTCTTCCGTTATCCCCTTTTCGTCGAGCAGCCCCGAGTAGTACCTGGCCCACCGTTTTTTCAGGTTGGAGAATTTGCCGGAGATGAGCCCCTTGTAGACGAAGTGCTTCTCGAAGTCGGTGGCGGAGAGGTAGTCGTCCACAGGTTCGATCCCCCGTGTGAGGAGGAGCGCCTTCGTGGTAAAACTGAGCGCTTTCGTTAGCGAGTCCGATCCATCCACATGGTTCCCCCTGGAGAGGTCTTTCTTCGCCTTACTGATGTGCATCTTCCCTTCGTCGATATCGGCTTCCACCATGTCGAGCACCCCGGCGCCGCATTCGCCCGGTCCGAGGCCCGCAAGAGAAAACTCCTCATCGGTGCCCCAGTCGGTATAGCAGCTTGGGTCTTCCTCGTAGGAGGGGAGGGGGTAGTCCTTTATCATCTCCCGCATCCTCGCCTTGCCGTGCCGCTCCAGCCATGCGTAAAAATCTTCGTCTCCCTTTTTCGTGGCGTCGTAGTCGGTGAGAAACTCCTTGATGAGAAGGGTCGTTTTCTTTGCAGGGACGAAGCCGAATTCCTCGCCGAGGACGGTTTTCCCCTCTTCCACCCGTCCACCGAGAAGCACCTGGTAGTGGGGCGCCATCCTGCCGCTTCCCCTCCTGGCTGCGCCGTGAAGGCCGATGGGGGCCACGGGGTGTTGCCCGCAGGAGTTGTTGCAGCCGCTGATCATGACCCGCACGTCGTCCATGGAGGTAAGATCGAGGCCGTTTCCTTCCAGTACAGTGGTCAGTTCGGTGGACATGTTCTTGGACAGGCAGATGCCGAGATTGCAGGTAGAGGCTCCGGGGCAGGAGAGCACGTCCGAGACGCCGCCCGCCCCTTGCTCGGCAAGGCCGATGTCTAAGAGCGTTTTGTAAAAGGGGTAGAGTTCCTTTCCGGCGAGCCACCTGACGACGATGTTCTGGTCGTGGGTGGTTCGGATGGTCCCTTCGCCGAATTCCCTCACGGTGTCTGCGAGCTTGATGAAATTTTCCGATGAAATGTCGCCCAGGGTGAGCCTTATCTTTGCGTAATGATACCCCTTTTGAAGTTGAGGGCGCACGTTGGTTTTAAACCAGCCGTTGAATGCGGCGTCGCTGTTCAGTGGTACGTCGCTCGATTCGGACGAGATGTCACCTTCCGGCTGCGGCCTCGGCCTCAAGTCGATCTTCTTTGGCCCAAGCGCCTTTACCGCCGCCAACTCCTCCCTGTAGAGGCGGAGGAATTCCTCCCTCCCCACCCGGTCGATGACGAAGCGGAGCCGCGCTTTGTGTTTGTCCTTTCGGTTGCCGTGCTTGTCGAAGAGGAGCATGAAGGCCTCTGCAACATAGATCGCCTCTTCCTCGGGGATGAAGTCTTCAATAAGGTCGGTCACCCTCGATACGGCCCCCATCCCGCCTGCGGCGTAGACGCGGAAACCGCGTTTTTCCACACCGTCGATTACCTTCTTCTTCGCGATAAATCCGACGTCGTTTATGGTGGCTAAGGAGCAGTCGTCGGGGCAGCCTGAAAAGGCAATCTTGAACTTCCTCGGCAGGTTGAATGCCTTCGGATGATTGAGAAAAAACTCGGTAAAGGCCGGGGCGTAGGGCGAAACGTCGAAGACCTCCAGGTCGCAAACGCCTGCATCGTAGCAGGCGGTCACATTTCTCACTGTGTTGCCGCCGCCGCCCTTCGTGGTGAGGCTCACTTCGGAAAGGCTCTTCATCGCCTTCACCGTATCCTCGATGGTCACGTAGTGAAGCTGCACGTCCTGCCGGGTGGTCACGTGGGGAATGCCGTTGCCGAGTTTTTTAGACGTTTCGGCAATACGAACCATCTGGTCGGGAGTGAGTCCGCCGCCCGGCACCTTGATCCGCACCATGAAGCGCTTCTGGCCGCGCTGGGCGTAAATCCCCCGGGCGACGCGGAAGGGCCTGAATTTCTCCGGCGATACCTCGCCTGTTTTAAACCGGTCAACCTCGTTGCTGTAGATGTCGATGTCGTCCACAATATCCTTTGTTAATCTATAAAAAGGGTCCATTTTTATATTCATTCCTCATATCTGTCTGAGTGTGGGAGTATTACCTTGAAGGTAGTGGGTGAAACTTTAGTTAAACGGTCGTGATTGTATCACAGTAGGCCGCATTTTGGCAAGGGGGGAGGGGGTAACTTCGGGCATTTGGTCCTGTAGGGGCGGTTCGAGAACCGCCCCTGCGTCAACTCATTTTTTCATCGTAGGGGCATGGCCCGCCATGCCCTCTCCCGGTGCATCGGTTTTATTCCGGGCAAGGCATGCCTTGCCCCTACGCCAATGATATGTGATTTGCCCCGTAGGGGCGCACCCATGTGTGCGCCCTTGTTGTCGGCATTCAACCCATCAGGGCAGACACGTGGGTCTGCCCCTACGTTCGACTTGCCGGGATGGTCCGTTCGGGGAGGGAGGGGGATTAAAAAAGGTTGGCTCTTTGAGGTTTATTTCGATTATGTAGGGGCAGGTCTTGTGCCTGCCCTTTATTTCGGGCATCCACGAGGGATGCCCCTACGTTTAGCTTTTTTGTCCTGCCTTGTTTGTGGACATCAAAACGGTGCCTCATCCAACATTTTTTGTAATTGTGCTGCCACAGTGGGGTCTTGATTCATCAGTTGATTGACTCGCCTGCGAAAGACTCCTTTGTATGCTGAGTATGGGATAGGGAGTACAACTGAAAGAAGATATCCGCCTACGGCTAGACCAATTGCGTACTTCCAATCAAAATATATTGCCATAGCTATTAATAGACACCATTTGCTAATTATCACTACCCAGGTTACAGGATACCAACTAGGCAATAAGAGTTCCCCGCCCCCTCTCCATTCAAATCCTGCCTTCCTGGAAATCAACAGCGTGGCACGCTGCATACTAAATAGGGCGAAATTGATAATCCAGATAACGGCAAAGGCAATCAACCAAACGTCCATGTTTTTCTCCTCTAACGTTGCATTTAACTTGTGCGCGCGAAATGAGCATCAATGTTGAAATGCATTAGCTTAATAGCTCCACATCCCATAAGAATCTATCAATTGGTAACTCTTCTTACAAAAAAGCCCAACCCCGGCATCGCCGGAATCGGGCGTTAATCTCTCAACCTGTAGCATCCTTCTCTTCATCTCTTCCCCCTTTGCGAGCAAAGCTTTACGAAAATATATCTGAGTGTCCAAGGCGTGTCAAGGCGATAATCGGTCTCCCCTCCCCTATAATTGTGCCATATGGCAGGTAAGGGCTTGATAAACAAATAAGGCGCTATTGTAAGGTTTGCCAGCAAAACATGTTCACCCTCCCCCTGCCCCTCTCACGTCGTGGGAGAGGGGAACAGTTCATCCAAGAAAAGCCGGCAAAACATAATCAAAATACCGCAAAAAACAACGAAAGTATATGCACCTAAAAAACATTCCCTTCTTGCCATCTTATCTGAAAAATGGTAACGTGTATCGCTTTTTTAGAGGCAAAAAGGGAGTTTAATAGACCTATGAAATTCAATGAACTGAAGATCGACCCCTATGTAATGAAGGGGATAGACGAGGCGGGCTTTACGGAATGCACGCCTATCCAGGCGATGACGCTGCCTGTTTCTCTCGAAGGGAGGGACGTGGCGGGGCAGGCCCAGACCGGGACGGGAAAGACGGCTGCTTTTCTCGTCGCCATCTTTACGCGCTTGCTCGCAGAAAAAAAACCGGGGAAGCCACCCTCCAACCCGAGAAGTCTCATCCTTGCACCCACCCGAGAGTTGGTCGCCCAGATCGAAAAGGACGCGGCGCTCCTCGGCGGTTATACGGGGATCAAGGTGGTCGCCGTTTACGGCGGTATGGATTATGACAAGCAGAGACAGAGCCTGAGAGACGGCGTTGATATCCTCGTCGGCACGCCGGGGCGTTTTATCGATTACCTCAAACAGGGGGTTTTTAAGCTGAATGACGTGGAGGTGCTCGTTCTCGACGAGGCGGACAGGATGTTCGACATGGGGTTTATAAAAGACCTTCGTTTTATCTTTCGGCGCCTTCCTCCCTACAATAAACGTCAGACCATGCTCTTTTCGGCGACCCTTTCACCGCGGGTGAAGGAACTCGCCTACGAGCATATGAATAACCCCGAATACTTCTACATTGCGCCCGAGCAGGTGACGGCGGAAAAGGTGGAGCAATACCTCTACAACGTCTCCAAACGGGAGAAGGTGAGCCTCTTCCTCGGCCTCATGAAAAAGGAGGGGTGGAAGAAGGTGGTCGTTTTCGTCAACACCAAGCGGGAAGGGGAAAACCTGCAGCGGAGGATGAGCTGGAACGGATTCGAGTGCGGCATCCTTACGGGCGACGTCCCCCAACTGAAAAGGATGAAGATTCTTGAAAAATTCAAGCATGGGACGATCCCCATCCTCGTTGCCACGGACGTGGCATCACGGGGGCTCCATATCGAGGGTGTGACCCACGTGCTCAACTACGACCTCCCCCAGGACGCCGAGGACTATGTCCACCGTATCGGGCGGACGGCGAGGGCCGGAGCGGAAGGGAAGGCGGTCTCCTTCGCCTGTGAGGATTACGCCTTTTATCTCGAAAGCATCGAAGCGCTCATAACTAACAAGATTCGCATCGAGTGGGCCGAGGACGACCTCTTTATCCCCGAGAAAAAGGGGATGCCTGCACCGCCCAAACGCCATGATCCGAGGGCGGGAAAGATGCAGGATCGGCGACCGGGTCATGCGAGGAAACACCAGAGGGGTGGACCGAAGAGGTCCGGCGGCGGGCCTCCAAAGAAGAGATATTAGCGGCAAATTTTAGAGCAAGTTTTTAAGTGAGAGGAAGGTTGAATAACGTATGATTGGCGCCGTTTTAAAGAAGATCGTCGGAAGTCCAAGCGACAAGATAGTCAAGAAGCTTCGCCCCACGGTGGAGAAGATCAACGGGCTGGAAGAGCAGATGAAGGCCTTAAACGACGACGAGCTCAAAGGCTTGACGCCACTCTTCAAAGAGAGACTCGCCAAGGGTGAAGACCTGGGCTCGCTCTTACCCGAAGCCTTCGCCGCTGTACGCGAGGCGTCGGTGAGGGTCTTCGAGATGCGCCATTTCGATGAGCAGCTTATGGGCGGTATCGTCCTTCATGGCGGAAGCATTGCCGAGATGAAGACGGGGGAAGGCAAAACGCTCATGGCGACGCTTCCCGTCTACCTGAATGCCCTCACGGGAAAAGGGGTGCACGTCATAACGGTGAACGACTATCTCGCCAAACGAGACGCCGAGTGGATGGGCGCCCTTTATAAATTCATGGGCCTCTCCGTTGGGGCCATCGTGCACGGTCTCGACGACGAGGAGCGTAAAGAGGCGTACGCTTGCGATGTTATCTACGGGACGAACAACGAATTCGGTTTCGATTATCTCCGGGACAACATGAAGTTCGAACTGGAAGACTACGTCCAGAGAGACCTCAACTTCTCAATCGTTGACGAGGTCGATTCCATCCTCATCGACGAAGCGAGGACCCCGCTTATCATTTCAGGCCCCGCCGAGGATGCCACCGACAAATATTACAAAATAGACAAGATCATCCCGGGCCTCCGAAAAGAGGAACACTACACCATCGACGAAAAGGCGAAGAGCGCCATGCTGACGGAAGAGGGGATCAACCGGGTGGAGCAACTTCTAAACGTTGACAACCTTTACCACCCGACCAACATGGAGACCCTTCATCATGTAAACCAGGCGCTGAAGGCGCACACCATTTTCAAACTCGACGTGGATTACGTGGTGAATGAGGGAGAGGTGATGATCGTCGATGAGTTCACGGGACGACTCATGCCGGGAAGGCGCTACAGCGAAGGACTCCATCAGGCGCTGGAGGCGAAAGAGGGCGTCACCATAGAGAATGAAAACCAGACTCTCGCCTCCATCACCTTCCAGAACTATTTCAGAATGTATAACAAACTCTCCGGCATGACCGGTACGGCCGAGACGGAGGTGGAAGAATTCCAGAAAATCTACAACCTGAATGTAACCGTTATACCCACCAACCGGCCCATGGTCCGCAAAGACCTGAACGATCTCATCTATAAAACGGAGAGGGAAAAATTTGACGCCGTTACGGAAGAGATTAAGGAACGGCATGCCGAGGGGCAGCCGATTCTTGTGGGTACCATCTCCATCGAAAAGTCGGAGGAGCTTCATACGCACCTGACAAAGGCAGGGGTGCCCCATAATATCCTGAATGCGAAGAACCACGCCCGCGAGGCGGAGATCGTCGCCCAGGCGGGACGGAAAGGGGCGCTCACCATTTCCACCAACATGGCGGGACGGGGGACAGACATCATGCTCGGCGGCAACCCGGAATTTCTCGCCTCAAACAAGGTTCCCGATAAGGAGAGCGACGAGTACAAAGAGCTTTTTAAGGAGATGAAGGCGCAGTGCGAAGCGGAGAAGGAAGAGGTGATCGCGGCGGGCGGTCTCCACATCCTCGGTACGGAGAGGCACGAAAGCCGCAGGATTGACAACCAGTTGAGAGGCCGTTCGGGACGGCAGGGAGACCCCGGCTCGTCCCGCTTTTATCTCTCGCTCGAGGACGATCTTCTGAGGATATTCGGTTCCGAACGGATTTCGGGCATGATGGAAAAGCTCGGCATGGAGGAGGGGGAGCCGATCGAGCACGGCCTCATCTCACGCTCCATAGAGAATGCCCAGAAGAAGGTGGAAGGGCATAACTTCGATATAAGAAAACACCTCCTCGAATACGACGACGTGATGAACCAGCAGCGGACCGTTATCTATGGCCGCCGCCGGGAGCTCCTGAAGGGGGACGACATAAAAAGTTCGGTAATGGACCTCATCGAAGAGAGTACCGACGAGTCTGTTGCGGCCTACTGCGACGAGCGGGTGGACCCCTCAATGTGGGAGATCGATTCGCTGAAAGAAAGCTTTCTGGAACAGTTCCGGTTTACGCCGGAGATTAATGATGAATACCTCGACAAAAACAGAACCGGTGACCTGAAGGATTCACTCCTCGAACAAGTCCACGCCGTTTATGAGAAAAAAGAGGAGGAGTTCAGCGAGCCGGTGCTTCGCCATATCGAAAAGGTGATTATGCTCCAGACCATCGACACCCTCTGGAAAGAGCATCTCCTCGCCATGGACCACCTGAAAGAAGGCATCGGCCTCCGTGGCTATGGACAGAAGGACCCGAAGCAGGAGTACAAGCGGGAAGGTTACCAGATGTTCATGGAGATGATGGGGCGCGTTTATTTCGACGTACTGCAAAAGCTTTTCTCCGTCCAGATCGCCCGCGAGGAAGACGTGGAGGCGCTGGAACAACGTCGCCAGCAGCGGATGTTTTTAAGCCGGGGGGAGGACGGTGCGCCGCCGCCGGAACGAAAGCCGGTCAAAAGGGTGACGGAAAAGGTGGGTCGAAATGATCCCTGTCCCTGCGGGAGTGGGAAAAAATACAAGAAGTGCTGTGGGGGGAAGTAGGACGCTTTATTATTTATTATTAATCCGGCAATTGAACAAATGGCATTTATTGTGGTTACCAGTTGCCCGGTTTTCACCTCCCCTCTGTCCCCTCCTTGTCAAGGAGGGGATGACAAGTTCCTCCCTTTGGCAAGGGGAGGTTAGGAGGGGTCTTCTTTAGGAAGTGATTATTGCCAGTTTACTAATTTACAGATAGAAAGGGGAACCTAATGTTCCCCTTTTTTACTTTCTCAGGCTTTTTCGAACTGCCGGCAAATCTCGCCCACTTCTTCCGAGCAGAGGGTTGAATGGCGGGGGTATTTTTCCTTCAGGTCGGGCAGGTCTGCGTAGTATGTCAATAAGGTCTTTTGAACCCCCGGGGCGAGGAGGTAGTCTTTCTTTGTCTGCCATTCGGGTGTGAAGGTAATACCGGGGCTGAAGACGCCGATGCCGTATTTTTCCCTGTCGCCCATTGTGGTTGGGACGCCTTCGCAGTTCTCGACGACAAGCACCGTTCTTTCGAACAGTTGCCCATTCTTCTCGTAGGCAATTTCGTAGAGTTTATCCTCATAGCTGCTGATGACGATATTTGTTTTTTCCTGTACCGAATCGATGAGGAAACCTTGAATATCCGTCTCCCCTTTTATCGTCTTCCCCGGAAGGCTGAAATCATTGAAGGCCATTGTTTTGACGGAGAGGATGACCGACTTGTCGCCCGGTCGCGGGATGATGCAATTCGCTATTCGTATGATGTCGCTCTTTGAAACTATATCCATTGGCTTTGTTGATCCAGGCTATCTATAATTTTTTGGAGTCCGCATTATAGTAAAAAATAGCATAATTTTCTACTCTTCTCTTGCTTTTTAGGGAGGAACGCTTGACAGCCTCATTTGTCGGCTGTTATACTGGCGTCCACTTATGAGCGATATTTCAGGAGAAAAACAGCAGTACTAACGTCAGACCCCGGGGATGATTTCGTCCGGGGTTTTTTGTTTTGAAGAGAAATAAATAAAGTCAAAGGATGAGAAATGGCGAGAACTAATTATTCCTTCGAAAAACGGAGGAAAGAGCTTGAAAAGCAAAAGAAGCGGGAAGAAAAAAGGAAGAAGAAACTGGCCAAGAGGCAGGGCGATGTCGTAGAGGAGACCGAAGAGTCGGCTGAAGAGACGTCTGAAGAATCATCTGTAGAGTCGCCCGAAGAGGTCACTGAAAGCGGCGAAGAAAAAGCAGAAGAATAAGCGGCGAAGAATATCTGCCCGAACAGGGCAGGAACTTTTATCTCAAAAAAAGGGAGTCTCGGTTAAACGGGGCTGCCCTTTTTTCATTCCAGCAGTTATAATGCAGCATCATGGGATGGTGGACTTCCGAAATTCAAGGCCCGTCCAAGTGAGGTGACTTCGATCATACGCCGCAGACAGGTATTCACTCTTCTTCTCACCATTGCACTCACTTCTCTCGGGCTCTTCGGCTACCTGACGGTTGAAATAATCCGAGGGGGGGATGAGATCAGTGACGCCGCAAGGCAGCTGAATGAGGGGGAGCAGAAGCTGCACGACGGCGAAAAGCGGCTGAAAGAGGGGTACGAAGAACTGCATGACGGCGAGAGGCAGCTAAAGGCAGGCTATGAACAGGTGCAAGCCGGAGAGAAGCGGCTGAAAGCCGGGTATAGGGAACTTAAGGCGGGCAAGAAGAAGCTGGCAGCGGGGAAGAAGGAGTATACCGATGCCAAGGGGAATGTTTTTTTAAAGATGGGCGACTCCCTCTTTTACGGCGGCAGGAAATTCAAGGAGGCGGAAAGGCAGATCGCCGAAGGGGAGAAAAAGGTGGCTGGTGGGGAGAGGCAGCTTGCGGAGGGGGAGGGAAAGCTGGCTGCGGGGAAAAAACAGCTTGCCGCCGGGGAGAAGCGGCTGGCAGAGGGGACGGCGCAACTTGCCGATGGGGAAAGGCAGATTGCTGACGGAAAGAGGAGGCTCGCCGACGGAGAGGCGCAGCTTGTGGGTGGGTTCTGGACGCTTGTCTACGCCAAGGGGATAAGGTATATTATCTTTTTCGTGGGACTCTTCTTTTCCATCGCCAGCGGTGTTTACTGGAAAGTTTACCGGTACAATCGGCGGTGGTAGGGGCTAGGGATGTGGGCTGGTACAAAATTGATTGCCTGGGATTTTGTATAAGGATTCTTACTTTTCTTTGACGGCCAAAGA
>CBDVDA010000104.1:0-12413 GCA_965372635.1 uncultured bacterium | reverse complement strand
CGCCCGCAAGGATGACATCCTTCCCCTTCGGTATAATGATGCGGCCCTCCCGGAATATGGCAGGAATGAGCACTTTTTCTCCCGGATGCAGGAAGGGAACTTCCTGCAATGTTTTCCCTTCCAGTGGGCTTCCCGCCTCTATCTTCAGGCTGAAGAGCTTCACCTTCTCTTCGAAAAAACTGAACACGGACTTGGCACTCGGGTAGTCGAGCATTTTGAGGATAACCTTAGCCGCCTCTCTTTCGGGGCTGATGGCGAGATCAATATCGAGATGGTCTTTATCGAGAATGGTTGTATTTTCGGAATATTCAGGGTTCCTGATCCGTGCAATCTTGACAGGAATATTCGACTGGGAGCCTGCAATGAGGCAGGCGATCATGTTGACCTCATCGCTGTCGGTAACGGCAATGAGCATCTCCGCCTGTTTCAGACCCGCTTCGATAAGGGTTTTCGGATTGCTGCCGCTGCCGCAGACCGTTTTTATATCGAGACTGTCGCAGACCCTTTCGAGGTTTTCCGGGCTGGAATCGATGATGACGACATCCTTATTCTCCTTCGAAAGTCTCTCGGCTATGTTAAACCCGACTTCTCCGGCGCCGATCACAAGAATCTCCATAATCACTCCGCGTTATGTTGACAAATAAAATTGCTAAAACAGAAGGGGATAAAAAAAGGACAAAATATTATAGGTCTTGTTAGGAATTACGCGATACTGAGCAGTTCTTTCACGACAGTCAAGACGTTATTCGCCTGAATCGGCTTCGTGATGTAGGAATTGGCGCCGAGCGCCATGGCCCTGTCTTTATCTTCCTGTCCACCCTCTGTCGTTATAACAATGATGGGGACATCCTTGTTGTTGACATCGCTCCGAATGAGCCCCACCAGTTTCAAACCGTCCATGACAGGCATGTTGATGTCCGTCAGTACAAGGTCAAATTTATCACTCGATATCTTCTTCAGGCCGTCTACACCGTCATTCGCCTCGGTAACGCTCACTTCACGCAGCCGTTTCAAGGCGAAGACAATGAGTTGCCTCATCGTGGGCGAATCATCAACAACCAGTACTTTATATTGCGCCATAACGGTTACGCCTCCACCAGAACAAAACTACTTCGTTAATAAATCCATGAACCCTTGAATGGTTGAAAGTTTTCTCTCCGATTCGGAATAAAGCTTTGCGCCGAAAATGGCCGTTGCCGCATGCCCTGCCAGCAGTGTAAAAAGCTCGTAATCAACGTCGCGAAACGCGTCCTTCTGCTGGAGGAGTTTATAGATAACGATCACACCGATGACCCGCTCCTTGATCTTCAGGGGGATGCAGACCATCGGGTTTAGCGGCTCCACTTTGGCATCGCTTGAGAGGTTCTCTTTAAAATAATTTTCGCCCGACTTCACCACGTCGCCGATAATTCCCTCGTTGATGCCCACGGGGGGAATATCCTCTTTCTCAATCCCCTCTGTGGCAAAGGGGCGAAGTTGATTCGATGCTTCATCGAAGAGGAGGACGCCAAAGACCTCTGCGCCCACCAGGTTTATGATGATCTCCATGATAATCTGTAGAACTTCTGAAAAATCGAGGGTGGAGTGTAACTGATAGCTCGCAATATAGAGATTTGCAAGGTTGTTGTTTTCCTCTTCCACCTCGACGTAACGGTTGGCGAAGTCTTCATTCTCTTCCTCCACCTCTTTTATCCTGGTGAGGATTGCTTCTTTTTCTTCTTCAAGCTGTTTGACCTTGACTTCGAGCGCCTTCGAGGAACCACCGCCCTCGCCACCGGCCGCCCTCACCTGCTCTTCCAGTTGAACCATATTATAACGAAGCCGCTCGTTTTCCTTAAGGAGTTCCTGTGTGAATTCAGCCCCTTTTTTGAAAACCTGGAGAAAATCCTCTCCGCGCCCGATTAACGGGCCTTTATCATCAGTATCTTTTTTGTCTTCATCACCCATAAGGGGGCTCCTAAAATCCTGTCAAATGAAAATTTAAGCTTACATACCGCGACTATACACCAAACAAAACCGCATGTCAACCCAATCCGTCCGCTTCGCCGGAACAACATTTCACCAACTCGGCCGGGATTCTGCCGAGAGGTAAAATCTTATCCACCTTTCCTGTTTTGACGGCTTCTTTCGGCATACCGTAAACAATGGAGGTCTCTTCCGACTCTGCAATAATAAAGGCCCGCGAATCCTTTAATTCGACAACCCCTTTTTTTCCGTCACTCCCCATGCCGGTGAGAACAACGCCGATGGCCGTCCCTTCATAAAATTCGGCAACCGACTTAAACATGACGTCCACAGAGGGGGCATACATGTCGCTGGCTGAACGCTCCTCTATTTTGGCCAGAATTTTGCTTCCCGTCTCACGAAATGTCATATGATAACCGCCGGGCGCGATGAGAATCCGTCCCCCCTCTACAACGTCACCTTCCTTCGCCTCCTTAACCTCAAAATCCGACAGACGGTTCAACCTCTCGGCAAAGGCGTTGGTGAATCCAGGCGGCATGTGCTGCGAAATAACGACAGCCTGGGAGAAATCCTTTGGAAGCGAAGTGATAATGGACTGGAGCGCAGGAGGGCCGCCCGTAGAAGCGCCGATGGCAACTATTTTATACGCCTCTTCCCTATACGCCTCTTCCTTTTCCTGCGGAAGAGGAAGAGGTCTTTTTTCGGACTTTTCCGGGACACGGGTCAAGCGAGACGGCTCGACGGCAGATTGCCCGACTCGCTTTTGAAGGTTGTCCATTCGGAGTTCGGAAACCATCTGGACTTTGGCGATGATGTCCTTTTCGATATTGAGTAAGTCTTTGGAAATCTTTGCCGTCGGCTTGGAGAGGAAGTCTACGGCGCCGAATTCGAGCGCCTTGAACACATTAACGTCTTCATCTCTCGCGCTCACCACGATGACCGGCATGGGCATCTGCGCCATGAGTATACGGAGGAAGGTAAAGCCGTCCATAACCGGCATCTCCAGGTCCAGGGTAATCACATCCGGCTTGAGGGTAAACGCGCGTTTCAAACCTTCTTCACCGTCCGAAGCCGTACCGATTACTTCTATTTGGGGCGACTTTTCGAGCATCTCCGTTATGGCACGCCGGTTAAATGCGGAATCGTCTATAACGAGAACTCTTTTTTTACTCATCTGGCAGCCTCTTTCAGCCTCTCTTCCAGACCGATCGTTTCAGCAGGCTTCTGGTAGACCATATCGTTTTTGAGATGCCTCAACTTGAAGGACGTACTGATATTCATGAGCGACTCGGAATGGCCGAGCAGCAGATAGCCGTCTTCAGTGAGTTTTCTGTAAAAATGCTGCATCACTTTCTTTTTGGTTTCTATATTAAAATAGATGATAACGTTTCTGCAAAAAATGATGTCCATGGGGGGGATAAGATCGATCCTCTGGCTATCGAGAAGGTTTATCTTGCCAAAAGTCACCATCTCTTTCACTTCTTCCTTAATGTGAAGTTTTCCGTCCTCTCCTTTAACAAAAAACCGTTCTTTACAGGCGTCGGGCGTTACCCGGAAGGAGGAGTCGGAATATGCGCCTTTCCTCGCAACCTGCAGCACCCGCTGGGAGATATCGCTTCCGATGATCTCCACGTTCCAGTTCGAAAAAAGGCCCGTTTCGATAACGAGCATGGCGAGCGTATAAGGCTCTTCACCGGTAGAGCAGCCGGCGCTCCAGATTCTCAGCGTCCTGTCCTTCTTTTTTTCGTGCATCCCGGGAAGTATCTCCTCTTTAAACGCTTTTAGCTGGTATTCTTCTCTTAAAAAATAGGTTTCGTTTGTCGTGAGCACATCGACAATATAATTGAATTCCTCGTCTCTTTTCCGGTCGTAAAGAAGAAAATAGTGGTATTCCTTGAAACTCGAAAGCTGGTGTTCCTGGATGCGCCTTGAAAGCCTTTTTTCGAGAAGATATTTTGACGAGACGTCGAAATAGAGGCCGCACTGGCCGTTAATGAAGTCCCTTAGGGCGCGGAACTCTTCATCCGACATGGGGATGATCTTTTCAGGATTATAGAACAACGGATACCTCAATCATAAATCAGTCCGTAAAATCAATAATACTGCCACAGAGAATGCACCCACCAAGGATTCTCAACCGCCAGGAACGAGCGCTTTCTCTATGGCCTGGCGGATAAGGTCGTCCTCTTCCTCTTTGAGCCTGTTCTTAAGGAGTTCGAACGCCCGTTCCGTCCCCTTCTGCCCAAGCACATTGACAGCGGCCCCCCGCACCTCCCAGATTTCGTGGTTGAGAGAGAGAGACAACTGTTCCATGAAGGCGTCCTCCTCAAAGAAGGCGAGGTTTTCGATAGCCGCCTTGACGATCTCCTTGTCGGACCTCTTCATCGTCTCCAGCATGGACGGCCCGTATTCGGGGAGCGCCATCTCTCCGAGCGTCTCCAGGGCTGTAATGACCGTGAGGCCTACCTCATCATTTAGAAGCCCGGCGATATGAGGGGCGGCATCATTCCCAGCGATTTTCGCGAGCGCCCGGATAACAGCGCTCTTCACCCAGATATCCTCGTCCTGCAAGAGGGAGAGGAGCGGCCTCATCGCCTCGCCGTATTTGATCTGCCCCAGGGAAGCTACAGCTGAAATCCTCACATCCCTCTCTTCGTCACTGAGGGCAAGCACGATTTGTCTCGCCGCTCCATCGCTGCCGATAGCGGCCAGCGACTCGACCGCACTTTTCCTGATGACGGCATCCTCATCCTTCAGGAAACTGAGGGCAAGCTCGAAATCAGCCGCCTCGGCAATTCCGGACAGAATTTTTGCACAGTTCCGGCGAAGGGCGAGCAGATCGACCGTCACATTTTTCTTCAAAAGTGAGACAACAGATTTCCTGTCGCTTTTTGCAAGCGTCATAAGTGCCATGACAGCCGCCTCCTGCACATCCACATAGTCATCATCGAGAAGTGAAGAGAGGGGGAAGATGGCCTTGCACTCACCGATTTTACCGAGCGAGGTTGCAGCAGAGTGCCTTACATGGCCCACATCACTTCCGAGAGCGGAGAGGAGCACGTGGACCCCTTTTGCCGAACCGATCTCCCCGAGCATATAACAGATAAAGGGCCTGAAGGAGGCATCGAGTTCGTCATAACTCTTAACGAGGGCGTCCTCGCCGGAAAGCCCGAAGGCCGTGATCACCTCTGCAACAAGAGGCGCATGAACTTCATCGAGGGCAAGAGGAATCATCTTCGGGATGAATTCCGTGCTGCCCGCCCATCCGAGAAACTTAAGAGCGGAAGAAGCGATCTCTGCCTTTCCCGATC
Source organism: uncultured bacterium (assembly GCA_965372635.1). GTDB lineage: Bacteria > Desulfobacterota > JADFVX01 > JADFVX01 > JADFVX01 > CBDVDA01. The sequence goes on along the minus strand of CBDVDA010000104.1, from coordinate 7,137 downwards.
CGAGGCACTGAGCAGCCTGTTCCGACAGGTGGCCTTTCTTCTCCTTTAACAGATCGACTGCGTCTTCCTGCTCCGGAAGCGAGCCCACGAGGGTGACCAGCGCCGCAAGCGCCGTTTCCTTTACGCTTTTCGAGCGGTCCTCCACTCCACTGAGGAGGTGAGGGACGGCATCTATATCCTTCGATTCTCCGAGAACTTCCTGCGCCGCCTTTTTAAGGAGGGGATTTTTCAGGTGAGGGATTATCTCCCGGGCAGGTATCGCTTTACCAATTTTACTAAGCGCCTCGAGCGATGAAAACTTGAGCAGCAGATCATCGCTTTTCAGCACATCGAGGAGAGAGCCGACCGCCTCGTCGTCACCGACCTTGCCGAGGTTTTCAGCGGCCGCCGACTTCACATTTTCGTCAGGGTCCGAAAGCGCCTTAATCAGGTAAGGCGTAACCCTCTCGTCTCCGATGTTCCCAAGAACATCAATGACGAGTTTCCGAAGGTCATGGTCTTCGTCATCGATGACTTCGAGGAGGGGTGAAAGGGCTTCTTTGCCGATCTTTTCGATCGCCTCGGCGGCAGCGTTCCTGAGGCCCGCATTATCTTCACTCCGCATGCAACCGACAAGGGCATGCACAACCTTGGCGACATCGCCATACCCGGCAACCAGGTCGATGGCGGCCTTCCTGACCCGCCAACTCTCGTCTCCAAGCGCTTTCAAGGCAAGGCGAAAGGCGGCGGCGTTTGTAACGCCCTCCAGGAGTTGGAGGCCCTTTATCTTCAGTTCCTCGTCGGCGCCGTTTAAAAGCTTGTCTAACTGGTCTATTTCAAGCATGTTAATGGAAAGTTAATTGACTGTGGGAGTTGAATGCTTCTCGATAAACTTGTCGATAGACTCCATGAGGTAATCCCGCTTTTGCCATATTTCTTCCGGCACGCGCTGGCGGAAAAGACGCCGTCCCTCGTCAATATCCTCTTTCAGGAGTTCATGAAAGGTCCTGTTTTTGATCCCCTCCGAAACGAGGTCCTCATTGTAAAGCACAATATCGGAAACGATGATTCTCGCCAACCGGGTCGCCTTTTCGTGATCCTCTCCCTCCACCGCCGGAAACTCGTCGCCCGATGTTTTGTGGATGTCTGCCTCTACCTCCTCGGAGACTGTCGCCTGGACACTCTCCTCTTCGGCGCTTTCGGCATTCTCCAGGGAGGTGAGCTTCCATATCATATCGACGAGCCTGTCGTGGATATGATGTTTTTCAATGTAGTCATCGGCCCCGTAGAGTGAAGTAGGCGCCCTTTTATACATCGTCTTATCATAAATAGCGGCGATAAGAATAATCTTGGTAGCGCTTACTTCACCATCGTCCTTCACCCTCTCGCAAACGTCAAACCCGAAAATAGTAGGCAATGCCACATCCAGCAGCACCACTTCCGGCCTCATTTTTTTGATCTTTGAGAGCGCTTCCGCACCGTCATAAACCACATCGGCCCGAAGGCCGTTTTCCACCAACAGATCAGCAACGGTCTGGCAAAAGGCCTTGCTCTCATTTGCTACGAGCACGAGAGGACCGACAGGCGGCGCCGCATCGAAGACAAACACCTCCTTACACTTGAAGCACCTCAGTTTGGTCCCGGAAGGCGGCCTCTTCTCGTCACTTACATTGAATGCGGTGCTGCAGTTTGGGCATGAGATGATCATTATTAGAACTTAAACAGACTCCTAAACCTTGAAATTCTGAATCTCTTCCCCGAGTATTTCCGTCTGGGCGATCAGTGATTCCACCGCCTCGAACATCCCCTTCACGGCAACGCCGTAGGCGCCGGCCAATTTCTTTATCTCTTCGATATCGCCCACTACATGCTTCACGCCGCCGGCCTGCTCCTGCGTCGCCGAATTTACGAAGTTCGTCATATTGGTGATCTTTTCTATGGCCGTCGTTATCTGTTTTCCCCCTTTTGATTGTTCCTGCGTCGCCCGTTTTACATGGCCGGTGGCGTCTTTCATCATTTCCGTCGCCTTGACAATCAGTTCACTCCCCCTCGATTGTTCCTGCGTCGCCTGGACAATCCTCATGACGATATTGTTGACGTTTTCCATCGACCCTTTAACCTGATCGATCCCTTTCAACTGTTCCACCGTGGCCGATGCGATGTGCCCTACCATGTCTTTCGACTTCATCGCCCCGTTAAGGATTTTCTCCAAAGAAGCGCCCGCCTCCTGGGAGAGGTCGGCCCCCTCCTCTACCCTTTTCAAGCCCATATCCATCGACCGGACGGCATTATCAGATTCCTTCTGGAGCGACTTGATGAGCGTGGATATTTCCTTCGTCGAGGCGGCCGTCCGCTCCGAGAGGTCCATGATTTCATCGGACACGACGGCAAAACCCTTCCCATGCTCACCCGCCTGCGCCGCAATAATAGCCGCGTTGAGTGCGAGGAGGTTCGTCTGCTCTGCCACCTCGTCGATCACGTTCAGTATCTCACCGATGTCGTTCGACCGTTCACCGAGCTTTTTGATAACTTCGCTCGCTTCGTTGACGGAAAGGCGGATTTTATTCATCCCCTCAATCGTTTTCTCCACCGCCATCATCCCCTGTTCGGCGTCTGAAGAGGTCTCCTGCGCAACGCCGACTGTATCCTTCGCCGCCCGCTCCACCTCCTTAATGGAAGCGCTGATCTCGCTGATGGAGGCAACGGTACTGTCGGCCGACAGGGAGAGTTCCTCTGAAATCCCCGCCACCTCTTTAATGGTGATAAACATCTCCTCCACTGAGGAAGAGGCGTCGTCAACGGAAGAGGAGACCTCCTCGGCAATATTGGCGACTTCATCGATGGAGGCCGCCATCTCGAGAATAGACGAAGAGGCCTCTTCCGTCGTGGAAGACAACTCGTCAATATTGGTTGAAGTGTCGCCAAAACTTGTGGTCATCTCGTCAATGGACGAAGAGGCATTCATCGTAGCTGCAAGCTGGGCTTCAGCCCCTTCGCTCACGGCCGATGAATTCGCAGAAATGGCCATCGTCGCTTCGTAAATATGGGAGGTAGTATCCTTGAACTTCCTCATCATTTTCTGCGTATTTTCCATGAAGATGTCGAACCAGTGGCCCAGTTCTCCGATTTCATCCTTAGACTCGATATTCAGCCTTTTTGTGAGATCGCCTTCCCCCATGGCAATGTCTTTCAACATATCAACAACCCTGTTTATCGGGATAACCAGCGTCTTGCCGAGCACAAAGGCGATCAAGGCGGCAACGAATACAAACAGGACGGCAACGGTGAGAGCAAGCAGCCCCGCACCTCTCAAGGCGTCGGAAATCATGGCGGACTTGAGGCCGATACTGATGTAACCGGCCACCTGCCCTGAAGCGTCAGCCACCGGAACGGATATGTCATAAAATTCCTTGTCTAGGTAGGAGGTTTTCTGCACCACGTGTTTCTTCGACGACCCCTTCTTCACCTCTCCCAGCCAATCGGCCTCCCTCTTTTTCCCCGTCTCCGAACCGTTGTTATGATAAAGGATCTTCCCTTCCTTCCCCGTCACGATGGCATACCCGATGTTTGAATACTCATTTACGATTTCGGAACACTTAATTTCCAACCCCTTAACGGCATCGATGGAAACGCCGAGGGCAAGCGTCTTCGCTATCTCCCTCGCCAAACCATCGGCATGCACCCTCGCTTCGGATTGCAGGGCGACGGTGTAGCGTTTTGTAAAGTCTACGCTTAGCACCACGTTATTTGCGAAGATAACGACTGTCACCACGAGGACCATGACAATAGTAATCTGTGTTCTCAATTTTAAGCCAAACATTTAGCCCCCTTATATGATTTCATTGGGTTATTAAATCCTTTTTAAAAAACCGCCGCCTCATCCTGCCGGAGGACTCATCTCGTTCCCGTCAAATACTCAGATCCTGAAACCGGCCACTTCTTCATTGAGCATCGCACTCAATTCCTTGAGCGGTTTTACAAGCTTGCTTAATTTTTCGGACGATTCTACATTGACCCTGGAAGAACGGGTGATTTTCTTTACGCCTCCCACAATCTCCTCTCCCTTTTCATGCTGCCTTCGCGACGCCTCGGTGATAAGGTGGAGCATCTCTCCAACCACCTCGGAAGACTCGGCAATCATGACGCTGCTCGCCGTCCGCTTCTCGGAGGCCTTCATGACCCGATCCGTCAACGCTTTCATGTCCCCCATCAATTCATTAACGTCATTTGTGCTGTCCGCCTCTTTCCTCGCTGAGTGCGAAACCTTTTCGATCATCGATTTTATCGATTCAATCGTCTCCAACGCCTTCGTCGCCCCGCGCGCCTGCTTTTTCGTCGTCTCCACGATCTCACGGGTCGCTCCCGAGGCCTTTTGACTGCTCTCCACAATCCTCACCAGCGTCTTTCCCGCCGTCTCTGCGAGAACCACAGATTCATCGATACTGAGCAATCCCTTTCGCATGGAATCGACCCCCTTCCCCGACCAGCCTTGCAACCCTTTAACGATCTCCCTGATTTCACCCGTGGAAGAGGTGGTAAGATTGGACAGTTTCGCGATTTCATCGGCCACGACGGCAAAACCCTTTCCATGTTCACCCGCCTGCGAGGCGATGATGGAGGCGTTGAGGGCGAGCAATTTCGTTCTGTCGGCGATCCCGTTTATGATATCGATCACTTCGCTGATCTTGTCGGACCTCTCTCCAACCTCTTCGATGATTTGCGAGGAAGAAGCGACAATCTCCCGGCTCTCCGTAATCCCTGAGATCGTCTCCTCAACCACCTTGGCGCCCTCTTTGGCGTCCAGATAGACCTTCTCCGTAAGCAACCCCGCTTCATCGGCATTGCTTTCGATGGCGCGAATGGAGTGTTCGATCTCTTTCACCGACGAAACGGTGCTCCGGCTGTAGCCCTCCAGTGCATTCGTGTTTTTCGCCGCTTCCTTCAAATAGTTCGACATCTTGACCACACTCGAAATAGATGCATCCACAAGCACCTTAAACTCCGACACACTTCGGGTAATCAATTCGGCGTCTTCATTCAGTTCGGCAAGCCCGCCCAGGCTGTCTGTCGTGGCGATCTTCAAACTTTCGATACTTTCGTATATCTCCCTGATGGAACTCTCAACATCATCGACGGAGAGGGCAACGAGATCGGAGAAATCCTTCTGTTCCGTTGCGATTTTTTTCAAAGATCTTGTCTCTGACAAAATATCTCCCGCCATTTTGTCTATATTTCCCGATGAGTAGGTCAGCTTTGTCACCGTATTAACGAGGCGCTCCGTCATATCATTCAATGCGCCATACAAGGCCGCCAACTCCTTGTCCTGCGCCCCCGAGCTTTGAAGCAGAAAGGTGAGGTTCCCTGCCCCGAGCTCCTTTACCGTTTGCGCAAACCTGCCGATTGATTGAGACATGGCCCTCTTCGTCAGGGCATAGGTGACCAAAACGGCTGCCACAAGGACAATCAAAGCGGCGGCAGAAATAATAAGCGCATTTAAATCCATCCCTATCCCCGCACCCGTTACGTCTTCTTTGAACCTTTCGCCCTGAGCTTCTCCATCATTACCTTCTCGGCAGAAGAGAGGATTTTTTCCATATCGAGGAGCACGAGCGCTTCCTCGCCGATCCTGCACATCCCCTTGATATATTCCGAATCTATGCCGCTCGCAATTCGGGGGGGCGGTTGAATGTCTTTTAAGGTGAGACGCATGATCTCTTCCACGGAATCGACGACAATCCCGACGATGATTTTTTTCAGTACGATGATAATGACCCGAGTATCTGGACTTTCCGTTTCCTCGTCGCCCAAAGAGATGCCGAAGCGCTCCCTCATGGAAACAACGGGAATGAGCATCCCCCGCAAGTTGATAACCCCCTCTATGAACGCCGGAACGTCCGGCAGAGGCGTCACCTTTATCGGCTTTATGATCTCCTTCGTCTTCATAATATCGAGGGCGTATTTTTCTCCACCGATTGTAAACAAAATGAGCTGTATCTCGGCATCGGCCATGGACTGTTTTTCACTCGTCTTCGTGTTCATAACTCACTCGTTCCTGTCAATGGATATCTTCTCAATTTATCCCTCCCCCAAAAGCGGAAAACATCCGAACCACCGTAGCGGCCCCTTAAGAATTTAAATCAAAAACCTTCAAAATATTCGGCATAATCAGCAGCCTGTCGTCCGAACGCCCGACGCCTTCCAGGAGTTCCGCATCGACGTTGTTTAGGAAGGTGGGCGGCGGCTCGATGACACTCTGTTTCAACCTCACGACCTCGGTAACGGAATCGACGACCATTCCCATGCTGACCCTCTCCACCGATACGATGATAATCCTCGTTTTCGAGACATATTCCCCACTTTCCAGTCCCAGCCGCATCCTCAAATCGAGAAGCGGAACGATGACGCCGCGAAGAGAAATGATGCCGAGGATAAAAGAAGGCATCCTGGGGACCTCCGTAATCTCGATCACCTTGATGATTTCCCTCACATCCCTGATATCGACGGCATATTCTTCATCGGAAAGCATAAAACAGAGGAGTTCGACCTGGTCATCCTCCACCTCTTCCAGGTCCTTTTCATCGTAACCTTCCTGGTAGATGGAGCTAAGAACACTGGAGAGGAAGTCATCGGCCTCTAACCTTTCGGTTTCTTCCGGCCCCACGATCGCCCCGGCATAAGCAGAGCTATCCTCCTGCTCGTCAACCACCGGTTCGGCCTTTCTTTTCTTACCTCGGGCCGGCTTTTTCTCACCCTTTACGGGCGCCTCTGCCTCGGAAGCCTCAATCTCCTCCTCGACAGGAAGAGCGCTCTCGGAAGAAGGCGCTTTGCCCCCGCCCTTCTTGTCTTTAAGCTTCTTTGCCTTTTTCCTTATTTCAACAAGATCCACACTCTGCTCCTAATCAACGAGTTGCATATCGCAGGCCACATCGTAAATAACATCTTTATCGATACTGTCCTTCTCTTTCCCGAAACCCTCCAGCAGGGCGTTTGACGCAAGGTTATTGATCTTCCTCGGGATACCCCCGGAATACTTAAAAATCTCCTCAATCGCCTCATCCGTAAAAAGGGGCTCCTCTCTTCCGGCAACTGAAAGGCGGTGTGCAATGTAGCGGACCGTCCCCTCACGGTCGAGCGGTTTCAAATTGTACATAATGCTGA
>CBDVDA010000103.1:0-13031 GCA_965372635.1 uncultured bacterium | reverse complement strand
AAAAGAGCCTGATCCAGATTCATTTTTATGGAGATATATGGATTTTCCAAAGCTGTTTTCTTTCCACGGCTAACTGTTTTTAGGGATTTGTTTGAAGGCCATCCACCTCGTCCTGTGATAGATGGATGTAAAGACGTTCTCGATGGTTTGGAAGGCGAAGAGTTGTCTACTGCACAAGTACAAGTGAAAAAGAATATTGATGTGTTGAGTGGTGCCCGTAAGTTAATTTGTGTTTCGTGTTGGCATAATAATCCATCGGAATCAGCAGCAATGTGGGATTTATATTTAAAGCAGGGTGAGGGGATTGCTATTAGAACTACTTTTGAACGTTTTAAAGCAGCATTTCAAAAAAGTGAAATAGAAGTTAATGGTGGTTTAGTGAAATACATTGACTATAACTCGTACGAACCGGAACAAATGAATGCAATTTTGTGGGCTGTTCTAAAAAGAATAGGTTTTGAGCATGAAAGGGAGTTTCGCGGCATTATTATGGATGGAAACATAACCTCTATGGGTGTTTTAGTAAATGGTTATATGGAAATATTAATTGAGGATATTTTTGTATCTCCATCCACGCCAGACTGGATGGTTTCTTTGTTACAGAATATGTTAGATAAATACGGTTTTAAAAGAGGAGTAAAACGCTCTGAACTTGGCTTGCATCCAATTGTACTATGAGTAAAATTCTGGTTTCCCCTTAACCCAAGGGGAGGAGCTCTGTTTCCCCTCTTAAGGCAGTGTGCCCTTTGGGTATAAGAGGGGATTAAGGAGAGTTATGAAAAGCTACTCCTTCGTCTTCGGCCTTTTATTCGCTTGCAAGACCTTCTTCCGAAGGCGCATGGCGTTTGGTGTTACTTCCAGCAGTTCGTCTTCCTTAATAAACTCGATCGCCTCTTCCAGGCTGAGCATCTTCGGCGGAATCAACTGGAGCGCTTCGTCCGAGCCGGATGCGCGAACGTTGGACAGTTTTTTCTCTTTCGTTACATTGATATCCATATCAGCTTCCCGCGAATTCTCTCCCACTATCATCCCCTCGTAAACTTCAGTATTTTCACGGATGATGAGCGTGCCGCGGGGTTGCAGGTGGAAGAGGGCGTAGATGGTGGTTTTTCCCTGCCGGTCGGCAACGAGTGCGCCGGTATTCCGTTTTGTCATGGGGCCGTGCCACGGCTCGTAGCCGTCGAAGAGGTGGTTCATGAGGCCCGTGCCGCGCGTATCGGTGAGAAACTGGGACCTGAAACCGATGAGCCCCCGCGAAGGGACGCGGAATTCGAGGTCCACCCGGCCGTGGCCGTTGTTCTGCATTTTGAGCATCTTTCCCTTTCGTGTTCCCACGTGCTGGGTGACGGCTCCCACGAACTCTTCCGGCACATCGACGAAGAGGAGTTCCATCGGCTCGTGGAGTGCGCCGTCAATCTTCTTCGTTACCGTTTCGGGCATGGCAACGGAAAGCTCGTATCCGTCGCGGCGCATCATCTCGATCAAAATTGCGAGTTGCAGCTCGCCCCGCCCCATTACCTTGAAGGCGTCGGTGCCGATGAAATCGACACGGATGGAGACGTTGTAAAGCAGCTCCTTTTCGAGGCGCTCCCGGAGGTTCCGAGAGGTGACGTACTTGCCGTCTTTGCCTGAAAAGGGCGAGGTATTGACGGAGAAGACCATGGAGATGGTCGGCTCGTCCACCTGAATCCTTGGGAGCGGAGCGGGCGTTTCGGGGTCCGTCACCGTATCGCCGATGTTGATCTCATCTATCCCGGAGATAGAAACGATGTCGCCGATGGAGGCAGACTTCACCTCTATCCGCTCCAGCCCTTTAAAGAGGTAGATAGAGGCGATTTTCTTCTTAATGGTCTCCCCGCTTTCATTAACGATACCGATGGCCTCCCCCGCCTTCACCGACCCCTGGAATATTCGCCCGATGGCGAGACGGCCAATGTAAGCATCGTAGTCGATGTTGGTAATGAGAAGTTGCAGGCTGCTTTTGTCATCCCCTTCCGGAGACGGTATGGTTTTCACGATGAGATCGAAGAGCGGTTTCAGAGTTTCCGACTCATCCTCCAGTTCATTCTTGGCCACGCCGTTTTTTGCGATGGTATAGATAATAGGAAAGTCGAGCTGCTGATCGTCGGCGTCGAGTTCGATGAACATGTCGTAAACCTCGTTCAAGACCTCCTGAACCCGTGCATCGGGACGGTCGATCTTGTTGACGACGAGGATGGGAACCAGTTTAAGCTCCAGCGCTTTTTTGAGAACGAACCGCGTCTGGGGGAGCGGCCCTTCCGAGGCGTCTACAAGGAGGAGCACGCCGTCCACCATTTTGAGCGTCCGCTCTACCTCACCGCCGAAATCGGCATGGCCCGGCGTATCGACGATGTTGATGGTCACCCCTTCGTATTCCACGGCGGTACTCTTGGCGGCGATGGTAATCCCCCGCTCCCGCTCGAGATCGATATTGTCCATCACCCGATCCTCCACCTTTTCGTGGGCATGGAAGGTCCCGGCCTGTTTCAGCATGCAGTCCACCAGGGTCGTCTTCCCGTGATCGACATGGGCAATAATCGCAATATTTCTCAAATCTTCTCTTTTCATTATGCTCTTCTCACTTTTATTTAATTGTTTTCAGGTAAGGGGACAGCGGTTGATAGAAATGGCCGGGACGGACGGTTCAGAGGGAAGGAATTCCCTGCTCGCCCGGATCGAAGGGATGGCTTTTGGCTAAAGGGTGAATCTGTTTCATAATGGAAGCCATTGTAGCATAAACAAGCGAAAAACCCTACCGCTATATTGACTTTAGAAAAGGTTGATCCCTCCCTTTAATTACTTGCATAAAAACGGTTTTGTGGTAAAATGCCTAAAACTTAGGCAGATCGATGCAGATAGGCAATCTAAAACTCAAGAACAATCTTATTCTCGCCCCCATGGCGGGGGTGACGGACCGGCCCTTTCGGCAGCTCGCCGTGGAGGCGGGGTGCGGTCTCGTGGTGAGCGAGATGGTGAGCGCCAAGGGTCTCCTCATGGGAGGGGAGAAGACTCTTTCTCTTCTCGAAATTTCACCTGAAGAACGGCCCGTGGCCGTCCAACTCTTTGGGGCCGAAGCGGAAACGTTGGCCGAAGCGGCAGCAATCGCAGAGGCGCGCGGAGCGGATATAATCGACATCAACATGGGGTGTCCCGTGAAGAAGGTGGCCGGTACGGGGGCGGGGGCGGCCCTGCTGAAAGACCTGAACCGGATCGAGCGGATTGTCGGGGCGGTAAGAAAGAAAATTAAGGTCCCTTTGACCGTCAAAATCCGGTCGGGCTGGGACGCTGCTACCATTGTGACGTGCGAGGTGTTGAAGGCGGTCGAGGCGTCCGGCGCCGATGCCCTTACCCTCCACCCGCGGACACGGAGCCAAGGGTTCGGCGGGTACTCCGACTGGTCGCTTATCGGTGAACTGAAAGCAAAAGCTACCATCCCCATCATAGGGAACGGCGACGTTAAGACGCCGGAAGATGCGAAGCGGATGATCGATGAAACAGGCTGCGACGGCGTCATGATCGGCCGGGCCGCCATGGGAAATCCCTGGCTTTTCGGCCAGACGCTCGATTATATGGCGACGGGGCGTTATGAGCTCCCGGATTCTGAAGAACGGGGCGAAACCGCTCTTCGTCATCTCCGGCTCGTGGTAGAAAAATACGGAACGCACCGGGGCATTCGCCTCTTTCGGAAACACCTTGCCTGGTATAGCCGGTCGCTTCGCGGGGCGGCGGCCTTCAGAACGGCGGTGAACAGCTGCGGCTCTTTTGCCGCAATGGAGGAATTGACGGACCGCTTTTTTCGAAGTGGAGAGGTTGCTGAAGCGAACACCTGCATGACAGTTCCGCCAGCGACCGAATCAGTCTCTTCACTGCATTTCGCCTGATGGACAATATCTATGAAGAGATCATCGACAGCATCGAAGAGGGGGTCGTTTTCTTCGACGGCTCGAACCGGGTTGCCGTCTTCAACCAGGTTTCCGAGACGCTGACGGGTATCTCAAAAAAAAGAGCGCTCGGCTCAGACAGCACCGAACTCTTTTCGGCTAACCGGTCTGTCGTCGATCTTATCGAAAAGACAGGTCGTGAAGGGCAGGGGTTTTCCATGCACGACGGACATATAGTGAGACAGGACGGTTCCACCGTGTCCGTTTCGCTCGCCACGTCGCCCATTTTAAGCGCCGACGGGGGGTTGAAGGGCGTGGCTCTTCTCATGCGGGACATGAGCCGTATCCGGGCGCTCGAAGAGGATGTGAGGCGTTCCGACGGTCTTGCGTCGGTTGGCATTCTCGTTGCCGGGCTGGCCCACGAGATAAAGAATCCCCTCGGCGGCATCAAGGGGGCGGCGCAGCTCCTCAAAGAGGTGGATGACGACGACGAGCTTGAACAATGCACCGATATTATTATTAAGGAGACCGACCGGGTAAGCGGGCTTCTGGAGGAACTGCTCGATTTTTCCAACCCGAAGAGGATGACCTTCGCCCCTTTGAACATCCACCAGGTTCTCGACGGCGTCATTACACTCCTGTCGAAGAGCGAAGAGGGGGAAGGAATTGAATTCTCCACCGATTACGATCCGAGTATTCCGCCTCTTCCGGGGGATAGTGAAAAACTGACGCAGGTCTTTATAAACCTCGTGAAAAACGGTTGCGAGGCGATGAAAAAGAAGGGAAGGCTGAAAATAAAGACACGGATCATCAACGATTATTTGCTCCACGGCGAGGCGGGCACACGCGCTACGGTGATGGCGGTAGATATTAAAGACGAAGGGCCGGGCATCGACGAAGGAGACCTCCCCCGCCTCTTTACCCCCTTCTTCTCGAAAAAACAGGGTGGGACGGGCCTCGGCCTTTCCCTCTCAGACCGGATCATAAGGGAACACAAAGGAGGCATCCGCGTGAGCGGTTCGCCCGGAGAAGGGGCGGTTTTCACCGTCTGCCTCCCCTTAAGGTAATCATTTTATGAAAGAAAAGATTCTTATCGTCGATGATGACGAAAGCTTGAGATGGGTGCTCCAGAAGGCTTTCGAAAAGAGCGGCTATGATGTATCGGTCGCTCCGAAGGGGGAGGAAGGCCTCCATCTCCTGGAGATGGAGAGCTACGGCGTCGCCTTTGTCGATATTATGATGCCCGACATGAGCGGTCTCGATCTTCTCAAAAGGGTAAAGGAGGGGAAGCTCGGGACGAGCGTAGTCATTATGACGGCGCAGAATACGATGAAAAACGCCGTCGAGGCGATGAAGCGGGGCGCCTTCGATTACGTAACAAAACCCTTCGACATGGATGAAGTAAAGGCGATTGCAGGGAGGGCGCTCGAATCGGTCAGCTTATCTGAGAAGGCGGCAGCGGGGAGAGGCGCTTCGAAAGAGACCTACGAGGTCGGTACAAGTATAATCGGTATCAGCCATGCCATGCAGAAGGTCTATAAAATGATAGGGAAGATTTCGGGAAGCGACGTTACCGTCCTCATACAAGGGGAAAGCGGTACGGGAAAGGAACTGATTGCCCGCGCCATCCATTCAAACAGTGAGCGGGGAGATAAGCCCTTCGTGGCGGTTAATTCGGCAGCCATCCCGAAGGATCTTTTGGAGAGCGAACTTTTCGGGCATGAAAAGGGGGCTTTTACAGGTGCAACGGAACGAAAGACGGGGAAGTTTGAACTCGCCGAAGGAGGGACGCTTTTCCTCGACGAGATCGGTGATATGGGGCTGGAACTCCAGATGAAGCTCCTTCGCGCCCTCCAGGAGCGGGAGATCGACCGCGTGGGGGGAAGTAAGCCGGTTCAGGTAGACGTACGCGTTATCGCTGCAACGCACCAGGACCTGGCGAAAGCGGTGAAGGCGAAACAGTTCAGGGAAGACCTCTATTATCGGTTGAACGTGGTTATGCTAAAGCTCCCGCCACTGAGAAAGCGGAAGGAAGACATTCCCCTGCTGGCCGACTATTTCATGAGCCGTTTCGCAGGTGAATCGGAAGGTAACGAACGGAGCATTTCCGATGAGGCGATGCGGGTACTCGCCGGATATGAGTGGCCGGGCAATGTGCGGGAGCTTGAGAATGTTATGAGGAGGATGCTGGTCCTTTCCGCCTCTTCGACGATTCTTCCCACCGATCTCCCCTCAAAACTGAAGAATGCCGCCAATGGGGAGAGGCGAAATTACGATAACCTGTCGCTAGAGGAAATCCTGAGAATCAAGCTGGCGCCTCTCATTCAGGCGGTAGATGAAGAGAACACGGAAGGATTATACGATATGGTCCTGACTCAATTGGAGCGCCCCCTTATCCGGCTCGTGCTGGAAAAATGCCGCTGGAACCAGATCAAGGCGGCCCGCGTTCTCGGCATCAACAGGAATACTCTGAAGAAAAAGATGAGCCTCCTCGATATTCAAAGACCGAAGCGATGAAAAAGAATTTAACTCAAATAAGGGGGCTCTATGCCATCGTGGATGACTCCTTTCCAGACCCGGCTGCCGTTGCAGCAGACGTGTTGGCAGGCGGGTGCCGGATTATCCAGCTCCGGTCTAAAAAAATGTCCACAGGCGATTTCGTCGCGCTTGCAAAGGAAATAGGAGATGCCTGCAAAAAGGCGGGCGCTCTTTTCATTGTAAATGACCGCGCAGACATTGCCCTCGCTTGCGGAGCCGATGGCGTTCATCTCGGTCAGGATGACCTCCCCGTTGCGGCGACGAGAAGGGTGCTCGGAAAAGAGAGGCTCATCGGGCTCTCTACACATTCGCCTGACGAAGCGGTGGAAGCGGAGGCAGAGGGGGCCGACTATATCGGTTTTGGCCCCGTGTTTGGAACGACTACCAAAGAAGACGCCCTGACCCCGCGTGGGCTTGAGGCGCTATCCCAGGTGAGGGAGAAGGTTTCCCTTCCTATCGTCGCTATAGGCGGAATCAACAGGGCGAATGTGGCAACGGTGCGGGCAGCCGGAGCGAATTCAGCGGCCGTGATTTCAGGACTCGCAAGTGCGACGGATATAAGGGGCGCGGCGGCTGAACTGGCAGATATTTTGGAGGGCAACCGATGAATGTTAAAACAGCCTTAACGATAGGCGGGTCCGATCCGAGCGGAGCGGGGGGAATACAGGCGGACCTCAAGGTTTTCAGCGCCTACCGTCTCTACGGGATGTCGGTTATCTCGGCCTTGACGGCTCAAAACTCTCAATCGGTGGGAGACATTGCACCTGCGCCGGGCAAAATGGTGGCGAGCCAGTTCCGCGCAATTTACGAAGACATCCGGATCGATGCCTTAAAGATAGGAATGCTCGCTTCCACAAAAAATGTCGCTTTTCTCAGTCAACTGCTGGAAGAACACTCGATTAAAAATATCATCCTCGACCCGGTGCTCGTATCGAGCAGCGGTACGCCACTTTCTGACGATGGCCTGCTGAAGGCGATGGTGGAACTGCTCTTTCCCCTCGTCGATATGGTAACGCCTAATTTAAGCGAGGCGGCTGCCATTACGGGAATGGCCGTGGAAAATCCAGGGGATATGAAAGAGGCGGCAAAGAGGATCGTCGGTCTCGGCGCGAAAACCGCTCTTGTAAAGGGAGGACATCTCGAAAACAGGGCTATCGATATTTTTTACGACGGCGCAGTCATGGAGACACTCGACGCGCCGCGGTTGGCGCAAAAGGAATTCAGGGGAACGGGATGCGCTCTTTCGGCTGCTGTTGCCGCCGGACTTGCAAGGGGGTTTGATATGAATGCATCGGTTACCCGTGCGAAAGATTTTGTGGCGAGAAGCATTAAAACCGGATATGATGATCTGGGAAAGGGGATGGGGATATTGAATCATAATCACCCCATCTTGTAAATTCTTCTACGGGAATTTTGATGACCGATTTGGTAAAATATGAGGAGGCAGCCATAGAGGCAGCCAAGGCGGCCGGCGCTATGCTTCTTGCCGGGCTCAATGAGGGGGAGAGGGTCATTGAATTCAAAGGAGATAACGACATCGTCACCGAGATGGACCGGCGTGCCGAAGAGATGGTTGTCGAGGCGCTCACATCCGCCTTTCCAGACATTGCGATTCTCGCCGAAGAGGGGGGGGCATCGGGACCGGAATCGGACCTGAAATGGATAATAGATCCCCTCGACGGAACAAACAGCTACGCCCACAGGGTGCCTCATTTCTGCGTCTCAATCGGGCTGGAGATGAGCGGCGAGCCTGCCGTGGGCGTCGTTTATAACCCCTGCCTTGATGAATGTTTCACAGCGGTCAAAGGGAAAGGGGCCTGCCTGAACGGTAAGCCGATCAGGGTATCCGCTACGGCTGAGTTAAAAAAATCACTCGTCGCTACGGGTTTTCCTTACGACAGGGCCACAAGCCCGGAGAACAACGTGAATTATGTGGCTGCCTTTATTCCCAAAATCCAGGGGATACGGCGGATGGGTTCGGCGGCACTCGATCTCTGTTATACGGCAGCCGGGCGATTCGACGGCTACTGGGAGTTGAAGCTCCAGCCCTGGGATACGGCGGCAGGGGCGCTCATTCTGACAGAAGCGGGGGGCAGCTTGACTGATTTTGACGGCGGGGCCTATAGTATTTACGATAAACAACTGCTTGCAAGCAACGGACAAATACACGATCAGATGATAGATGTTTTACAACAAGCCTGACAGATGGATACAGATTCAATAGAAAAGGCGTACCAGCGGTATGCCAATATCTACGACCTCACCTTCGGGAAGATTTTTCACAAAGGCCGGGTCGTTGCCGTCAATCTTCTCGACATCAAACCGGGAGAGAAGGTCCTCGAAGTTGGTGTTGGGACGGGACTGACCCTCCCCTTTTTCCCCGGCGATTGCAGCATTGTCGGCGTCGATCTCTCGGACCATATGCTCGGAAAGGCGAAGAAAAATATCGCCGCCCACGGCATGGAGAATGTGGAGCTCATGCAGATGGACGCCATGTATCTCGATTTCCCCGACAATTCCTTCGATTCCGTCGTGGCCGCCTATGTAATCAGCGTTGTACCCGATCCGGTGACGGTTTTAAAAGAGATGCTCCGCGTCTGCAAAAAGGGGGGGAAGGTTGTGTTTATTAATCACTTTAAAAATGAAAACAGCCTTGTTGCAACCGCTGAATGGATGATCTCACCCCTCTCCAGGTATCTCGGCTTCAAGACCGACCTCGAACTGGAACCGATCCTGGAAAAGGTTCCCGAGTTCAAGGTGGAACGGATCGAAGGAGTGAACCTCTTTAACTACTGGAAGGTTGTGGAAGGGATAAACAACAAGTAAGGCTCTAAATCCTTTATTAAGGAGATGCCCTCTTTAAGATAGACAGGGCGAAAGGGGAAGAATGTTCGGAAGAGGTATCCGGATAGGGAGAATCTTCGGCATCTCCATCGAGATCGATTTCAGCTGGTTCGTCATCTTCTTTCTCGTCGCCTATAGTTTGTCAAAAGGCTATTTTCCACACTACTACCCCGACATCGCCACTACGCATTACTGGGTGATGGGGGTTCTGGCGGCGCTTCTCCTCTTTGCCTCCGTCCTGCTCCACGAACTCTCCCACTCAATTATTGCCCTCCGGAATAAACTCCCCATCAGCCGCATCACTCTCTTCATCTTCGGTGGCGTGGCCAATATGGAGGAAGAGCCGAAAAGCCCCGGCGTGGAATTCCGTGTGGCGGCGGCAGGACCGGCATGCAGCCTCATGCTCATGATCGTCTTCTGGGCTCTTTCTCTGGCGATGACCGAAGGGAGCGCCCCCTATGCAATCATGCAGTACGTTTCCTATATCAACGGTTTTCTCGCCCTTTTCAACCTCATCCCCGGCTTTCCCCTCGACGGCGGGCGGCTCCTCCGGGCGACGCTCTGGCATTTCAGACACAACTTCAAGAGCGCCACACGGATAGCGAGCAACATGGGCAAGGGCTTTGCCGCCTTTCTCATGTTCATGGGTTTCTTAAACGTTATGACGGGGAATCCCTTTAATGGCATCTGGTTCATCCTTATCGGCTATTTTCTCCAGCGGGCGGCGGAGAGCAGCTACCGCCAGGTAGTCATAAAGGAGATGCTCTCCGGCCTCACCGTGGAAAAGGTGATGAACAGGGGCGTCGTCTCCGTAAGCGAAGGACTCTCTATTCGGGAACTGGTGCATGATTTTTTCATCGCGCATCATTTTAACTGTTTCCCTGTGGCCGAGGGGGAGACCCTCAAGGGGATTATCCGGATGAGTAATGTGAAAGAAATCCCAAAGGAGCAGTGGGACACGTTGAGCGTCCGGGAAGTGATGGAGGCAAACCCTGCACGGTATCTGGTCGCACCCGCCTCAGGAGTTGAAGAGGCCTTCGGGAAGATGCTGAAGGAAGATACGGGATGGCTCGTCGTTGCCGATGAGAAGGGTTGCATCGTGGGGGTGATGACGCGCGGGGATATTATTCACCTGATGGAAATCAAGAGCGGCCTTGGAGAGTAGATTCCTTACAGTGCCCATTTTGACCCCGAAAAGGGGCCTCTAAGTCCTGAAAACAGCCACACTTTGGGTGATAATGCTTATAAGTCAATATGTTAGTTTGGTCCGACCCATATGGGCTCCCATCTTATTACTTTTCTGAGAAGCAGAAAGGTTTGTATCATCTTATTTTGATATGTTAAACTTATTTCAATGCCAACAATATTAAAGATTAAATCGTATCGTTTTTTCTTTTATTCGGGAGATCGGGACGAGCCAAAACATGTGCATGTTGAATGTGACGACAGGATCGCTAAATTCTGGATTGATCCGGTCAGACTTCAATTTAGCGGAGGCTTCAATCGAGTAGAAATAAGTCAAGTTCACAAGATCATCAGCAAACATCATAAACAATTATTGGAGGCATGGGATGAGTATTTCGGCAGTTGAAATAGAAGTGCCAAGTATTAATAATGTATTAGTCTCAGAGGACACCTTGAGTGTAGACTTGAGTGATGGCAGAACAATTTCGGTACCTTTGGAATGGTTCCCCCGATTGGTGCATACTACACCTGAAAAACGTAAGAATTGGAGATTGATTGGCAGGGGGCATGGCATCCATTGGGATGATATTGATGAAGATATTAGTGTTGAGGGGTTACTGGTCGGCAAGCCTTCAGGTGAGAGTCAGACATCTTTCAAAAAGTGGTTAGATCAACGGGGATAGGAGGATAACTGTTCTCTTTTAGGCTTTGCTTTGTTAAAAAAAGTTGTTAACAGAACCGCCCTCTTTTTTCCACCCACAGGAAGGAAACCTAAAATATGAACCCGTTCCCAATAGTTCCCGAGCAAGTCAGCGCATTACCCGACGTGCTGGTCAGGATAAGTTGATAAAGCGGGTTATAAAAAATGTAGAGAAGAATCTGAGAATGTGGAATGTGTAGACGCGACCCCTATGTTTTCCGACCCCTATGTTTTCCCTGACATCTGTCAACGATAAAGAATGACCCCCTTTATTTTCTTTATTTCTCTTGACCCTCTTTCTTTTTGATATTAATGGACAAATTTTATTTCCAGATGACAACCAACTGCCTCAGCATATTTTTTAAGTGTGGCAACTGATGGCGAATGACGTCCACTACTTAATGAAGACTCAAGCCTTGTAATTGCGGGCGGTTTAGTCCCCATACGCTCTGCAACATCGGCTTGACTCAACCCTGCTTCATTACGTGCTTTGAGCATTTCTCTCAATAGGCCAAATTCAGGCTCCAGTGTTTCGTACTCTTCTCTAACCGCTTTTTTTTCTAATGCCTTTTCCTTTAGCTGACTATGACTCATCATCTGATACCTCCTTCATTCTTTGAATTGCCAACTTCAACTCTTTCTTTGGTGTTTTCTGTGTTTTTTTGATGAAAACATGAAGCATGACAATTTGTTTACCTACTCTTGTACAATAGAAAACACGAGCTATTCCTTCTTTGCCTTTTACCCGCAGTTCAAACAGACCACCTTCAATTGCTTGTGTATGCGGCATACCAAGGTTAGAACCAAACTCAAGCATTAGATCAGTTAGATGAAGGTAGCGGGCCAAAAGGGCGTCAGGAAGTGCCAATACCTCACTTTCAAGCTTCGGGCTATAATATTCTATGCTCCAATTCATCTATGGAGCATAACATATATGTTACCGGTGCTCAAGGTGAATTTTTGCTGCCTTCCGATATAATAGGACGACAACAGGAGATCTTGATACAGAACCTGCATTAATGTTTGGCAAAAAAGATGCTTTCATTGTATTTCTGGTACGCTTAATTTTTACGAAAAGTTGGCATTATTTCTTTTGACATTTTAAAAGGTCGCTGACCCTGATTACTTTTGATTACTTGAAAAGGATGGCGGCTTTCAGCTACGAGGAGAGGTGGAAACCTATATTGCCAATTCTGATGCCAAAAAGGGCGATATAGATCCTGGAAACAGCTATTGTTGGGATGATAATGTTTATAAGTCAGTATGTTAACTTGGCCCGACCCCATTATAACTTGTACAATACCTGCCGTTTTTATTTGACATTAAGTCCTTTTTATATATGCTACTCGGTAGTATAACTTTTCATTTACAAATGACATTCAACGTTAAGTCAACGCTATGCCGCTAAGCTGGAATGAAATAAAAGACCGAGCTGTCAGGTTCTCCAAAGAATGGCAGGACGAAAGCCGGGAACATGCAGAGGCAAAGTCTTTCTGGGACGATTTTTTTAATGTCTTTGGCATTTCCCGCAGACGCGTTGCCACCTTTGAGGAACCTGTAAAGAAACTTGGCAACAAGCAGGGTTTTATCGACCTCTTCTGGAAGGGGAAAATCCTTGTCGAGCATAAATCAAAAGGGAAAGACCTGGACAGTGCCTACGGGCAGGCCCTTGATTATTTCCCCGGCATCAAAGAGTATGATCTGCCTCAATATGTCCTTGTATCTGACTTTGCAAGGTTCAGGCTCTACGATCTAGATGAAAAGACCCATCATGAATTTTCACTAAAAGAACTCCACAAGAACATAAAACTATTCGGCTTTATCGCCGGATATGAAAAGCGCAGCTACAAGGAAGAAGACCC
>CBDVDA010000102.1:0-13101 GCA_965372635.1 uncultured bacterium | reverse complement strand
TTCTCAATTATATATTTCTTTATTTTTTTTAAAACTTCACCTTTGGAATCCATTCTTATCGCCTTAAAATCTCCCGTCATAAAGGAGTTAAGAGTGCCGGGAGTTCCACGTCCTTACCGAAACCAAGCTTCCACATCAAGATAAATCACTAGAGAATCATCTATAAATTGCAAATAACAGGCCAGACCCTCCTGAGCTATAAGCACTTGGAATGGTTGAGAAATTTAAAATGGAAGAAAAGGCCGCCTTTAAAAAGCGTCACAATCGTATGACGGAGGGGGGATGGATGGCTGGTAAAACAGGCGGTAAAGGAGTCATTTCGGCGCACCTAATGCGTCATAAAAAGATGACTCTCATAATGGAAGTTTGATTGGACTTGGGAAATTATTCAGATATGGTATTGACGCGGGAAAATATTGTGCTTTTTAAGAAGGTTCCAGAGAGCTGTCCTGCTTTTCCCTGATTCCCTGGCGGCAGAAACCACATTGCCATGATGGTCTGTCATTAGATTTACGAGATATCCTTTTTCAAAGGATTCTACGGCTTTTCTTTTTGCCTCCTTGAAATACTCACTTTCACCCGAGAAGGAGGTTATTTTCCGTTCAAAAAGCTTGATGTCTTTCGCATCGATGGTGGACGTTCCGGACATTACAACAAGTTGCTGAATTTTATTTTCCAGTTCCCTTATGTTTCCCGGCCACGAATAAAGCACCAGCTTAGCCACCGCTTCTTTTGTTAGCTGCCGATGAGGTTTATCATGTTCTTTACTGTATTTATCTAAAAAGTGTTCGGCAAGAAGCGGGATGTCTTCTTTTCTCTTCAGTAGCGCCGGTACGTGAAGTGAAACGATATTAAGTCTGTAATAGAGGTCCTCTCTGAAAGTACCCTTTTCTACCAGTTCAGTAAGTTCTTCGTTCGTAGCTGCTATTATACGGATATCAGCTTTTTCAATTTTTGAATTTCCAAGCGGTTTGAATTCATTCTCCTGAAGCAACCGAAGTAATTTGACTTGTGCATGCATGCCTGTCGCTCCTATCTCATCGAGAAAGAGTGTGCCTCTATCCGCCTCCTGCACGATCCCTTTCTGAGAATATTTTGCATCTGTGAACGCCCCTCTGGTATGACCAAAGAGTTCGTTTTCGAAGAGGTTCTCCGGGATTGCACCGCAATTTACAGGAATGAAGGGTTTGCCTGCCCTACAGCTTAGATAATGAATTGCCCTTGCTACAAGTTCCTTGCCCGTACCGCTCTTACCCGAAATAAGAACATTTACATCACAGGACGAAACTTGGATGATTTTGTCTCGAAGTTTATTTATAGCCTTACTTTTTCCCATAATACGGCTTAAGGCAAACTTTCTTTTTAAATTCGCTTTTGCTTCAAGGCACTCCCGTGAAAAATCATCTATCATCATAAACTCTTCCAGGTGGTTCTGCCGATTCGAACATTTATTTTAAAAGTCTTCTCCTTCCCACCCTATTGCCTCGTATATACCCTGTCAAGTGAAAAATGTCAAAATAGCAATATATGTCGCACATTTAGCAATATATGTCGTGTTTGCGACACCTCCCCGGAAAGAACGATGAGATAAGCGTTTCATCTTCAGGAGAGATCAACGGGGGAGAGACATCTCTCCCCCGCATCTCTGCTTGCCTTTTAACAGCAGGAAGGCATACAGCTCTTCATCATTTCCGCCCAGGGTGTTTCACCTGTGCAGCAGTTTTCGACGATGGTTTTACATTTTTCCTTCACATCTTCTCCGGTTATCTCGATGCGGTAGCCTTTATCGAGCTCCGTCACCTTTATGTCGCAGCAGTCCTGTCCCATGACGCTTCACCTCCTTTCCTGTTTTGGCTGTTTTGTATCTACGTATTTATATTCGTCTATCTAATGAGGCAAAAAAATATTTACTTGCTAAATGATTCCATAAAGCCGGTACAGCAATCGGTTATGCAGTATTCATTCAATCTGTAGTAAACCTCTTTCCCCTCCTTTCTTCCAATAACGATTTTGGCACGCTTTAGAATATTCAGGTGGTGAGAGATGGAAGGCTGCTTCATGCTGAAGGCCTTGCAGATATCTGAGACGCAAAGCTCTTTCCCCTTAAGCATCATCATGATCTTTACCCTCGTTGGGTCGGCCACGGCCTTGAAGAAATCACAACAGTTAGTATCCATCACGCTCCGCCCATAAACATATAGAAATCTATCTATTTATAATATAGGGGATTCGCCCCTTCTTGTCAAGGGAGAATTTATCAGGAGTCTCCTCCGCTTCTTTCTGCGTATCACAATCCATCCTTGCCCCTTAACCTTTCCCCCTGCCTTGTGATACTCTGTTATTGATGCTTGAGTATCCCATTCAATACGATGAGCCGCTCTTCCGACCGCCGAGCGAGGCGAGGTCGCTCATCCTTCAGGTAACACTCGGCTGTTCCTGGAACAGGTGCGCCTTCTGCGAGATGTACCAGAGCAAACGTTTTTCCATACGCGATGAGGTTCATCTTCTTCAGGAGATTAAATCACTGTCGGCGCTCTACCCCGAAACGAAACGTATATTCCTGGCCGACGGCGATGCCCTCGTTCTGCCTGTCCACCGGTTGCTCAAACTTCTAGGATCGATAAGGGAGCATTTCCCTAAAGTCCATCGCATATCCTCCTATGCGCTGCCGCGCAATATAAAGAAAAAAAGCGATGAAGAGCTAATCGCCATCTCTGAGGCGGGGTTAAAACTCATCTACGTGGGAATCGAATCGGGAGATGATGAAGTGCTGAAAAAGATCGACAAGGGAGAGACGGCGGCTTCCACCATCGAGGGGCTCAAGAGAGCGAAAGCGGCGGGGCTCAAATCTTCGGTGATTATCATAAACGGCCTTGGTGGGAAGAAATTTTCCGATCAGCATGCCACAGGGTCGGCTCACCTGCTGAATGAGACGCAGCCCGAGTATTTCTCAACCCTCGTGATCAGCTTCCCGGCGGGCGAGGCGCGTTTCCGCGCTCTTTTTGGTAACGATTTTATCCCCCTTACCCAAAGGGGACTATTCAAAGAGATGAAAACCCTCATAGAGCAGACAGAATTGAAAAACAGTGTTTTCAGGAGCGATCACGCCTCGAACTATCTTATCCTGAAGGGGACGCTCGACAGGGACAAAGAGAGAATACTGGGTCAGATCGAATCGGCCATCGATGATCCGGATGGCGCGGGTCTCAGGGAGGAGTGGCAGCGGAGGCTTTAATCCCTGGCGGGTGCAATTCCCCGTAGCTTGTTGCTACGATATAAATTAAATCCGGTGCATACCCCGTCAGCTTGCTGCTGGGTGGTTGATTATTCACCCTCCTATCCCTAATCCTGCTTGTCCCTCGACCTCCAGAGAGACAATCCTGTCAGATAAGAAACCCTGGCGATGAGGTGGGCCGTAAGGGGAACAGTCAGAAAGTTGACCAGAATTATCAATAGCACAAGGCCCGCCATCCAAAGGATAGGGAAAAAGCAAAACACTGCACCGAGCAAAAGCAGAAGCCCGAGAGAGGGGGCCACGCTCGAAGCGTGAATGCGTGTGTAGATATCGGGAAAGCGGAGCAAGCCAATGGCCGAAACCAGCATGAAGAGGCTCCCGAGAAAAGCTAATATAGCGCCGAGAAGTTCCATCACGGGCCATACCTTTTTAGCACAAAATGGGTCAGTGCCACGATGGGGATAAAACCGGCGAGACAAACGACAAAGGCTATCTCCAATAATAATCTATCGCTAAAGATAAAGGCGAGTACGATAAAGAGTCCGACGAGCAGGTTGCCGAGCATGTTAAGCGCATTGACCCGGTCGAGAATCATGGGGCCTTTATAGAGATGCAAAAGAGTTACGAGCAGTGCTGCAAAGAGCAACCAGAAGCTTAGCTGCAATAGCAAAGACGTGGCAGTCACCGGCAAAACCTCCTCAAGGGAATTTCCAGGGTTTCCTTCACCTCGCGAATAAATTCCTCTTCATCTTCCACGTAGAGACCATGAATGTACAGACAGCGCTCATCCTCGGAAAGGTCGATGCTCAGCGTGGCGGGGATCATGGTGAGCAGGGCGCTGAGCAGAAAGATTTCGAGGTCTGTTTCGGCCTCGAGCGGATAGGCGACGATGGCCGGCTGGAGCCTCGGCTCTTTTCTCAAAATATCGAGGCTTACTCTGAGGTTCGCCCTAAGCTTCATCCGCGTATAGCTGATGATGAACCAGGACGCATAAAAGGCCCGAAAGGGCAGCTTTTTCATAAATGATAGAATTCCCTTCATTGCTTCCCTCCGAGAACGGCCCTGATGTAAGGTTCGGGCAAAAAGAGTTGTCCTGCTGCATCGCCGCTCATCTGCAAAAACCAGTCGGCAAAGATCCCCATGCCGAGACTAAGCCCGCCTAAAAGAACGACCGGCAGGATGAGGCAAATCTTAGAATGACCAAGCCTTTTCCAGCTTTCCTTTAAGTCGGCATCAGGGTCGGGGTGGTCCTGCCAGAAGGCGTGGCGCCATATCTTCAGCATGGAGAGGAGCGTCACCAGGCTGACTATTATGGAAACAGAGACGATGGTATAGGCCTCTTTAACAAGCCCTGCCTTGATTAGGGCGAATTTTCCAAAAAAACCGGAGAGGGGCGGAATGCCTGCCAGCGACATGGCGGAGAGGAGAAACAGAAAAGCAAGCAGGCGGTTGGCATGGAAGAGGCCGCCCAGCTTTTTGACCTGGTAACTGCCACCGACGAGGGCGATCACCCCGGCGAGGAGAAAGAGGTTTGTTTTTGCGAGAATATTATGGAGCATGAAATAAAAGCCGCCAGTCAGTGCAAGGGGACTGAAAAGAGCAATGCCCATAATCATGTAACCGATCTGGCTGATGATGTGAAAGGAAAGTATTTTCCTCATATCGTTTTGAGACCACGCCCCGAGAACGCCGAAGGTCATAGTAAGACCTGCTACCCAGAGGAGCAGGGTGGAAAAGAGTTCTCCCTGTGGAATGAAGATGAGGCTCGAAAAACGGAAGAGGGTATAAACGCCGAGTTTGGTGAGCAGCGCCGCAAAGAGGGCGGAAACGGCGATGGGCGGGGTGTGATAGGAGGCGGGGAGCCAGAAGAAAAAGGGGAAGCCCGCCGCCTTGATGAGAAAGGCGATGAGAAAGAGGAGTTGCATCAGCCTGAGAGGCGTCGTGTCCGGCAGAGAAGATATTTTCAGCGATACGTCGGCGAAGTTGAGGCTTCCCACCTGCAGGTATAAAAGACCGATGGCGGTGAGGAAGAAGGCGGAGGCGATGAGGTTTAAGCAGACGTATTTCACGCCCCCCACCACCTGGCTCCGCTCGCCACCGAGTGTGAGAAGAACAAAGGAGGAGATGAGGACCACCTCGAACCAGACATAGAGGTTAAAAATGTCTCCTGCAAGGAACGCCCCGGAACAGCCGAAGAGCAAAATCTGGAGCATGGGGAAGTAACCGAAGGATTGACGCGCCTTGTCCACTGTACCGAGGCTGTAGAGGACGATCACAAAACCGATCAATCCCGTTACAACCAACATAGTGGCCGACATGAGATCAGCCACGAGAGTGATCCCGAAGGGGGCCGCAAAACCACCCGCCTGCATCACGACAATCCCTTCATCCCTAATATGAAAGAAGAGGCGAAGACTGAAAATAAAATGGGCGAAAGCCCCCACAAGGGCTAAC
Source organism: uncultured bacterium (assembly GCA_965372635.1). GTDB lineage: Bacteria > Desulfobacterota > JADFVX01 > JADFVX01 > JADFVX01 > CBDVDA01. Next base: position 7,412 of record CBDVDA010000102.1, on the reverse strand, counting down.
AGTTCCCGGTCGAAACGCCATCGTCTCGCCAGCAGGGAGATCGCCGCCATGAAGAGCGGCAGGAGCAGGGGGATGAGAATCAGGCTTTTCATTCCTCCTCCCCGTGCAGTTCATCGAGGTCTTCCGCCCGATCCACCTCGTAGGTTTTGAAAACGAGTACGATGAAAAAAGCGATGATCCCGAAGTTGATGACGATCGCCGTGAGGATAAAGGCCTGTGGGAGAGGGTCGGTCAGCATCCCTGTGGTGGCGCCTAAAATGGGCGCTTCCCCGCCCATCCCCCCTGCAAATAAGAGGAGCAGGTTGGTGGCGTGCGTCAGGAAGAGAAGGCCCAGAATCAGTTTAACGATGCTGTGCCGGAGCATCTGGTAGACGCCGATGGCGTAAAAAAGTCCGATCAATATGGCGAGCAGGTCGTGCATCAATCCTCCAATAGCGAAAAAAGAATGGTCATTAAAACGCCGAGCACCACAAGGTAGACGCCGAGATCGAAAAAGATGGGCGTACCGAGGGAGAGATGGACTCCGAGGGGGAGATCAAACCACTCCCCTTTAAAAAAACCTTCCCCTGAAATGACGGACCAGAGAGAGGAGGCAAGGGCAATGAGAAGACCGATCCCAATGAGACTCCGCGCATCGAAGGGAAAAAGGGACTTCGTCCTTTCCATGCCAAGGGCAATCAGGAGGAGGCTGAAGGCTACGGACGCAATCAGCCCGCCGATAAAGCCGCCCCCCGGTGCGTCATGTCCGCGAAAAAGGACATAAAGGGAGAAGAGTACCAGCAGCGGGGCGAGATATTTTGCCGTTATGATTAACAGTCGTCCATTCATGATTTTATCTTCAACTTTATGAGGCTGTATACGCTCACTCCCGCCACGGCGAGAACGGTAATCTCGCCCAATGTATCGAGTCCCCTGAAATCGACGAGGATTACGTTTACCACGTTTCTTCCGTGGCCGAGGCGGAGCGCGTTTTCCGTATAAAAATCTGAAATCGAGTGAAAGAGGTGGATATCCTTCGCCTTCATCAAAACTGCCGTAATCAAACATCCGAAGGCTGCCGACAGGACGCCGTCTCTGAGGCGTGTCCATTTGCCGGAGACGACGCTGTAGCGGGGCAGGTTAGAGATGAGCAGTACGAGTAAAACGAGGGTCATCGCCTCGACGAGCGCCGTGGTGATCGCCACGTCGGGCGCGCTGTTGAGGGCGAAAATAAGGATCATGCCGAGGCCGACTACCGACATGGCGAGGATGGCGAATAGAAAATTTCTAACGAAGATGGTGGCGAGAGAAGCGATGACAATCAGGAAAACGAGCGCCCACTCTAACAGGCGAACAGCCGAGAAGTCGAAGACAACCTCTCCAGCCATCTCGAAATAGGGAGGGACGAGGATGAGCAGAACGGCGAGGAACATGACGAAAAGGTAAAAACGGAGATAGCCGTTTTGGATAAGGTCCGTCAGCCAGAGGGCGAAGGCCCTGAATTTTTCAAACCCCCGTTCGTAGAACCGTTTGGGGGAGATGTGAGCCAGATGGTCCAGGTTGAAGGCTTTTGATTTCTCCCAGAGGCGAAGACGGAAAAGCAAGATCCCGCCTGCAAAGGTGAGAAGGCTTAAGACCAGTTCCTTCCCAAGATGGTAATTGCCAGCTTTGATGAAAATTTCCTTGCCCGTCATGAGAGAGACGGCGGGGGCGAGCAGGGTTTCGGTAACGAAGTGGGGGAAGAGCCCGAGCCAGAATCCCGCGAGGGCGAGGCAAAGCGGGGGGAGGTAAAAGCTGAGGCCCGTTGTCTCAAAGGTCGCTTTGCCCCGTTCGAAGCGCCGCCAGAAGGGGTAGATGCCGACGAGGATGGCAGAAGCGAAGAGGAGCATTTTTGTGAAAAAAGTGGCCAGCAGGTAGGGTGTGATCCCACCGCCATTCATCTGGGAAGCGTAGAGGCTCTCCTTGGCCCAGAAGCCGAAGAGGGGAGGGAGCCCGGCGTAGGAAAAGCAGGCGAGTCCTGCGGCAGCGGCGGTGATGGGGAGTTTTTTTGCCAGACCCGAAAGGGTTCTGATATCGCGCGTCCCCTCTTCGTGGTCTACCGTTCCGGCTACGAGAAAGAGGGCCGACTTGTAAAGCGCATGGGCGAAGAGGAGGAGCAGCATGCCGGAGATCGCTTCGGGCGTGCCGACGCCGAGCTGGAAAAAGAGCATGCCGAGAACGCTGATGGTGGAATAGGCGAGGATGAGCTTTAGGTCGTTTTTAAAGAGGGCGGCAAAAGCGCCGTAGAGCATGGTGAGAGCGCCAACAGGAACGAGGAGCCAGAACCAGAGGTCTGTGCCGCCAAAAACCGGGAAGAGACGGGCCATGAGGTAGACCCCGGCATTCACCATGGTGGCCGAATGGAGATAGGCGCTCACCGGCGTTGGGGCCTGCATCGCTCCCGGCAGCCAGAAGTGAAAAGGAATCTGGGCCGACTTGGTAAAGCTGCCGAGGGCAAAGAGGCCGAGCAGGACGGGGTAAAAAGGGCTCCCCTGAATTGCCTCTCTCCTGGTGAGTATTTCCGTCAATTCATAACTCCCCACAACCTCGCCGAGCAGGATCACGCCCGCCAGCATAGAAAGACCACCCAGGGTGGTGATGACGAAGGCCTGGAGAGCTGCTTCCCTCGCTGCTTCTCTCTCGTGGTGAAAACCGATGAGGAGATAGCTGAAAAAGCTCGTCAGTTCCCAGAAGACGAAGAGGAGGATCAGGTTGTCGGCGAGCACCATGCCGAGCATGGAACCCATGAAGAGGAGCAGTACGCTAAAAAAATATGTCTGGTCCCGGTGCTTTTCCAGGTAGGCCCCGGCGAAAATGAGAATCAACGCGCCGATGCCGGTCACGAGCAGGACGAAGGTGAGGCTGAGGCCGTCGAGGAAGAAGGAAAGGTTGAGGCTTATGGCGGGCACCCAGTTGAAGCTTTCTTTTAAAACCTCTCCCCCGGCGACGGATTTCCGGAAACCCCAGAAGTAGAGGGTAAGGAAGAAAGGGAGAAGGGCGAGGAGCCACCCGGTGAAACGGCGGTCAAGGAATTTTAAAAGCGGTTGAACAAGAGCGAGTCCGAAAATGGATAAGAGAGCGGTCGTCATGGGTGCCAACTCCTTCCGGGTTAGAGTTGCCTTCGGGGTGAAAGCTTACCGGGTTATTATATATAAGGATGTAGCACAAAACAAAAGGATTGTCTAAAAAGGGGTGGGGTTAAGGTACACAGATTATGTTTTGGAACGCAGAAACCTCCCCTCCCCAGCGTGGGAGGGGAATAAGGGGAGGGGGCCATGAATAGGCTGATAATTCCGGTCACCCTGAGCTGTGAACACGTGGAACAGTCGAATGGCAGTTCCAAAAGGTCCGCTGCCCCGAACTAATGCCCCGGCAGGTCTCGGCCTGCTTACTCCCCGTGAATCTTCTTGTATTTCGCCAGCAGTGCGTCGGCCTTCTCCACATGCTCGGGATCCGGCACGCACGCATCGGTGGGACAAACATCGGCACACTGGGATTCATCGAAAGCGCCCACGCATTCGGTACAGAGATCCGGGTTGATCACGTAGAACTCCTCCCCTTCGGTGATCGCTTCGTTCGGACATTCCGGTTCGCATGCGGCACAGTTAACACACTCATCATTAATCAATAAAGCCATTTTCCCCTCCTTTTTAGATTGTTAGTTTAAGTTTAGCGCTACTTTTTGGTTTGTCAATGTGTGGGGGTGTTTTTTTGTTGGGAGCACAACACATCCGGCGCAATGCCCTTCAGTTATTGCGCCCTACCGGGCTAAACATGGGCGCTGTGGTAAAGGGCTGTGCCGGGTCTGTAGGCCGAAAACGGTGGAGCGTGCCGGAGATTTTCTTGTTGTCCACCTGAACGCGCAGATAATTGTATTCTTCCACGCGCTTCTTCCCTTTCCAGTAGAGTTCCGGCTCTGGCGAAGGATCGTCGCTTAAAGCAAACTTTTGGGGCGCACCGCCGCCGCCCAGCACAAGATAGTTGATGCCGTCCACAAGGTAACGCTCTGTGGTATGGGTATGGCTATTGAATACATAGATATTCAACTCTTTGGCGAACCGCTTCAGTGTGAAATGAGGGTTCTGGTCCTTTGGCAGTGGCGGATGGCCCACCTTGACGAAAGAGGGTTTGTGGTAAATCACGAAAACGTTGCTGTTTCCGTCCGCTTTGGCTGCTTTGAGTTCTTTGGTCAAATAGGCCATTTGTGCAGAGAAGTCGGGATAAATGCTCGTCCATGCCGTCTCCCCGCTTGTATTGTATTTACCCGAATCGAGAAAGATAAAGCGGTTGTTTCGATAGGAGAAGCTGTATATCCTTTTTTCGGCGTTTAGCCCGAGTTTCGCCAGCCAGGGCAGGGTGGTAATGAATCCGCTGATCTCATCATCGCCCCAGGTGGCGTGGTTGCCGACGGCGGCAAAGAAGTTGCCCGGCAGTTCCTCGGTTTTATCCCTTTTTGGAAGTCGACTGAGCAACTCATCCTCAAAGAGTTGCCAATAGGGGCTCTCGGCCAGACTCTTGCCCTGGAAGCCGAAGAGCGGTATATCCCCGCCATGCACGATGAATGAAGCGCCCCGGTCCATTGCCGAAACGATCCGGTTGAAAACCCATTTGCGGCCCCCATCGCGCATCACCACAAGAGACTTGCCCTTCTCTTTGTTTACAATAAAGCGAGGCCAGCCGTCTTTGTACGACATTGTGGTAGAAGGTTTTTCACCGTACTCCACCTCGACCAGTTCCGTCGTTGCCGGATCAAATGTGAGTTTTGCCGTTTTTGCTTCACTGAAGTAGCGTTCTTGCAGCACCGCTCGAATTTGCGCTTCCTCAGCCGGTCCACCGGTCAAATAAGGCTCGGTGCGTGTGTCGCCAACAACAAGAAAGCTGAAGCTTTCCCCCGCAGCGGCAGCGAGGTGAGGAATAAAAAAAGATATCCCCAAAAGAATCAATGTTCTATAGAGTTTTGAAAAATGCATGTAACCTCCTTTTTCCTGTTTGTGGTGTCTCATTGGGCCGCGTTTTGAATTCCAGATTCAAGACATGGCGGGGGTGTTGAAAAAGCCCTGGTTCAGAGCCGTAGGGCGGATAAGCCTGCGCCATCCGCCGAATGAAACAATCACCTTCATTCTCCAACCTACATATTCTACAAAGCCATGTTTGACCGGATTGAAATGAAGATAATCCATATGTGCCGCATAATCCTTATCATCACGAATCACATGTTCCCAAAAACGTCTTTGTCAAAAACCCCGTTCTTTTCATTGAATTCTCACCGGGGACAGTCTTGAACTATTAGACAAGGTTTCGGAAAAACCTTTTTTAATCTCCCGCCAACGTCTTGAATAATCACTATCTTCCAGAGGCAGCGTCCATATGCGTTGCATATAATCAGGCAATATAACCGAGCCATCAATATAAAAAGGTTTTCGATTCTTTACTTTTCGACCCAATTCCCTAAGTAATTCAATATGGTCCGTAAGAAGTGATTTTTTTCTTTCAAGTAAATTAACGGTAAAAAAGTAGACGGCGCCGTTGATTCTTTGTCGTCTGTAACTTGGCATGGTATTATGCTTCAATCATTCGGCGGATGGCGCAGGCTTATCCGCCCTACGGTGCTTTCTAATCTAAAACTGCCAGTTCCGGCACGACTGGTATGAGGTCGGTTATCTTGACGCTGTTTTTACGGAAGTTGAAATAGTCGTGGACGACGGTGAAACGGTCTTTGTACTTATCGAAGAATTCCGATGACAGGCTTTTGTTTAAACTCATGACGCTCTTTAGGTTTCTGCCGCCATTGAAAAACTTGAGAGGCATTTCAAGACCGAGGACATAGAGGTATTTCTCCTTGTCGGTCTCAAATTCCGCCAGATCATAGAAATCCTTAAAGAGGGAGTTCTGCCGGATCGCCTCCGCCCCACCCCGCCAGTTGATAAATTTGAACTCGGCCACTCTTTTGTCGGTTTCAAGGTCAAACTTCTTGCCCGTATTACCGGCGCCGAGAGAGAGGGATTCAATCACCTCCGCTTTCTCCAGAATCGAGGGGAGTGCCGCAAGTATTCCTGCCGCATGAATCAGGACGTTGATCTGTCCTGCCAGTTTTTTGATCTCGAAAGCGGAAGCGAGCAAGGATGAATCAAGTTCGTGTGCCAAGCAGAGCCTTTCACTCTCCTTCCTGTTAAGTCCCTTGAAACTCAACTCCAGTTCAGAAAGTCTCTCCGTCAATGAAGCGCCTTCAAATACCTGTACTCTTTTTGCAGCCTCTTCTAGTTTCATATTGTTTACAGCTTATTAAGTTGCCTTTTTCCTTTGGGTATGTGGAATGTGTAGACGCGACCCCTATGTTATTCGGGGTTAATTTTTTATTTACGGATTCCAAGTTTTTTGAGAACAGCGATTCCAAATTCAGTAAAGTGGAAATTGACGTCATCAAAATTTTCATCATGTATACATCTAACAATGCCTTCGGACTGCAATCGAGAAGTTGCTGTTGAGTATTTTAACCCATTAATAGACGCATCACTTCTACCCTTAAAGCCAACACCGGCTCCTGTTTTCGACAACATTTCTAACGTGGCAGAGTCCATCATATCAATGGCACGCTGAACTTTCAGTCCTTTACTTTGATCTATCTGCTTACTCGACTCAATTATAAGATTTGCTACTATCTTCCTTGCCGAGTCCAAATTCGAGCGGTCATAGTTGTGAATGTTTATTCCCGCGACATCAAAGTTTATCTCGTCATTATCTGATCGTATCAAAACTATTTCAGAAACTTGTCGTAGTGCATGGGTCAAGCCCACTTCGTACATAACATTTCCGTTACGTTGACCTTGCCATTTCCCCTGTTCAGAAATAGAAATATCCGCCAGAATAATACGTGCATGGGCAATATAGTCCATTATTTCGACGATAATACTGCCAGAAAGAGTTGAGGCATCAACTCGGTGCGCTTTCAGATTTAACGAATTGTCATTTTCTATAGCAGGTTTAATTGCTTTTTCCCAAATAGGTGTAAATTCCTTATGGAATGGCATAGCAACAAATACTTCATTTCTTAATTCTGAACGCCAATATGTATCAAAATATTCACGAGGGAACATATAGTTTACCTTTCACCCTAACGATGGAGCTCACTTGCCGCGCTTTGACGCAGACTTTATCGGATTTAGTAGATGGCTACTTAAAGGCAAATAGCACAATTCAAAAACACTACCAGCGGTCAATGTGCAGCGTTGGGTTAGGAGTTTTAAGTTGTTTCATTGTCTTTGTCATAATATGCCAGTTTCATGTCAGAGAAGTCAGCGCCAGTGGAATAGAGACAAAACTTACTATTGTGGCCTTTGTTAAAAATATCAACATAGGAGATTTCACCCCAAACGAATATGGCAGCTTTTTCGTCG
>CBDVDA010000101.1:0-13198 GCA_965372635.1 uncultured bacterium | reverse complement strand
GCATGCTTGGGATCTGTGCGGGGGGTGCCGGGTAACCGGCATTCCTACCGTGTACGTGATTTATCGGTCTTGCCCCTTTGTAATTTAGGACTCTGGTTTTTGTTCGTTGTTGTCCGTAATAAGAATAGCTGGATTGGCTTCATGTTACATCTTCACGAATAAATATTGTGTCCCCGGAATTCCCAGGAGCGAAAAAAGCCGGGGCGGACTGTATAATAACGGGTGACGAAGACCTTCTCGTGCTGAAATCATATAAGGGCATAACCATTCTTGGTCCCAAGGACTTCTGGAAGTTTGAAAAGGAAAGAGAGATTCATTAGGAACGTAGAGGCTTCGGGTCGGGCCACGCTATTAGGTAGGCCCTTAAATAGGGCGACATTTGTTACTAACTCCCCCTAGCCCCCTCTTACTCTAAGAGGGGGAATTGAGCCCCCTTAAGATAAGGGGAGGTTGGGAGGGGTTATGATTCTCCCGGCAAAAGTCTCTCTATTCTAGTGCCGGGTTAATAGTTAAAACCATCACGAATAAAGCGTTTAAACCTAAAAAAATACTTGGACGCTGATCTACGCAGATTTACAGTGATTTTTCAGAGGCTTATAAGTAAATTGGCTTCCGCCTGCCTGACGAGAACTATAATCCTTCAAACTATTTACTTAATCTGTATTTTCTGCGTTTATCTGCGTCCTGCTACTATTTCCAGGTTAAAGGGTAGGCTTCTTTGTGTGCCACTCCGTCGCCTGTTCATAGGCATGGGCCGCCTTCAGCACCGTCTCTTCGCCAAAATGGTTCCCCATCACCTGAAGCCCAATAGGGAGCCCGCTGCCTGAAAAGCCGCAGGGGAGTGATATGCCCGGAAGTCCGGCCAGGTTACATGAGATGGTGAAGATGTCGGAAAGGTACATCTGGAGCGGATCGGCTGTCTTCTCCCCCACATTGAATGCAGGGGAAGGAACGGTAGGCGTGACGATAACGTCGCACTTTTCGAAAGCGGCCTTAAAGTCCTCGGTAATCAGGGTACGCACCTGCTGGGCCTTCAGATAGTACGCGTCGTAATACCCGGCGGAGAGGGCGTAGGTGCCGAGCATGATGCGCCGCTTCACTTCGCCGCCGAACCCTTCGGCCCGTGTCTTTTTATACATTTCGATGAGTCCCCCCGCCTCTTTCGTGCGGTGTCCGAATTTGACGCCGTCGTAACGTGCCAGGTTGGAACTCGCCTCGGCGGGAGCGACGATGTAGTAGACCGCCACGGCGTACTCCGTATGGGGAAGGGAAATATCGACCACCTCTGCGCCGAGGTCTTCCAGCTTGGCGATGGCATCCCTCACCGCCTGTTCCACCTCGGCGTCGAGTCCCTCGATAAAATATTCTTTAGGGATTCCGATCTTCATCCCCTTTATGTCGCCGGTGAGCGCCTTTTTGTAATCCGGCGCCTCACAGCCGATGGAGGTTGAATCGAGCGGATCATGGCCTGCAAGAGCGCCAAGGAGGATAGCCGCATCCTCCACGTCTTTCGTCATTGGGCCTACCTGGTCGAGGGATGAGGCGAAGGCGACGACCCCGTACCTGCTCACCCGGCCATAGGTCGGTTTCATCCCCACGATACCGCAAAGGGCCGCTGGCTGGCGGATGGAGCCACCCGTATCGGTTCCGAGGGATGCGATGCACTGGTTCGCGGCTACGCTCGAAGCAGAACCGCCGCTGGAGCCGCCCGGAATTTTTGTCAAATCCCAAGGGTTTTTGGTCGTTCCGAAGTGGGACGTCTCCGTGGAGGACCCCATGGCGAATTCGTCCATGTTGGTCTTTCCAAGGATGACTGCGCCCTGTTCTTTAATCCGTGCAATCGATGTAGCGTCGTAGGGGGGGACGAAATTGGAGAGTATCTTCGACGAACAGGTGGTGAGAATCTCCTTTGTACAGAAGATGTCCTTCACCGCCATGGGGATGCCGGTAAGCGGCGCAATATCGCCCCCGGCGATCCTTTTGTCTGCCGCCTCGGCCGCCTTTAGCGCCTCTTCGCTGCAAACCGTAACGTAGGAATTGATTTTATCGTCCGTCTCTTCGATGCGCTTAAGCACGGCGCGTGTTACTTCGACAGAGGAGACCTCTTTCTTGTCGAGTTTCTCTCTTAAGGCGTGGATGGTAAGATTTTCGAGTCCCATTATTCGATCACCTTGGGAACTTTAAAGCTCCCCTCCTCGCTATCGGGCGCATTTTTGAGTCCCTCTTCGGCGGTGATAACAGTCTTCCTCTCGTCCGCCCTAAAGGCGTTCGTCACCGGCACGGCGTGAAAGGTCGGTTTCACCCCTTCCGTATCAAGTTCACTTAGCTTATCGATATAACCGAGGATATTGTTAAGCTCGGTGGTGAGGGCCGTCTCTTCTTCCCCCTTAAGTTCGAGCCTTGCGAGATGGGCAACTTTTTGGACTTCTTCTTTGGAGAGCGCCACGAGCCTGTACCTTTCTTTAAGGGTATCTCTATTAATTCTGTGTGAGTAGCTAAGTGAATTTAAAAAATCAAATTCAAGGCAAAAACTACAGCGAATAGCATGTCTATTTGCAAAGTTTTTAACGCAGAAGTTGGCTTTTTAAAACGCTTAGATGCCATTCATGAATTATTAGAGGTACCCTTGAGTATTAGAGCGACTTAATCTACCACAATTGCCTGCCCCTTTCAAGGAGCAATTGGCTGAAGTATTCCGTAAATTCGTGCCTCTGATTGCTCTTCCAAAAGAAGGGGCGAAGCCCCCTTTTTGATGGACTCACGGGGCCGGTTGTGGTAAATCTATAGCGGTTAAAAATTATGGCTACTAACGATGTAAAAATAGGCGTAATCGGGGGTGGAAGCTGGGGGACGACACTCGCCAACCTTCTCGCAGAAAAAGGCTTTCCCGTCACCCTATGGGTCTTCGAGGAGACGGTGGTGAAGGATATCCGCGAGGTGAGGGAGAACCGCACCTACCTCCCCGGGATTACCCTTTCCTCCAACCTGACGCCTACAAATGATCTTAAAGAAGCGGTTCAGGGGAAGACCCATCTCCTTTGGGTGACGCCCTCCCATGTGGCGAGGCGGATGCTCAGTGCTGCTTTGTCCTTTATCCCGAAGACGGTTCAGCTTGTGAGCGCCACCAAGGGGATCGAGGAGGAGACGCTCAAGACAAACTCACAGGTAATCGACGAGATTATCCCGAAGGCGATCGCCGAGCGCACCGCCTATCTTTCTGGGCCGAGCTTTGCTCGCGAGGTGGCAACCGGTTCGCCAACGGCGGTTACCGTCGCCTCAAAAAACGCTGCCGCCGTATCGTCGGTGCAGGCGCTTTTCAGCACCCCCGTTTTCCGAGTTTACAGTTCTAGCGACATTATCGGCGTAGAGGTGGGCGGATCGATCAAGAACGTAGTCGCTCTCGGCACCGGCTTGTCAGACGGACTCGGTTTCGGCTATAATGCGAGGGCTGCACTGATTACGCGGGGCCTTGCCGAGATGACCCGTCTCGGCGTTGCCCTCGGTGCGGAACCGCTCACCTTCTCGGGCCTTTCCGGCCTCGGAGACCTGGTCCTTACCTGTACGGGGGATCTCAGCCGGAACCGGACCGTCGGCGTCCGTCTCGGGAAGGGTGAATCGCTCGACGCCATTCTAAGCGACATGAAGATGGTCGCCGAGGGTGTCAAGACGACGAAGGCGGCCTATGGACTCTCCCGGAAACTCGGCATCGATATGCCGATCACGGAGAGCATCCACAAGATACTCTTCGAGGGGATGGTGCCGAGAGACGCCGTAGCGGAACTGATGACGCGGGAGTTGAAAGAAGAACACGAATTTAAACAATAAAAATTTATCAATATCAGGAGGAAGTAGAAAATGAGTATTTTGTTTTCAGGGTCGGAGGTCGTTACTATGGCGATCGAGATCGAGAAGAACGGCTTGGCATTTTACAATGCGCTTGCAGCAAGATCGACCAATGAACAGTCGAAGGAGCTCTTCACTTTTCTCGCCGGAGAAGAGGTGCGGCACAAGGTGACCTTTCAGAAGATGCTGGACAACCTGAAAAAGGCCGAGCTCTCCGCATCGGAAGAGGAGGAGTACAACAACTACCTGAAGGCACTCACCAGTTCCCGCGTCTTCAATCCCAATGCCGACGTGGATGCCATGCTGAAAGAGGCAGGCGACGAGGCGGGCGCCGTCGAGATGGCGATCCAGGCCGAAAAGGATTCCATCCTCTTTTATTACGAGTTATTAGACCAAGCCGTCGAGGAGGACCAGGACGCCATCGATAACGTGATCCGTGAAGAGAAAATTCATCTATCCAAGCTGATAAACCTGAGGAACAGTCTCTCCGTATCGGCGTAAGATGGTTCTAAAAAACCTCCTCGAAGCGCATAACCTTAGCTGGCCTGTGCGTGATGCCGTTGAAACGCTCCAGGTCAACATGGGCCGTTTATGCAACATGACATGCAGCCACTGCCATGTGAATGCAGGCCCGGCCGCCAAAGAAGTGATGGATGAGGAGACGGCAAACAGCGTCATCCGTTTTCTCTTCAGGGAGCGGCTGACACGCCTTGATATTACAGGCGGCGCGCCCGAGATGGCGCCCACCTTCCGTGGGCTCGTACTCTCCGCAAAAGACCTGGTCGATGAAATCATCGTCCGCTGCAACCTCACCGTCCTCTTCGAACCGGGGATGGAAGACCTCCCCGATTTCTACACTGAAAACTCTGTCCACCTCATCTGTTCCCTCCCCTGTTACACGAAGGAAAATGTGGACAAACAGCGGGGTTCCGGCACCTTCGAGAAGAGTATTGAGGCGCTTAAAATACTGAATAAAAAAGGCTACGGGCAGGGGAACGGCCTGACGCTCGACCTCGTCTATAATCCCGGCGGCGCGTTCCTGCCCGGCAACCAGGCGGCGCTCGAACAAGACTACAAGGAAAACCTTAAAAGAGATTTCGGCATCGAATTCGACCAGTTGATAACCATAACCAATATGCCGATCAATCGATTCGGTATGGATCTGGAGCGGGGGACAAAGGGGAACGAATATACGGCACTCCTTGCGAAGCAGTTTAACCCGTCCGCCGTGGGCGGCATCATGTGCAAGAACCTGGTGAGCGTGGGCTGGGACGGCTTAATCTATGACTGCGATTTCAACCAGTCACTGAATCTCCCCATCAGAGAAGAAGGCGGACAGCCACTCACGCTGGAGAGCCTGAACGCGGCCAATCTGATCGGCATGGAGGTGAGGTGTGCCGATCACTGCCTCGGCTGCGTTGCAGGCGAAGGGAGTTCCTGCTCGGGGGCGCTCGTCTGATAGCAGCCTGCTCATTGTGTCTATCCCGTAGGGGCAGGTCTTGTGCCTGCCCTTCTTTGGGCATCCACGAGGGATGCCCCTACCTTACAACATTCTTTCTAATAATAAAAAAGAGACAAAAACTGGGGTTCCCCCAAAACGGGAGAGGGTCGGACCAACAGGTTAGATTTCGGTCTTAATCCCCACCCAGATAGGCCTTGCGCACATCGGGATTGTTCATCAACTCTTCCCCGCTCCCTTCCAACCTGATCTCCCCGTTAACGAGCACATACCCCCGGTCTGCCAGTTTCAGCGCCTGGTTCGCATTCTGCTCGACCAGAAAGATGGTGGTCCCCTCCTTAACGATCTCTTTAAAGGAGTCAAATATCTGCTTGATAATGAGGGGTGCAAGACCGAGGCTCGGCTCGTCAAGGAGTAAAAGGCGGGGGCAGCTCATTAAAGCCCGTCCGATGGCGAGCATCTGCTGCTCGCCCCCAGAGAGAGTGCCCGCCCGCTGCTGTTTGCGCTTGCCCAGGATAGGGAAGAGTTCGTAGATGTGATTTATCAACGTTGACCTCCTATCAATGTTTGCCTTCTCTCCCAAGGGAACGGTCCCCATGAATAAATTTTCCTCTACCGTCATGCCGGGAAAGATGCGTCTCCCCTCAGGGACCTGAGAGATACCGAGCCTCGCGATATGATGGGTGGGGAGGGAGGTGATCTCTCTCCCGTCGAAACGTATCTCGCCACTCCCTGCGCACGGGTTACCGAATATGGTCATGAGGAGAGTCGACTTCCCGGCGCCGTTGGCCCCGATGAGGGTGACGATCTCCCCGACCTTCACATGGAGCGAGACCCCTTTCAGCACCTTTATGGGTCCGTAGGAAGACTCGACGCTTTTTAGAGAAAGAATATGATCTTGATCCCCCATCAGGCCGCCTCACCTTCCGTGCCGAGGTAAGCCGTTAGGACTTTCGGATCGTTCCTGACCGATTCGGGCGTCCCCCTGGAGATCACCTCTCCATGATCGAGGACGACCACGTAATCGGATATGTCCATGACGAGACTCATGTCGTGTTCGATAATGAGGACCGTCACATCATGTTCATCCCTCAGCTTCCTGATGAGGCCACTCAGTTCACAGGTCTCCATCGGGTTCAGCCCCGCCGCAGGCTCGTCGAGGCATATAATGAGCGGGTCGATGCACATGGCCCTTGCAATCTCGAGGCGGCGCTGGTGTCCATAGGGGAGTTCCCCCGCCAGCCGGTTGGCGTCGTCATAGAGGTCGAAAAACTTGAGCCACTCCCCTCCTCTTTTGATCGCCTCCGATTCGGAGTTGCGGAAGGCGGTTGTCTTGAGGAGACCGGAGACTGGATTGCGCGTGACGCGTCTGTGCTGGGCGACGAGGAGGTTTTCCATGACCGTCATCTCCCTGAAAAGCCTGATATTCTGGAAGGTGCGTGCAACGCCCGCCCTCGCGACACGGTGGGAACCGCCGAACATTTTGTAGAAGGTCCGCCTTCCGAAGGTGACGGGATTGATGAAATCGGATAGCTGATATGGCTCGCCGCGCACCTTGACGAGATCGACCCGCTCGTTTCCACCGGTGCTCAGGCTCATTTTGCCACCGCTGGCCTTGTAAAACCCGGTAACACAGTTAAAGACCGTCGTCTTCCCGGCACCGTTCGGGCCGATGAGAGCAGTAATGGAACCCTTCTCCACATCGAAGCTGATATCGTTAAGAGCCCTGATGCCACCGAAGCGCATGGTCAGGTTTTCAACGTTTAAGAGGCTCATGGCGTCTCCATCCTGAAGGCCTGCCGCCTAATTTTGAGCAGCCCCCGCGGGCGCCAGATCATCATGAGCACCATGGCGATACCGAAGGCGAGTACGCGGTAGTCGGCGAAATTTCTGAGCAGTTCCGGTAATATAGTAAGAACAACTGCGGCGATTATTATACCGACTGTAGAGCCCATGCCGCCGAGGACGACGATGGCGAGGATAAGGGCCGACTCGAAAAATGTGAAGGAGGTGGGGTTGACAAACCTCTGCGACGCGGCGAAGAATACGCCGCCGATTCCGCCCACCATGGCCCCCATGCTGAAGGCCGAGAGTTTTACCGTAACGTGGTTTATGCCGAGAGAGCGGCAGGCGATCTCATCTTCACGGAGCGCCTCCCATGCCCTGCCGAGCGGCATCTTTTTGAGCCGTACCACGAAATAGGTTATGGCGCAGACGACGATAAGAAGGACGATGTATAAGAAAATGTAGCGGTGGCCGCTCGAATAATCGAGGTTGAAATATTCGTGGAAGGGGACGTACCCCTCCTTGGCACGCCTCGAAAAGCTTAACCCGAACAGGGTCGGGAAGGGGGCCTTTATACCGTTCGGGCCGCCCGTGAATTCTATCCAGTTATTGAGTATGAGCCGGGTGATCTCGCCGAAGCCGAGGGTGACGATGGCGAGATAGTCGCCGTGCATGCGAAGGACCGGAAAGCCGAGCATCGCCCCGAATGATGCGGCCATAAGCGCGCAGAGAGGGATCGCTTCCCAGAAGCTAAGCCCAAGGTATTGGCTGCTTAGTGCATATCCGTAAGCGCCTACGGCATAGAAGGCGACGAAGCCGAGGTCGAGCAGACCGGCCAAGCCGACGACGATATTAAGGCCCAGGGCAAGCAGGATATAAATGAGGGCCAGGATGGCGACAGTGAGCCAGTACTTGCCGAGGAAGAAGGGGAGAACCATGGCGACCGCCACGATCCCCGCGATGATAAACTTGTGATGGGGATTGTCATGGACGACGATGACTCCTGCCCCGCGTCTCTCTTTTAAGCCTGCCAGCAGTCGGCTTCCTTTCAGGTAATTAGCCGAGAGAGAGAAAAAGAGGCGTCCAAAAAAGACGATAGCCGCCATCCACAGGGGCCGGTCCCATTCGGTCGTGAAATCATATCCCTTAAGAACGAGGCCGGTGATAGGTCCGAAGATGAGAAGCGCAATAGCTCCCGCCAAAAACGCTTCGGCAAGCTTTTTCCCCATCAGACCTTCTCCACCTCCGGCACACCGAGCAGCCCTGTCGGCTTGAATATGAGGACAAGGACGAGGATGGCAAAGGCGAAGACGTCCTTATAGTCCGTATTGATGAAACCGGAAAAAAAGGATTCCGAAAGGCCGAGCACGAGGCCGCCCAACATGGCGCCGGGGAGAGAACCGATGCCTCCCAGCACGGCGGCGGTAAAGGCCTTGATGCCTGTTATGAAACCGACGTGGAAATCAAAGGAGCCGTAGTTGAGTGAGACGAGGACTCCCGCCACTGCCGCCATGGAAGCGCCGAGGGCAAATACTACGGAGATGATTTTGTTCGTATCGACGCCGAGAAGTTGGGCCATGGTGCTGTCCTGCTGGGTCGCCCGGCAGGCGCGGCCGAGAGAGGTCTTCCTGATCACATAGGTGAGGGTTGCCATGCTTAAGATGGAGACGACGACGATGAAAACCTGTATGTAGGTGATCTGTACGAAGTTATCGCCCATTCCGGAAGCGAGCCTGAAGTTCCCGTCAATGAGAGACGGCACCCCCTGGTTTCTCGCCCCCTGGCTTATCCTCACGTAATTCTGGAGAATGAGCGACATGCCGATGGCCGAGATGAGCGGCGCCAGGCGCGTCGATCCTCTTAAAGGACGGTAGGCGACACGCTCAATGGCCCAGCCGTAGAGTGCCGTAAATGCTATGGTCACCACGAGTGTAAAAAGGATCGCCAGAGGTACATTTTGAAGCCCGAAGTATGAAAGCACGGCGAGGCAGATCGCCGTCAGGTAGGCGGAGATCATATATATCTCGCCATGGGCGAAGTTGATCATACCGATGATGCCGTAGACCATGGTATAGCCCACGGCGATCAACCCATAGATGGCCCCGAGGACGAGCCCGTTTACCACCTGCTGGCCGATGATGTAAGGGTCCATCTGGTTAAGCCTAATCTACCTCTTTGTATTTACCCTTTTTGTCCCACTCGTACATGACATAGTCGGAGACCTTCAGATCCCCCTTCTTGTCCCATGCCTTCTTGCCCATGACTGTATTTACGCTGTTAGCGCGGAGCCACTTTGCCATTTTTTCACCGTCATCACTCCCGCTCCCTTTCATCGCCGCAGCGATGACCTGGAGCGTGGCGTAGGCGTAGAGAGTGTAGCCTTCCGGCTCGTATCCGGCCTTCCTGAATTTTTCGACAGCTTCCTTGCCTGCCGGTATATTCCTCGGATCGGCGCCGAAGGTCATGTATACGCCCTGAACGAATTGGGGTCCCCCCGCTGCGATGACGAAGTCCTGAGAGACGATACCGTCACCGGAAATGAAAGGCGCCTTGATCCCCTGCTCACGCATCTGGCGAACCAGCGGACCCGCCTCGCTGTGGAGACCGCCGAAATAAACGGCATCGGCTTTGACTGACTTGATCTTTGTTACTAAAGCATTGAAGTCCTTCTCACCCCTCGTAAGCCCTTCATAGAGGACCTCCTTCACTTTCAGGGTTTTAAGATGATCCTTCATGGCGTTGGCAAGCCCCTGCCCGTAGGTGTCCTTATCGTGGATAACAGCCACACGCTTCGCCTTCAGCTTCTTCGCAATAAATTCCGCCGCCACCACACCCTGCTGGTCATCCCGCCCGCAGGTTCTAAGGATGGTGGGGAGCCCCCTGTCGGTCACCATGGGGTTCGTCGAAGCGGGCGTAATCATCAATACTCCCGCCTCATCATAGGTCTCGGAGGCAGGCATGGTGGATGAAGAGCAGAAATGGCCCAGAACGGCCTTCACGTTATCTAAATCGACAAGACGGTTGGAAACGGAAAGGGCCTGCTTCGGCTCGCAGGCGTCATCCCCTTTGACAAGCTCAATCTTCTTGCCATTTATGCCACCTGCCTTATTAATATCGTTTGCAGCCTGTAAGGCGCCCTTCCAAAGCTGCTCACCGAAGGCGGCGTAAGCCCCGCTTAGCGGCCCGGCTACACCTATCTTTATCGTTTCAGCCTTTCCAGCCGAGGCTACTGATCCGAAGGCTAAAATGCCTACTGCAACTGCGATGGTTAAAATCTTCCATCTCTTCATTGTCTCTCCTCCAAATGAAAATGCTTTGCTGTTAAACTGATCTGGCAGCCCTTTTAAGCTGGGGCATACTTTTTAGCACCTTAGAAATTATTTTCTGTCTTTCCCCGGCAGAAAATAATTTAGTGAAGGTACTTATCCAGCTTGTTTGGTCGGCCCTATAATACATTTTTTGCGGTCAATTAGTAAAGGGTGGGGTTACTTTTTGACCTGTCCCACTTTACCCGATTAAGTTACAATAAACCCCATGAAAAGAGAAATTGAATTACTGGCGCCGGGTGGAGATATTGATTCTATCAAGGCTGCAATTGCAGCAGGGGCGGATGCCGTATACTGCGGTCTGGACAGGTTTAATGCCAGGGGCCGGGCAGAAAATATAACCTTTGAAAATTTAAACGGGATTTTAAGGCTCGCTCATAGGAAAAGTTGCGCGGTTTTTCTCACCCTTAATATCATTATCGTGGAAAGTGAAATCCCAGCCCTTATACGCCTGTTGAACAGACTGGTCAATACCAAGATCGATGGAGTCATTGTTCAGGATTTAGGGCTCTTCTATCTATTATCTAAATATTTCAAGGGTCTTAAAATACATGCATCTACTCAGCTTAATACGCATAATGAAGGTCAGATAAAATTCCTGAGTAAACTGGGAGCCAGCCGAGTCAATCTATCGAGAGAGTTAGATATTGATGAGATAAAGGCTTTAACGACCGTTGGGCATAAAAACAATCTCTTAACCGAAGTCTTTGTCCACGGTTCCTACTGCATCTCTTTTTCAGGTCTTTGTTATATGAGTTCTGTTCATGGAGGGACCTCGGGAAATCGCGGCAGATGTAGCCAACCATGCAGGGATAGGTATTTAACTACCCCTGAAGGCAAGAACTTCCCCCTTAACCTTAAAGATAATTCAGCATATTTTGATCTAGGGGAAATATCCGATGCAGGAATTGCCTCAATAAAGATTGAAGGAAGAATAAAGGGCTTTGATTACGTATATACGGTGGTAAATAGCTGGAAAAAACAGGTCCGTAGTTTTTATGATCAAGACAGGCTAAATGATGACAATAGTGATTTTTATAAGGTGTTTAACCGGGATTTTTCAAACGGCTTTATGGAGGGGGATATCAATAAAGATATGTTCATCGATAATCCAAGGGACTTTTCTATTCATCAGCTTTCTGAAGCTGATAATTATTCTTCCAATGATGAAATGGAAGAAGGCAAAACAGCATATTATGAAGGAAAAAAAGAACTTTCAACTGCTGCTAAAAACAAAATCCGCCAATTAAGCATCGCTAAGGCCCCTTTAACAATAAGCATCTCCGGGGAACTCGGCAGACCTCTAAAAATATCTGTAAAAACACCGGGCAGTTCATTTGACGTACTTTCAGAGATCAATCTCGTAAATGCCGGTGCAAAGGGGAGTGCCACGGGCCTCGATTACGAGAGATTACTGGACAGGTTCAAGGATATCAATAATACGGAATATCAGATTGAACATCTCGCATTGGACGGTCTTGAGACAGGTCTTTTCATACCCTATAAAGAGCTCACTTCAATGAAAAAAAGAGTCTTATTCATTCTGAATGATTCAAGAGAAAGGGTTGACCCCATTGACCTTCCCCTCTTAAAAAAGCAAAGTGACGTAAAAATCAAACCGACTCTTTCTCTACTGATCTCTTCTGAAAAGGATTTGTACCTATGCAATAAGACCTCTGCAGAGATCTTTTTTCAACTTCCTAATTGCTTTGAAAATAAATATTCCGAGTTTACAGATATCTTTTTAAAAAACAAAAGATTAATCCCCTGGTTCCCGCCTGTTTTAATAGGAGAAGGCTACCGTGCGGCCCTGGATCTTCTTGGGAAGGTGCAACCAAAACTTATTGTAATAAATAATACGGGAATAGCGTATGAAGCCTGCAAAAGAGGAATCGACTGGATAGCAGGGCCCTATCTTAACAGTGTCAACTCCTACAGTCTCTTATGCCTAAAAAAAACCTTTAACTGCTCCGGCTCATTTATTTCAAATGAAATCAAAAAAAATCAGATTGAAAGGATTCATTGTTCTGAGGATTTCAAACTATACTACAGTATCTATCACCCGATTGTATTGATGACGAGCAGACAATGTTTTTTCCATCAGGTGACTGGATGTGAAAAGGAGAGGATTGATGAAGAGTGTATTCAGAGTTGCAATAAATCTTCATCCATTACAAATCTAAAAGATGTGCCTCTCTTTATTGAAAAAACAGAGGGGAGCTACAACTCTATTTATAACAATCATAATTTCCTCAATACAGAGATAGTTACCGATCTGCCGGGTATTTTTTCAAGTTTTTTCATTGATTTAAGGGATATAAAAACGGGCACGAAAATAGAGATGGCTAAATCGGGAATGATAAGACTTTTTGAAAATCTTCTAAAGGGAAAGCCCGATTCGGCAAAGGAACTCAAGCAAGCTATTCATCCCTATACTAACGGCCAGTATAAAAAAGGGATCTAACAAAAATCAAATACTGTTCATTGATTTTTTGGAGCTTATAGACAAGACCTACCCGGAAGAAATCAATATCAAAATAGTACTTGATAATCATTCTGCACACATTTCAAAAGAAACCAGAACCTACCTTGAGACCGTTCCAAACAGGTTTGAATTTGTATTTACTCCGAAACATGGTTCCTGGTTAAATCTGATAGAAACATTTTTCAGCAAAATGGCACATGCTTTTCTCAGAGGAATTGAGGAATTAGGGTTACATCAAAACAAGAATTAAAAGAACGTATTGAACAATACATAGGTGAAATTAATCAAGCTCCAGTTGTC
>CBDVDA010000100.1:0-13215 GCA_965372635.1 uncultured bacterium | reverse complement strand
CACCTGAGGAAGCAGCGCCTGAGGAAGCAGCTCCTGAGGAAGCAGCTCCTGTGGAAGCAGCGCCTGTGGATTCAGCTCCTGTGGAAGCAGCTCCTGAGGAAGCAGCGCCTGTGGAAGCAGCGCCTGTGGAAGCAGCACCTGTGGAAGCAGCGCCTGAGGAAGCAGCGCCTGTGATAGAACCAACTGAGTCAGAAAGTGAAATCTCACTTCCCGGCATGGCAGTTCCAGGTGCCCCCATACCAGGCGCACTTTCATCTGGAACAGATTTGTCGGGAAAGTCGTTAACCGACGAAGTCACACTCTCCAAATCAGCGCCTGAAGCGGCAGCGCCCGAAACAAAGGAACCAAAATTAGCCGTACCTGAAGTGATTGAGCGTGTCCGGATCGGCTACATCCCTTTCAATGCCGACCTTCCCTTCTTTGTTGCCATGGAAAAAGGTTTTTTCAAGGAAGAAGGGGTCGAGGTGGAAGCCACAAGGTTCAGCAACAGCGGTCTCGCATTCAAAGGGATGATTGCAGGCCGGATCGATATGATGGCAGGATCGGCCTTCTCCATATTCTTCAAAAAAGCGCCCGCCCAACCGGGGAAGTTCAAACTGCTCCTCCCCTTTGCCGAAACGGATGCCAGCACCATGAGTTACGTCCTGGCGCGCAAAGGTTTGAAAATCGACTCACTGGACAAACTGAGAGGGAAGCGGGTCGGCACCTATACGGGTGCAACACAGATCCTTTACCTGGAACTCTTTCTTAAAAAGATCGGCCTCAACCCGAAGAGAGATGTCAAACTTCTACAGGTTCCTTCAAGTTTCCAGATACAGGCGCTGGAAGCGAAGCAGATCGACGTCCTCTTTACGGTCGACCCTTACGGCACCATCGCTCTTGACAAGGGTTCCGGAAAAATCCTCGTTAAAAATCCAAGATCGAATTATCTCATGAAGCCCTTCTGGGTGGGTGCGTCAGCTATGGATGCTGAGTATGCGAAAAACAACCCGGCAGCGGTCAAAAAAATCTACCGTGCCATGACTAAGGCAATCGACTACATCAACGAAAACAAAGATGACTCGAAAAAGTTATTGTCGAAATTCACTCCAATCGACGAGCGGCTCGCCATGAAAAGCGGAGTTTACAGTTGGTTCAAAAGGGCTGAGGATGAGAACTTCCCCTCCATCCAGAAGCTGGCGGACCTGATGCACAAGAACAAGCTTCTAAAGACAAAAATCGATGTAAGAACGCTCTTCTTCCTTGAAAGCGAGCTGCAATAACGAACACGAGAGCGGTTCTTTTTTGTTTTCAGAGCCATGTTTTTATATCAATCGGCAAGACCCGTTACTCATCATTTGTTTCTCATCCCGCATCTGACGGTATCAAACGATGCTCCTCTCCGATCATCACGGGCCACCGCGATAAAAACTTAATCCCAGGGAAAAACACTAAAAACCATGCGCCTGCCGACCTGATTCAGACACCCCATGGAATCAGCAAAAAAGAGCCTATTTTCAAACATTCGTGGAGACCTGTCGGGCGCTCTCTCGGCGGCCATCATGTCTCTCCCCGGCAACATCATCTACGGCCTGCTCGCTTTTGCGCCGCTTGGAGAATACTACGCCGGGAAAGCGATCATGGCAGGCATGTACGCCTCCGTCTTTGCCGGTTTTTTCGCCTCCTTTTTCGGCAGCGTCCGGGGGATGATCTATGGCCCAAGAGCACCCACCGCCCTCGTCGTCGGTTCCGTCATCGGGCAGTTGCTGGCGTCCGGCGCATTCGACCCGAACTCGGACGCCGACCTCATTATCATCGTCACGCTCGGTCTCTTAACCGTTTTCGCAAGCGGCGTCATTCAAGTCATCTTCGGACTTTTCAAGATCGGGAACATGGTCAAGTTCATCTCCTTTCCCGTCATCGCGGGGATACTGAACGGCACGACCCTCATCATCATCCAGGGGGCCGTGGGGGATTATCTCGGCCTGCCGGGGCAGACCTTAAGAGATGTCATAGGAGAACCGGTGGGAATAAAACCACTCTCCTTCCTCGTCGCCCTGACAACCACCCTCCTCTGGCTGAAGGGGGAAAAGATTTTTCCGAAAATCCCCGGTGCAATCTTAAGCATTGCCGGGGGAACGGGACTCTACTACCTGCTTGTTTTTGCCGGTTTTGGAGAACAATTGAGCGGAACCATCGGCCACGTCCCGACCGCCTATTTCTCTCTCGACTATATTAAAGGCATGGGCGGTTTTGTCGCAGACAAGAGCCTCTGGCAGTTTCTGCCCCTCATCGTTTCGAGCGCCTTTATCATCGCAATCTTAAGTTCCATCGAATCGCTCCTCGCCATCCTCACTATGCAGAACCTGACGAACCAGCGGGGGAATGTTAACCGGGAACTTATCGCCCAAGGGATAGGGAATATGCTCAATGCCTTTGCAGGGGCCGTCCCGGCATCCGGCGCTTCGGCACGCGCCATCGTAAACTTTAAAGGGGGAGGCCGGACCCGCCTCTCCTCCCTCAACTTTTCCCTTATCAACCTCCTTTTAATCGTGCTCTTTGCAAGCCACATCGGCAGCATCCCAAAGGCGGTCACGGCAGGAATGGCCTTCGTCGTCGCCTATACGGTGCTCGACAAATGGAGCATCAAACTGATTAAAGAAGCCTTCCGGCGAGACACGGTCAACCGGCACGAACTGACGCTCAACATCATCGTTATCCTGCTCGTCACCATCACAGCAGTCACCTTCAGCATCATCTCCGCCGCCGTCCTCGGCATCATCCTCTCCGTCCTCATTTTCGCCGGGCAAATGAGCACGTCCATCATCCGCAACATCTATAGCGGCAGCAACATCCGCTCCAAAAAGCAGCGATACATCAAGATTATGGAGCAGCTAAACAGTCACGGCGAAAAAATCGCCATCATCGAACTGGAAGGAACCATCTTCTTCGGCGCTACAGACAGGCTCATCAACAAAATGGACGAACTCCTTTTCAAGGGCGTTTCCTTCGTCATACTCGACATGAAGCGGGTCAACCGGATCGACCTCTCAGGAGTGAGGACATTAGAACAGACATGGCGGCAGATGAATGAGAAGGGGATCGTCCTTTTGTTCGCCTATCTCTACGAAGGAAATCCGCTCCTCGACTCTTTCAAGGGTCTCAGCGTAACGGAGCAGATCGACCCATCGGCCTTCTTCGAGGATACGGACCATGCCCTCGAAGAGTGTGAAGACCGCCTGCTGGCCGAACTTAAAGAGGGGCAGGCAGAAGAGAAAGAGTTTCGTTTGCAGGACTTTCTCAGTCTGGAGGAGGAGGAGGAAGAGGCGCTCTTCGAGCGCTTTTTAAACTACGTAGAGGAGGTACACTTTGAAGAGGGGAACCCCGTTTTCTCTCAGGGAGATCCCGGCGACGCGGCCTACATCATCGTCAAAGGCTCGGCCGAGATCGCCATTCGCCTGCCCGGCGCCAACCGCCAAAAGAGGCTTTCCACCCTCACCTACGGCACCATCTTCGGCGAAATGGCGCTCCTCGACAGGGGCGTCCGATCAGCAGCCGTCATCGCCTCTGAAGAGTTGACCTGCTACAAGATTTCCATCGACGCCTTCGACATGATGAAACAAGACGACCCGCAGGTGGCGATGGTTATCATGGACCGTTTGAGCAAGGTACTCGTCTCCCGACTGAGGCAGTCCAACGCCACCATCTCCGAGCTTGAAAGGTAAAAAGAAAGGGAAAGATTAACTCCGGTATTCGGCGTTTATCCTGATGTAGTCGTGGGTGAGGTCGCAGGTCCAGATTGTGGCGTCACAGGTACCGAGATTGAGTTCCACCGTGAGGCGCACCTCTTTTTTCTTCATCGCCTCCGTCGCCTCAGCTTCAGCTTTCTCTCCGGTAAAGAGCCCCCCCTCGACGATTTTCACGTCATCGAACCAGATGTCGAGCCGCTTCTCGTCGAGGGTAATCCCGGCACCGCCCACGGCGGCGGCGATCCGCCCCCAGTTAGCGTCTTCACCGTAGAAGGCGGTCTTCACAAGAGGCGAGTTGGCAATTTTCAACGCCGCCCGTTTCGCCTCGGAATCGGTCTCCGCACCCCGCACGGTAATCTCTACGAGTTTAGTAGCCCCTTCGCCGTCTGAAGCGATCATCTTTGCGAGATCGACGGCCACCTCCTTCAGCATTTTCAGGAAGACGAGGTGCTCATGCGTTCCCTCGTCAATCTTGACGCCGCTCGCGCCGGAGGCGAGGGCAAGGAGCGTATCGTTTGTGCTCATGTCGCCGTCAACGGTGATGCAATTGAAGCTCTCGTCCACCGTTACTTTCAGGGCATGCTGCAACACCTTCGGCTCTACATCTGCGTCGGTCATGAGGTAGGCGAGCATGGTGGCCATGTTGGGGGCGATCATCCCCGCCCCCTTGGCGATGCCCGTCACAGTTACCGATTTACCTCCCAACTCCCGCGTCACAGAGGCACTCTTGGGGAAGGCGTCGGTAGTCATAATCGCCTCGACGGCATCTTTCAGGCCATCACTGTCGAGGGCGGCCACGAGCGAGGGGATCCCCTCGGAAAAACGCTCCATGGGGAGCCGCTGACCGATGACGCCGGTGGAGGAGACGAGCACATCCTCCTCCCCTGTTCCGAGCGATTCCGCCGTGAGCCTCGCCATCTCCTTCGCATCGGCAAGCCCCTCATCGCCGGTGCAGGCGTTGGCATTCCCACTGTTGACAATAACAGCGCGCGTCTGTCCGCTCTTCACTCGTTCCTTATCGAGCGTTACTGGCGCCGCCTCAACCTTGCAGGTGGTAAAAACCCCCGCCACTGTAAGCGTACCGTCCCCCGAGATGAGGGCGAGGTCTTTCTTCCCCTCCGGTTTTATCCCTGCGGCAATGCCTGAAAATTTAAAGCCTTTAACCGTCATAATAGCTCCTTAATTGCTTTCCTCAGAGAATGGCAGAAATATAAAAAAGAAAAACATTGTTTACCTTCACAGTGGGTTTTAATAATGTAGGCTACCTCTAAAAATTAACATTTTGTCATTCCGCGCGCCCGAACAAAGTGACAAAGTGCCCTTGGGGTAAAAGCGGGAATCCAGTTAAAGCAGACCCCTGGATACCGGATCAAGTCCGGCATGACAGATTAATAGAGATACCCTGTAAAACTCTCCCCTCACAACTCAGCCAGCACACCGGCATTGACCTCCGCCACCTTCTCCTTGCCGCAGAGAATCTCCACCAGTTTGAAAGCGAACTCCATCGCAGTACCGGGAGCGCGGCTCGTAATGAGGTTACCATCGACAACGACGCGTGCCTCACTGTATTTCTCGTGATGGAACTCGACCTTCACCGAGGGATGGCTGGTTATCTTCTTTCCTTCAGTCACGCCTATCTCGGCAAGGACCGTCGGGGCGGCACAGATAGCGGCAATATATTTCCCCTGCTCGTCGTGGTGCTCCACGAGCCTTTTCACCCTGCCGTCGGCCTTCATGTTTTCCGTTCCGCCGAGGCCTCCCGGGAGGATGATCATGTCGAAATCGGAATCGAAGTCCTTGTCGAGCGATTCGTCGGCAAGCACCTTGATGCCGTTTCGTCCGACAATGACGCCGTCCACCGTCCCTGCGGTAATCACATCAACCCCGGCCCGTCTCAGGATATCTACGGGGGCAAAGGCCTCTACCTCCTCGAATCCGGGGGCAAGAATCACAATCACTCGTTTCATCGCTCACTCTCCTTTCAAATTTACTCTTTACTTGATAAAAGAATTTTGACACAGATTTTCACTGATTGTTTATGATTTTTTTTAGGCCATGTCTCTCATGGCCGACAGAAAAGTGTCGTTCTCTTTCGTTGTCCCCGCCGTCACGCGGAGACAGTTTTCAAGCGGCCCCTCTCCGCTCAGGTTTCGGATAAGCACACCCTTCCCGATAAGGCTGGAAAAAAGTCTGTCCGCATCATTCACACGGAAAAGGATAAAATTGGAATCGGACCGGAATGTCTCCACCTCGGCGAGGCCGGAAAGAGTACTGAATAGCCTGTCCCGTTCCGCTACAACCGTCCTTATGCCTTCATCGATCTCAGCCTCATGTTCGAGAGCTATGATGGCCGCCCGTCTCGTTGCCGAATTGATGTTGTAGGGGAGCCTGACCCGGTTGACCACCTCTGTAAGCTCCGGGGAGGCGATCATAAAACCGAGTCGCATCGATGCAAAACCGACCTTGGAGAGGGTCCGCAATATGACCAGGTTCGGATATTTTTTTAGCCTGTCTATAAAGCTGATGCCGCTGTAATCAAAGTATGCCTCGTCCACGACAACGATCCCTTTGGAGGTTGCCACCACCTCTTCCACGGCCGCCGCATCGAAACAGTTTCCCGTGGGATTATTGGGATAGCTAAGGAAGGTGATGGACGGTCTGGAACCTGCCGCCTCAATAACCACCGACGCGTCGAGTTCAAAGGCGGGTCCGAGCGGCACCGGCCTCGCCACTTCCCCAAAGTAGGAGGCGATAATTTTATACATGGAAAAGGTGGGCACGGGAAAGACCACCGGCCCACCGTGACCGCCGAAGGCCATAATGAGCATCTGGATGAGGTCGTCGGAGCCGTTCCCGGCGAGCACCTGGGAAGGATCGACGCCTGCTCTCGCAGCGAGAGAAACCGTCAGGTCGGAATAATCGGCTGACGGGTAGCGATTAAAGGAGGTTTCCTTGAGAGCGGCGGCAATCTCCCGGCGCGTCTCTTCGGAAAGATTGAAGGGGCTTTCGTTGGCGTGGAGCTTTACCGGCACGTCCGGTTCCTCCACGTGATAGGCCTTAAGCCCCCGCACCTCGGGGCGAACAAGGTTGAAGAGGCTGTCCACCGGTCAGGACTCTCCCATCCTGATCCTGATCGTATTGCCGTGAGCCTCAAGCCCTTCCACATCGGCAATCCTCTCGGCGTCTTTGCCCACGCGCCTGAAGGCCTCTTCGCTGAAGGAGACGATGCTGGAGCGTTTGATAAAATCGTAGGTGCCAAGGGGAGAGAAAAACCGCGCCGACCCGCCCGTAGGAAGCACGTGGTTCGGACCGGCCACGTAATCTCCGAGCGCCTCGGGCGTATAGTGCCCCATGAAGACAGCCCCTGCATTTTGAACACTGTCGAGCCACTCTTCCGGCTTTTCAATAGCGAGTTCGAGATGCTCTGGAGCAACACGGTTAGAGAGGCTGAAGGCCTCTTCGAGGTCATCGACGATGATTATAGCACCACGGTCATTGATCGATTTTTCGGCAATATCCCGCCTTTTAAGCTTTGTCACCTGTCTCGACAACTCTTCTTCCACCTTCTTCCCGAAATCTTCCGAAGTTGTAATGAGGAGGGACGCCGCCATTTCGTCATGCTCCGCCTGGGCGAGCATGTCGGCGGCAATGTGGGACGGCTCGCCGCTTCCGTCAGAAATGATGAGGACCTCGCTCGGCCCTGCGATCATGTCGATATCGACCTCGCCGAAGACCATCTTTTTGGCTGTCGCCACATAGATGTTCCCCGGCCCTACAATCTTGTCCACCTTGGGGATCGTTTCAGTGCCGTAGGCGAGCGCCGCCACCGCCTGCGCCCCACCCACTTTAAAAATAGAATCCACGCCTGCAATTTTCGCCGCAGCCAGGATATGATCGTTCACCTCTCCCCCCGGCATAGGAACGACCATAATCACTTCCTTAACGCCCGCCACCCGAGCCGGAATGGCGTTCATAAGAACAGAGGAAGGGTAAGAGGCCTTTCCTCCCGGGACGTAGATACCGACCCTTTCAATAGGCCGCACCAGTTGACCGAGCACCACCCCTTCCTCATCCTCCGAGGTCCAGGTCTCTTCCGTCTGCTTTTCATGGTAGACCCTGATCCTTTTTGCGGCCACCTCGAGTGAATCTCTCACCTTCGGTTCGATCGCCTCATAGGCCGCTTCAATGTCATCGGCGTCCACCTTTAACGTGCCGGAGGTCAGGCGAAGCATGTCAAACTTGGAGGTATAATCGATTAAAGCAGCGTCCCCTTCACGCCTTACCCTCGAGAGGATTTCGGAAACGACGTCCTGAACATCCTCGGAGTCGGACGCGCCTCTTTTCAGAATTTCATCAAAGAGTCCGGGGAACTGAGCATCCGCCGTTTTGACCATCGAAATTCCCATTAATTCAGCCCTTTATCTACCTCAACCTTGAGCCGTGTTATCAGGTCGTTGATACGCTCGTAGCGAGTCTTCAGGCTCGCCCGGTTCACGATCAGCCGCGACGTGATTTCCATGATCTGCTCCATCTCGACGAGCCCGTTCTGTTTCAGCGTCTCCCCCGACGAGACGAGATCGACGATCCGCTCGGAGAGTCCCACGAGGGGCGCCAGTTCGATGGAGCCGTAAAGTTTGATGACCTCCACCTGAACGCCTTTCCTGGCAAAATAATCCTCCGTAATTTTTGTAAATTTCGTGGCAATCCGCACATGAGTCCACTCGGAAGGGTTGTCTTGCTCACTTAGCGCCGCAGGTTCGGCCACCACGAGACGGCAATAACCTATCTTCAGATCGAGCGGCTCATAGAGTTTCTTCCCCTGTTCAAGGAGTACATCCTTCCCGACCACACCGAGGTCGGCGGCACCGTTTTCCACGTAGACAGGCACGTCGCTCGCCCGAACAACGAGGAAATGGATTTTTTCCTCAGGAAGTTCAAAAATCAATTTCCTCGACCCCCCCTTCATTTCCGGACATTCAATGCCTATCCTGCCGAGAAGGTCCATCGTTTCTTCCTGAATCCTCCCTTTGGGGAGCGCAATCGTTAAAATATCTTTCATTTTGTTTTTTCGCCCTTAACTCTTTTTATGTCGGCCCCAAGCCCTGCAAGCTTCTCTTCCAGCCGGTCGTACCCCCGGTCGAGATGATAGATACGCGAGACCTCCGTCGTCCCTTCCGCAACGAGGCCTGCAATAACGAGGGAGGCGCTCGCTCTTAAGTCGGTAGCCATCACATTGGCGCCGCTCAGCCTCGCGGCCCCCTTGACTATAGCGCTGTGCCCCTCGACATGAATATCGGCCCCCATCCGCCTCAATTCGCTCACATGCATAAAGCGGTTTTCGAATATCGTTTCAGAGATGACGCTCAGCCCCCCCGCCGTCGCCATGAGGACCATCATCTGGGCCTGCATGTCTGTTGGAAAACCGGGATAGGGGATGGTCTTGATATCGACGCTCCTTAGCCGTCCCTTGCCGGAAACGCGCACGCCATCGCCTTCGTTCTCAATAGCAACACCCGCCTCTCTCAGTTTGGCGACAGCCGCCTCCATGTGGCTCATATTCGCCTTCCTGATGAGCACATTGCCATTCGTAATGGCCGCTGCGGCCATGAGCGTCCCCGCCTCGATCCTGTCGGGCATGATCTCGTGGTCGATCCCTTTCAGGCTCTTCACCCCCTCCACGGTAATCACGTCGGTCCCCTCCCCCTTGATCTTCGCCCCCGCCTGCTTTAAGGCCGACGCCAACTCGACCACCTCGGGCTCACGTGCGGCATTTTCGATGACCGTCACCCCATCGGCCAAGGTGGCCGCCATCATGATGTTCTCCGTGCCCGTAACAGTAACGAGGTCGAAATAGATCTTCGCCCCTTTCAGCCTCTTCGCCTCTGCCTTCACATAGCCATGGGCGAGTTTCACCTTCGCCCCCATCGCTTCGAGCGCTTTAATATGCAGATCGATAGGCCGCTCCCCGATAGCACACCCTCCGGGAAGCGAAACCTTTGCCCGACCGTACTTGGATAGCATGGGACCCAGAACGAGGGCCGATGCCCGCATCGTCTTCACCAGGTCGTAAGGCGCCTCGAAACTTTTTGCCTCTCCCGACAGGGTAAGCGTCCCTTTACGATGGGCTACTTCCATACCGATACTGGAAAGGAGATTCTCCATTGTCTTGATATCGGCAAGGGAAGGGACATTTTTCAATCTGTTTTTGCCCGACGTAAGGATGGACGCGGCAATGAGAGGGAGCGCCGCATTCTTAGAGCCGCTCACCTCCACCTCGCCGAGAAGCCGCGCGCCTCCCCGTATAACAATCTTGTCCAGAACTAACCCCTTTTAAAATCGATTTTGAAGAGGCTAATCTTAATACAGCGAGCCTTAAACTTCAAGGATTTTCAGGCTTTGACTTCCCGGTGGTAAAGCACTATAATGGCGTTCAAAAATGCAGGAGGCAGTTCACATATGGAACGGATAGATCTAATGGAAAAGGCGTCATTCAACCCGCAGTTTGCACCACAGATACTCAGAATGGAGCCAGGCTACAAGGTTCCCCTCATCTGCATGGAACCGGGGCAGGAGATTCCCCCGCATCCGAGCGGCACAGGCGTTTTTTATATCGTCAGCGGTTCAGGCGTCATGACCATCGAAGGGGAAGAAGTGGACGTTGAGGCAGGGAATATGGTTTTCATCGATCAGGGAGAATCGAGAGGAATAAAAGCAACGGAGAAGATGATCGCCTTCGCCGTCCATATCAGTTAAGATCTTTCAGCATCTCCTCCACCTCTTGCGCCGCTTTTGCCTGGGCGGCGGCCCGTTTGCCGAGCTTTTTCTGCACTTTTTCCACGTGCGCCTTCATCTTCACAAACTTCCGGTGGGTCTCCTCCACCTCCAGGCGGAAGGCGTATAAGACGAAACCGGAAGTAAGCACCAGAAAGACAACAATAGTCATCATATTTCGGTTCAAATAACGAGACAAAAAGAGCACTAAAAAAACAACACAAACAGCGTATATAGCGAAGGAAATACCGAGTTTCCGGTATGGATATTTGGATACGGTAACAACCAGCTTCTGAACGGCGTCTTCTGCGCTTTGACTCCCTTCCTCCACCCACCCCCCCGCTTTTTTAACTTCTTCAATAACTTTTTTTTCTTCCTTGATGACAATAACTTTTGCACGATATTTTTCCGGAACATTGCTTAAATTATTAGTAATGCAGACAACACCTTTATCATCGGTATACCGGTAAAAGTCCGCAAAGACATTGCCGGGGATGGAAAGGAAGAGGAATAGCAGCAAGATTGTTATTTTCAAATTCATCATAATTAGTTATTTTCAAAGAGAAATATAGAACAGATCATCTGTATTAATCAAGAGAATAGCGCAATTTATGCCCCATCCATCACTTCATTAATCCCACTGAAATGTTAAGTGAAAAACCCGATTCTGCTAATTGACTCTTGAAGGGGCATAAGCTTAAAGTACACCATCATAAAATCATGAAATTACTAAGGGTAACTTAAAATGAGTAAAAAAGTGTTGATTGTCTCCGAAGATACACTGACGGCAAAACTGCTCACCCAGGTTTTGACCGTCGAGGGGTACAAAACTAAACATATGGCGCGTCCAAAAATATTCATAAACGACATAATGAATATTTGCACCGAAAAAGAAGAATCCGACATTATAATATTTGACATTCCCCTGGCGACTGGTTATCTCTCTCTTTGCCAATCCTTTCACAAACAGTCAGGACAAAAAGAACACCTTCTGATCACCCTGTCGACTGGCCGCTCGGAATGTGACGATTGCTCCTTATGCAACAAAAGCAACTCCGACTGTTTTTTAAAACCGTTCAGGATCGCCGACATTGTAAAAGGGATAAACAATCATTCAGCCTGACCTAAATTTTTGTTCTACCTTCCCCCCTCAACTACCCGTTAAAAATACGAACAGATCAATGGCTTGAAGCGCATCTTGACACTGTTTGAAATAAAGCAGCCGTTTTTTTTGTTACCATCCTACTATCCTATTGGGTAGGTGTTTTTTTAGCATCATACAGATAAACTTATCCACAACTGTTTTACATCAATCCACACTTCTTATAAGCTAAGAGTAGAGACATCGTCTTCAAATGATCTCGTATAGTTACAAGATATCTGAAATGGATAGAGAGTTATATGACTCTTTGAACCTTGGTGTAATGGGACAAGCAAATAATAACAATGACAATCTCTCCATACTTTTCTCCAAACTTACTCTAAGAGAAAAAGAGGTTCTCCACTGGATGAAGCAGGGAAAAACGAATTGGGAAACGGGAGAGATCCTGAATGTCAGCGAAAATACCATTAAATATCATCTAAAAAACATTAAGACTAAACTGAATGCCGCTAACAAACACCACGCCGTGGCCATTGCCATGCTCGCTGATCGCTATGAAGAGAAAAGCTAACTTTTCAAACATAGGAAAATAATGCAAACACTCCTTCTTGTTGAAGATTGTCTTGAACTTAGAGATATTCTTTCAAAAAAATTTAAAAAAAACTACCAGGTTTTTGACGCAAGTAATGGTAAGCAGGCATTGCATTACATCATGTCTCAAAAAATAGATTGCATCATCCTCGACCTCGAGATGCCCGTAATGAACGGCTTCGAGTTCATGCAAAAACTCAAAAAAAACGGGCAAGACATTCCTATCATTGTAACAACGGGAAGAAGCAGCCACGACTATGCCGCCAAGTGTGCAGACTTCGGCGTCCGTGGTTACCTCACAAAACCTTATACCATAAAAGATGTTGAAGAACGGCTCCGCTATCTCCTTGGAAGTCAGACCTTCATGAATGCCTCACTCAACACAGTCGTACACCCGAAGGTAAAAGAAGCCATCCAATTTGTCTTGCAGAATTACCGGCATCAAATCACACTGACCGGGCTTGCAAAAGATATCGGTATTTCTCCGGATCATCTGTCGGCAACATTCAAGAAAAACATGGGAATATCTCTGATAAAATTTATCAATTCCGTCCGCATTAGAGCAGCAAAAAACCTTCTTTGTTCATCTGACCTTCCCATGTTTGATATTATGGAGAAGACAGGCTTTAAAACAGAGCCCCATTTCTATACATGCTTCAGAAAGATCGAAGGCATCACACCAGGCAATTTCAGGGCTTCTAACACCATTCAGCATAAGAAACCAACCTGACAGCCCCTTCCTCAAAGCTCGATTCTGTTAAGTAAATACCCGATTCCCTTTATTGTCGGCCCCGAGCGTACATGCTATAAATTGCAGTACAGACGTTCCTATAGGATTACCCTATTGAGGTCTCAATAAACGTGGAGTAACCTTTTGTATTATAAGGTCTTGATCAAAACAGGTCACTTAGGGGCCGGAAAATCGCATGAAGTTGCCCGTTATCTCGAAGCACACGACCTCGATGCACTTCTCGATTCTCTCAAGCAGTTCCCGGGGATGAAAAAGAAACCATCTATAGGGGG
>CBDVDA010000099.1:0-13342 GCA_965372635.1 uncultured bacterium | reverse complement strand
CCAGACTTTCAACGAACCCTCACAAGAGATAGCCAGACGAAAGGTCAATAAATAATGACGCCAGACGCCAATCTTTTTAAACGGATGGAAACCTTCACGGATAAAAGAGTACTTGTCATAGGCGACCTCATCCTCGACGAATTCATCTGGGGAAAAGTGAAACGAATATCACCCGAGGCGCCCGTCCCTGTCGTCGAGGTGGAGAGGGAATCGCTCCGGCTCGGAGGCTCCGCCAACGTAGTCAACAACCTTACCTCGCTCGGCTGCCAGGTGAGCCTCTGCGGCGTTATCGGGAACGACGCAAACGGCGAGCGGATGCAGGAAATTCTTAAGGATATGAAGGTGGAGTGCGGCGGCGTTGTCGTTAAAGACAATCGCCCTACGGCCATCAAGACACGGGTCATTGCTCAGCACCAACAGATCGTCCGTTTTGACCGTGAAAAAGTGAGGCCTGTTATGGCGACAACTATAGAAAAAATCGTCCGCCATGTCAGAGAAGAACTGGACACCATCGATGCCGTCGTTTTATCCGACTACGGCAAGGGGGTCATCTCGAAACCTCTCCTCGACCAGATCATCCCCATGCTCTCTTCAAAGAACATCCCCGTGGCGGTCGATCCGAAACCGCTCAACTTCCCCCACTACCAGGGCGTCACCGTCATCACCCCCAACCATCACGAAGCAGCGGCTGCTGCAGAAGTCGATACGGAAGATGAAGAAGGGCTTCTAAAAGCAGGGCAGATACTTCTTGAAAAGAACAGGGCGAAAGCCCTGCTCATCACCCGTGGCGAGAGCGGGATGTCTCTTTTCGAAAAGGGGGGCGAAATAACTCATATACCAACAATGGCGCGCGACGTCTACGACGTTACCGGCGCAGGCGACACAGTGATTGCAACGCTCACGCTCGGCCTTGCATCGGGAATGACGCTCAAGGAGGCCGCCTCCATCGCCAACGCGGCGGCAGGCATTGTGGTCGGAAAACTCGGTACGGCGACCACATCCATCAAGGAGCTGTCAAATGCACTCATGGCGCAAGAGGAGAGGACAACTCAATGATTAAAAGCATGACCGGCTACGGACGGGGGACCGCCTCATCCGATTCGGGTGAGTTTACGGTAGAAATTAAAACGGTAAACCACAGGTTCCGCGACATATCCATTAGACTGCCATGGAGAACCTATTCACTGGAAAATGAGACACGGAAAGAAATTGAAAGCATTGTCGCTCGTGGAAAAATCGATGTAACGGTTTCTATAGTCTCCCCTGCCGGCGAAAGTACATTAGAAGTCGATCTGCCATTAGCAAAGGACTTCCATAAAGCGCTCACATGCCTGAAGAGTTCTCTCCAACTGGAAGGAGAAATCTCGCTGTCCCAGATAACCGCTTTTAAGGATGTCATTCGTACGCGGGACGTCACTTCCGACGAAGATGCTCTTAAAAAAGCGATTATGCCGGCATTAAAAGAGGCCCTCGCCTCGCTTGACGGGATGAGACGAAAAGAAGGCGAGGCCCTTGCTAAAGACTTAAATGATCGCCTCGAAAATATAATGAATACGGCAGACCCCATTTCGGAAAAGCAGCCTCTCCTCACAGAGCAGTATAAAGAACGGTTGCAGGAACGAATTAAAACCCTGACAAACGGCACTATCGATGAAGCGAGACTGGCACAAGAAGCTGCCATCTTTGCCGAAAAGAGCGATATCACCGAAGAAATCGTCCGCCTCAAAAGCCACGTCGATCAATTCTCCACTCTTCTCGAGCAGGAAGGGCCGACAGGCCGAAAGCTTGATTTCCTCGTCCAGGAGATGAACCGGGAGATAAATACGATCGGCTCTAAAAGCAGCGACACCGACATTTCTACACGGGTGATCGAGATAAAATCGGAGCTGGAAAAGATTAAAGAGCAGGTGCAAAACATTGAATGATGCCGCCCATCCATGGAATAGACAGGTTGTAAAGAAGTGGTCTTGAAAAAAACGGGAAACATTTTTATCATGTCGGCGCCGTCGGGCGCGGGAAAGACGACGCTTTGCAATAAAATCCTGGCGGAATTTCCCGACATCTGTTTTTCTATCTCCTGCACGACGAGACCAAAGCGTTCAGGAGAAGTAGACGGCAGAGACTACCACTTCATCGGCAAGAAAAAGTTCGAGGCTATGGCGGAGCAAGGCGCTTTCGCCGAATGGGCCGAAGTTCACGAGGAGTTCTACGGAACGCGGACGAGCGACATCGAAAAGTCGGAAGAAGAAGGCACCGACATCATCCTCGACATCGACTGGCAGGGTGCCAGGCAGATCAAGGAAAAACTTGGGCGTGGCGTCTTTATTTTCATCCTTCCGCCGGACATATCAGAACTGGAACGACGACTTAAAAAACGGGGAAAGGATTCCGACGAAGTCATCAGGAAAAGACTCGACAATGCGAGGGAAGAGCTGACTCATGCCTCATGGTACGACCATACTATAATAAACGATGACATCGATAAGGCGACAGAGGCCCTGCAATCGATCATCATTGCCGAAAGACGCCGTTCTCAAACTCCGAAGCGATAAAGAAAAGGCCGAGTGGTTTCCCAAAAGTTCTATTTTAAAAATTACTCTTTAATTTTGAAGCTATATACTCTATAATCACCCTAAAAATATCGGAGGTTTCCAATGGCACGAGTCACCGTAGAAGACTGCCTTCAGAATATCGACAACAGGTTCACCCTCGTAATGGCGGCATCGCAAAGAACCAAAAACCTGCTGGCAGGATCGAAGGCGCTCATCAATACAAGGCGTGACAAGCCGCATGTCCTCGCGCTCAGAGAGATTGCCGCAAAAAAAATCACCCTGAAGAAATCCAAGGGCAAATCGAAATCGAAATAGATAGCTCTTCTTGCTTTCCCTCAAGCTATCACTCTCTACAGTTCGGGGCATTGCCGCTTATTAGCCAAGCAACCTTGTTGAAGAGTGCATGGGAAGAGAAGATTTATCCTGCCGCCGGCTAAGCCATGAGGCAACAAACGAGTCGCCAATGAGTCATCACACATAGGGAACGTCTCACTTCCGGCAGTTTAGCACCATTTTTATTTATGTAAGCAGGTTGCCGTGGTCAGACTAAACGACATCGTTGAAAGAATCGAAGAGTATAACCCCGCCGGAGACATCCCTCTCGTAAAAAAAGCCTACGTCTTTTCCGCCAAGGTCCACCAGGGACAAAACAGGCTTTCCGGCGAGCCCTACCTGAATCACCCCCTCGAAGTTGCCAAAATCCTCACCGAACTCAAGATGGACATCCCCACCATCGTTACCGGTCTTCTCCACGATACGGTCGAAGATACGCGCGCCACACTGGAAGAGATCGAAGCTCTCTTCGGCTCGGAGATCATGTTCCTCGTAGACGGCGTGACGAAGATCAGCAAGATGGTCTACAGCACGAAGGAAGAGAGGCAGGCGGAAAGCATCAGGAAAATGGTCATCTCCATGGCCAAAGACATCCGCGTCGTCCTCGTCAAACTTGCCGACAGGCTCCACAATATCCGCACACTTCAATTCCACACCACCGCCAAGAAAAAGAGCATCGCCCAGGAAACGTTGGAAATCTATGCGCCCCTGGCGAACCGGCTCGGCATTGCATGGATCAAATCGGAACTTGAAGATCTTTCATTAAGGCATATCGAGCCAGAAATCTATAAAGATATCACCAGGAAGGTGGCCAAGAAAAAGAAGGAGCGGGAAAAAAACATCCTGGAAGTAAAAAAAATCATCGAAGAGAAACTGAGCGAGCACAACATACCGGGCGCGATTTACGGCAGGCCGAAACATTTTTACAGCATCTACAAGAAAATGGAAATGCAGGGGATCGATTTCGAACAGATCAACGACCTCATCGCCTTCCGCATCATCGTCGATTCCCTCGGAGCCTGTTATGAAGCGCTCGGCGTTATCCACTCGCTCTGGAAGCCGGTTCCCGGGAGGTTCAAGGATTATGTGGCCATGCCCAAGGGGAACATGTACCAGTCCCTGCACACCACCGTCGTAGGACCGGGCGGCGAGCGGCT
The DNA here is from genome assembly GCA_965372635.1 of uncultured bacterium. Classification (GTDB taxonomy): domain Bacteria; phylum Desulfobacterota; class JADFVX01; order JADFVX01; family JADFVX01; genus CBDVDA01. The sequence continues at coordinate 9,300 of CBDVDA010000099.1, read as the reverse complement.
TGAAATCCAGATAAGGACCGAGCAAATGCACCTCATCGCCGAAGACGGGATCGCCGCCCACTGGAAATACAAAGAGGGTAAGGTGGTGAGCGACAAGGAAAACGAACGGTTCGGCTGGCTCCGCCAGATGCTGGAATGGCAGCAGGAGACGAAAGACCCGAGAATATTCATGGACAGCTTCCGCGTCGATCTCTTCACGGAGGAGGTCTATGTTTTTTCACCCGGAGGGGACGTGTTCGAACTCCCCCGGGGCGCCACCCCTATCGACTTCGCATTCAGGGTGCATACCGACATCGGTATGCACTGTGTGGGAGCGCGGGTAAACGGCGCCATCGTCCAGTTGAAAAAGCAACTCAGAAACGGCGACACCGTGGAGGTCATGACCTCCACCAAAAGCTTCCCCAGCAAGGACTGGCTCCGCTTTGTCAAAACCTCAAAGGCAAGGTCCAGCATTACGCAGTGGGCAAAAAAGGAAGAGAGAAAGCAGAGCATCGAGGTGGGGAGAAATATCCTCGACCGCGAGCTAAGAAAACAGGGCAAATCACTGCCCAAACTCCTTAAGGACAGCAAAATGGCAGAGGCGCTGAAGGCGCTCAACCTGGCCACCCCCGACGACCTCATGTCGATCATCGCCTACGGGAAAGTGACCCCCAGGCAGTTCCTCGGGAAGATGTTTCCCGACGAGAAAGCGGCGAAGAAGAAAACACCTAAAAAGGCCTCCAAACTCAACGCTATCCTCAACAAAATCACCGGAAGCAGGAAAGAGGCGGTGGAGATTATGGGTATAGACGACCTGATGCTCCGCTACGCCAAGTGCTGCGACCCCGTTCCCGGAGACAAGATCATCGGCTTCATCACCCGGGGCAGAGGTCTCACCGTCCACCGGATAGACTGCGCCCACGTCATCGAAAGCGATCCCGAAAGGCGCGTCGAACTGACGTGGGGAAAAGACGCCGCCTTTAACAGGCCCGTCAAGATTAAAGTACTCTGCAAAAATGAAAAGGGCCTTCTCGCGTCCATGAGTGCAAAGATCAGCAGCGTGAAGGTCAATATTGTGAGCGCCCAGATAAACACGGGCGACACGCAGGCCACATGCATCTTCGAAGTGGCCGTAAACGCCCTTCCACAACTGAAGAAAGTGATGTCGGCACTGGAGAGGGTCAAAGGAGTGATCAAGGTAGAACGTATTTCCGGATAGAGCTTAAGGAGGTTACCGCAAATGGAAAAAGAGATTATTGCTACAGAAGAGGCGCCAGCCGCCATTGGGCCCTATTCACAGGCCGTACGGGCAAATGGATTCATCTTCCTTTCGGGGCAGATCCCGCTCGACCCGGCAAGCGGTGAAGTCGTAGAGGGAGGAATCGAGGCGCAAACAAAGAGGGTGATGAAAAATCTGGAAGCGGTCCTGACTGCCGCCGGATCGGGCATGAACCGGGTCGTAAAGACGACCATATTCCTGAAAGACCTGGCGGACTTTGCGATTGTAAACGAAGTGTACGGAGGTTACTTCAAGGAGTCCCACCCTGCGCGCGCCACCGTGGAGGTGAGCAACCTGCCGAAGGGGGTGTTGGTTGAGATCGAGGCGACCGCTCTCGCCGGTTAAGCGGCCTTAACGACAGCCCCGGAGCGGATGCAGCGCGTGCAGACCTTGATCTTTTTAACGGCGCCGTTAACGACGGCTCTTACAGACTGAAGGTTTACCTGCCACGTTGTTTTCGTCTTGTTATTGGCATGGCTCACGTTGTTCCCCGCCATTCTGCCCTTGCCGCATATTTCACATACCTTTGCCATTTGAATCTCCCGCTTATAAAATTAAGTAAGTTGGGATTTATAACATATTTCCGCGAGTAATTTCAAGGAAATTCAGCGGATGGCATCGTACTCAAAGAGCAAAAAGAACATAATAGGGCTAGCTTGGTCTATCTCTTTTCAGAATTTCAAAGGTTGAAAGGCATGGTGATTTTCTTCACATCGGGATGGCTGAGCTTGTGGACGCCGCGCGCGGCGCGTTCTTTATAATCGAAGGCCTTTTCGGGGTCTACGAAGGGGCTTGCATCGTTGTGGCACTTTTCGGCGCAGTCGTTGTCCTTCTCGGAGGGCAGCTTCAAGCCGCCCTCCTCCATGAATTCGATACGGATAAAGGTTCCCTTCTTCTTCCCCATCATCCCGGCGTAGATGCTCCCCGGCCCGTGACACGCCTCACACTGCACCCCAACCAGCTTCGGCGTCTCTTCGAAGCTCACGAACCCGCCCGGTTCATCGTAACCGGTCACATGGCATGAGAGGCAGTAGTCCGATTCAGTGTAATCCTCCTCGGGATCGAATTCCACTTTCAGCTTCGCCTCCTTCCGGGCACTTGGCTTTAAGATTTCGAAGGCCTTCGCCATCTTCGTCTCGTTCCAGGCGTCGTAGTGCGGCAGGTGGCAGATCATGCACTTTTCTGCCCCGATATATTCCGGGGTCTTCCCTCCCATCGTTTTAATGGGAAGCAAGAGTAAAAGGAAGAGAACTCCAAAAGAGATTTTATTACTCACGTAAATCCTTTCTATAGCGTACTTTGTCAGTTCTCTATCCCCCTCCCCTCATTCCCCTCCCACCAGTGGAGGGGAAGCCTCTATCATTTCAAAAGCCTCTTTATCGAGGCCGCAAACAGGACATATCCAGTCGGCGTCGATCTCTTCAAAAGAGGTCCCCGGCGGGACGCCGTTATCCTCATCTCCCTTTTCCGGGTCATAGATGTAACCGCAAACCGTGCACTGCCACTTGTCCATTGAAGTGCCTCCTATGTAAGGTTGTCAATATGGAAAATTTCGTCCACTTCCTCTTTGGTGAGTATCCCCTTCTGGATCACCAGTTCACGTACGGTGGCTCCTTTTTCGACGGCCTCCTTGGAAAGTTCAGCCGCCTTGAAATAGCCGATGCGGGTATTTAGGAAGGTGGACAGCCCCACCGTCTTTTCGGCGTACTCCCTGCATCTCTCTTCATCGGCGGTAATGCCGTCCACGCACCGCTCGGCAAAGAGCCTCATCCCGTTTTTGAGTATTTCCATTGAGGTGAGGATATTGTGATTGATGAGGGGCATCATAACGTTCAGTTCCATCTGGCCAGCCTGCACCGCCATTGAGACGGCATGGTCATTCCCGCAAACCTGGAAGGCGACCATGTTCATAGCCTCGGCCATGACGGGGTTTACCTTTCCCGGCATGATGGACGACCCCGGTTGAACAGGCGGCAGCACGATCTCCCCGAAACCGGTTCTCGGGCCGGAACTGAGAAGCCGAAGGTCGTTTGCGATCCGCGTGATTTCAAGCGCCACGTTTTTAAGCGCAGACGAAAGGTGAGCGAAATCCCCCATGCTCTGCGTCGCCTCGAAAAGGTTTGGCGCATTCTCTATCTTTATCCCGGATATCTCGGAAAGATGCTTCGCCGCGTCCTCCCTATATCCTTTCGGGGCGTTCATTCCCGTTCCCGCCGCCGTGGCACCGAGTCCCGTCGATCTCAGACCGTCAAGGGCCTCGTCCACCCTCCCCTGCCCTTTTTTCAGCGCCTCGGCATAGCCGCCGAACTCCTGGCCGAGCCGAACGGGAACGGCGTCCTGCAAATGGGTCCTTCCCGACTTGATAATGCCGTCGAAGGCGTTCGCCTTTCTTTCAAGCGATTCAATCAGCGCAGAGAAGTTCTTAAAAAAATCCCGGCCTAGCAGAAGGGCCGCAATCCGCATGGAGGAGGGGAAGGAATCGTTAGTCGATTGCGACATATTGACGTGGTCGTTCGGGCTGACCCGGCTATAATCGCCCAGTTTCCCGCCGAGAAGTTCGATGGCCCTGTTGGCGATCACCTCGTTGGCGTTCATGTTGTGCGACGTTCCCGCTCCTGCCTGGTAAACGTCTACGACGAAATGATTGCGCCACTTCCCGGCCACCACCTCTTCCGCCGCTTGGGCGATCACTTCACCGAGGTTGCTGTCGAGTACGCCGCAGGCCATGTTCGCCTTCGCTGCGGCATACTTCACCATGGCCGTCGCCTTCACAAAAATGGGGTGGGCTTTCAGGCCGCTTATGGGGAAGTTTTCGACGGCCCTCGTCGTCTGAGCGCCGTAATAGGCATCCATGGGCACCCTCACCTCACCGAGAGTATCCCGTTCGATACGGTAATCCATGTTCTCTTTCGCCTCCTAATAGAGATTTAGAAACGAGCTTTCTTGCTTTTGAATATAGCAGCTAAGCGCCTGAAGTCAAGAATAAAAAAGGGGAATATTGGGAATAAATCAGTGGAGGGCGGCCTTCTTCTTTAAAAAAGTCTTGATCCTTTTTTTCACTTCCGGGGGGATCTCATTGCATCCGATTTGAGCAGTCAGTTCTTTCGTCTTTTTATAGGTGTCGAGAAAAGCGAGGCAGGAGGAACAGTCACCCATATGCCGCTCGAACTCGGCCCTGAATTCTGGTTTCATCTCTCCTTCGAGATAATCGATGATGACGCTCACAAGATCTTCACATCTCATAGTTGGTTCCTCTATCCTCTGTAATAATCTGCAAGTTTCTCCCGCAAAAAGAGTCTCGCCCGGTGGAGTCTCGACTTAACCGCCGGAATGGTCATCCCCGTAATCTCGGCCACCTCTTCCGTCGAAAATCCCTCGATGTCTCTCAAAACCAGTACGGTCCTGTATTTTTCCGCCAGCTTCGATATGTTGGTGCGGAGCAGTTCTCTCGTTTCCTTCCGCTCCAGCGCAACGTCGGCCTTTTCGGCCCAACTGTTTACCGGCCTTGCATGCATGCCGCTCTTCTGGAATTGCGGCATGTTCTCTTCGATGGGGATATATTCGTTCCTTTTGTTCTTCCGGATCTTCATGTAGGCGAAGTTGATAGCGATCCGGTAGATCCAGCTCGAAAGCTGGGAATCTCCCCTGAAGGTCTCTATCTTTTCAAAAACCTGAAGGAGCGTATCCTGAACGACGTCGGAAGCATCCTCCTGGTTTTTCAAAAGACCGATGGCGAGGTTAAATATCTTGTTGCTGAACCTGTCCACCATTTCATCCATGGCGGACGGGTCGCGTTCTTTCAATCTGCGGACAAACTGTGCATCCCCTTTGTCGGGCATCGGTTACTCCATTAGATAATATGGCACTGCTTAGGATTCAAAAAATATCAGGGGGAGGAAATAAAGTCAAGGGGATTGAACCATTCCAGAGAGAAGCTAAATAATAATCCCACGTTAAAACGCCGCGAATGCAGCTGGCAGGGCTTAATCCTGTTCCGACGGTTTGTCGTAAATGCTGTGCCGAAGGGCGATGAAATAGATGATAATCGACAGCAAAAAGAGATACCGGAGGATAACGCTGCTGGTCCCGTTATAGAGAAGAAACCCACTTACGATGATTGTACCGAAGGAGCCGTAATCGATCCATTTAAGGATTTCGGGGGACGCCTTACGGAGATATTTCCCGGCACGGTCGAAGATGAGGATGAAAGCAATAACGAAAATAGCTATGACAATAGGGCTCGTTGAAAACATGGCGTGATTCTATCTTAATTTGACGCTCACGTCAAGGAAAGCTCAGGATATTGTAGAGTTATAAGGGGGCGAAGGGAATTAAGTATGACGCCCCTGGAATTAGTGAATGTCCCCCAGAATTGCCAGGCTCGGGACCATGGAATTCAGAAAACAGTTGCCGTTAAAACCGGCCTTAACCGTCCCTCTTGCGCGCCTTTTTATAATTTTTTTGTTTGGAGTGTTAACTCTTTAACAAGGCTACTGGAAATCACATTTGCGAGTTTTACAGGAACAGCATTCCCAATTTGTCTCATAGCTTCAGACCAGACTCCTGTAATTTTATAATTTGCAGGGAAGGTTTGAATTAACTTTGCTTCTAGGGTCGTATAGTATCGGACTTCTCCATTTGGAAAACGAATCATGTTTTCACCACCTGGAACACCATGATCTCCAGCCTTGATTGTCTTTGAAGGTAAATCAAGGGGACTTCCTGTATGCCCTGGATACACTTTTGCTCCGGTTCTAAATATATGGTCTTGGTGTTCTGTTAACTCTTTATCGTTGGGAGTAGGCAAATGCCCTATAGCATCGCGAACCGTGCGCCAGGGTTTTTGAAGTGGGGCAAATAGACTATATTGTTGTTTAAGTTTTTTTGTTTTTTGAAGAATCCTTTTGCTAACTAATGAACTGCTGAGGTCGCTAATATCATGTCTATCCCAATATTCTTTTGTAACAAATTGACTCCAGAATAAACTTTCCTCTGAATGAGTTGGTTGTGGGAAACTCCACGATAAATTCAAATCACTTCTTATTCCAATAATAATAACTCTTTCGCGTTTTTGTGGAACACCGTAATCTGCTGAGTTAATAAGCCTATAAACAATATTATACTTTAGAGATTTTGTGGTCCCTGAAGTATGGATTTTCTCTAACCTTTTAAGATGAGTTAGCCACTCTTCTTCAGGGTTCTTTATTACTTCAGGATACGTTAGCTGAAGTATGATGTAATTAAAATATGATGCAAATGACTTTCGCAATAATCCTTTAACGTTTTCAAATATAAAGGCCTTGGGGGTTAACTGTTGGATTGCTTTTATTGCATAGGGAAACATGTCTCTTTTATCTAAATTGCCTTTATGGTTCCCTCCAAGAGAAAAAGGCTGGCATGGCGGACCACCAGCAATAATTGAAATGTTTTTGAAATTCTGGAAGTTAAATAGTTCTATATTGCTCTCATGAACAAGTTTTTTTGAATAGTTCTGCCGTAAAGTCTTACAGGCTTGAGGATTTAATTCAACAAATGCCTTATGGTGGACACCTGCCAACTCAAGACCTTTGGCCAAGCCACCTGCACCTGAAAAAATTTCAATACTATTTAACATACTGTAGCTACTCTTTAAAATTTGTAAAATAAGATTCTATATTTCTTAAACTTTTATATCCGTTGAATGTTCACCTTGACATTTCTCTGCCCATTTTCTTCCAGGGTGCAACACGTCCCAATCAGACTTTGCTTGATTATATCGTCCTTTTCCGGGGTCATGATTACCAAAGCCATCAATAGATGAATTCCATAAAGGTGCATAGAGTCTGATTAGAGCAGCCTCGACTGTTCCTATCATGCTACTCGCATAATTTTCTAAAATCATGAATCGACATCTAAAATCATTGCAGTCGAGATTTGAAGCCTGCAAAATACTTCTTGAGTGCTCTTTAAGCCTTGTATGCAACTCAAAAGTTATTTTGCTTTCTGTAGATATAGTTCTGGCTTGCCTCCAGCCAGCGGGGACGGCTTTTCCAATATAAATTGGCAGGTTAAAAGAAGTACGATTTTGTTCGTATAATTTATTGTATTTGGGGAACTTCCCAATGTAATAAATGGCATAAACACCAGTTCCATGAAATTTTTCAGGTGGCGGCAGCGTGTGAACAGGTGTGCCGTTAAAGAAACGAATCGTATCTTTTATTAATTCTTCGAACTCATCGGAATGGTATACATGTTTGTCTCTTTCAAATTCAATCATAGTTTGTCAATTTTATACATTTTACGCTTAATTGTCTCCAAAATTATAACGTTGTAAATCACCAGCTTGCGGATTGATGCTGATGATGTTGCAGCAAATACTGAATTTGAAAGAATGCAGCAGACTTGAAAGCAAGCACCACAGTAGCAAGTCTGCGTGGATTTACCTTGTGAGGCCAGTTAACTATCAAAAAACCACCAGTCTTGGATACCTTTTCATCATAACTTGCCAAAACCCACCACTCCAATCCATTACAACGACTAACTTCCATTCTTCTGGAACTGCATTAACAATTGAAGACACCATTTTCTCACCACATCCCTTTATAGATGATGTTATTGAGTAAAATTGGATTATTTTATTAGGAACATCGATCAATAATTCAACACCGATAATATTGGATTCACCAATAGATACAATTGGTTCTTTTTTTCCATTATCAGTAAGTTCATTGGATGCCATTATTCGTCCATTGTATATTTTTATGTAATTTAGAGCCTCAATGTGTGATAGCTCTTCTGAAATCTGGTTAACGACTGGATGAACTGTCTTTACGTTGCTTGCCTTTAGTATTTTATTTGTAGATTTCATCGAGCAATGATGTCTCTTTTATGACGGTCTAACGCCTCACATCACCGGCAGCAAAAAGCAGAGCGACGAAGGAGCGGGGCTTTTTGCTGTCCGAGTGCATGTGATTGTTGTGTTTGTTATAATTATACCCTGTCAATTGTCGTGTTCTGTTTTAATCTTTCTTGATAACACATTCTGTTGATAAATCAACTTAGCATCTTCGGAAGTAATAGCTCGCTCAGGATCTTTCTCTTCAGCACGATTGATCATCTCTTTATAGCTTTGTGATAAACCATTCCGGGTTTCATCTACCCCATTTGAAAACTCCATAATATTTTGGAAGTAGCCTCCCCATCCAATGCCTGGTAGGTCTTTACCTCCAAGGACTTGCTTTGGATACACCTGTGTTCCAATTGATATCGGAAACTCAGGTGGGGCTATCATTGAGATAACTTGTATGCCAGCCATATTGGCAAAAAAGTATGCCTGACCAAACTTCTCATATATATAGAATACAGAGGTCCTTCGTAAATTGAGAATTAGATTCGGAGCCGATCTCAACCCATGCGCCAGCAATTGCTCATTACTAAAAAGAATATGGTGACTGTTGACTCCTTTAACAAAGCCTTCTGGACATAGCAAATACTGTCTCCACTCAGGCTCAAGTTTATTGAGAATGTGAGCCCACTTCATGGCTAATGGATCACGGCTATCCTGTAGAAGCCAAAGAACACGTAAACTTATTGATACAGCAAAGCTCCCAACGCTTTCATGGCTAGCTATAGCATTAAGAGTCCCATTCTTAAAAGGATGGAAAATATGATTGGCAAAATATGTCTCATGATTATTTAGAATGCCTTCACAACTATGACATAATAGTTGTGTTTTATAGAGGTCCTGTGATCGTTCAGCAGCCCCCTCTGTATCAACAGCCATGAAAAATCCCGTTGCGGATGTTTTCTTCAACCACTTTCCAACGAATGATGGAATTATATGGCTATCTTTGAGTTCAGTATTAAGATGACACAGCTTACATTTTGATTTCATACGCGATTTAGCTGACTAGTTTTGGGACTCCGAGGGGTAACGGGGACGGTCCTCTTTTATTTCTCATATCCATAATTTCACTATCATTTCAAACCCTTAGCTCTTGTGACTTCCTTAGTTGCCCCATAAAGAGAATCGTCCCCTTTTCTGTTTCTTGCTTTATTCAATT
>CBDVDA010000098.1:0-13396 GCA_965372635.1 uncultured bacterium | reverse complement strand
GTTATGGCCTTGGACGCAAAGATGAATTTTGATCCCAACGCTCTTTATCGCCAGAAGGCAATTGAAGAAATGAGGGATTTTGATGAGGAAGATCCTAACGAGATTGAAGCCTCCAAACACGGACTGAGCTATATCGCTCTGGACGGTAATATAGGCTGCATGGTCAACGGTGCAGGTCTTGCCATGGGCACAATGGATACAATTAAATTGCACGGTGGTTCTCCTGCCAATTTCCTCGATGTGGGAGGAAGCGCTAATGAGGAGACGGTTACAGAGGCATTTAAGATTATTCTTTCCGATACGAAGGTGAAGGCAATACTGGTAAACATCTTTGGTGGCATCATGAAGTGTGATGTTATCGCCGCCGGTGTTATTGCTGCGGCCAAGCAGGTCGATCTCAAGGTCCCTCTTGTTGTACGTCTTGAAGGGACTAATGTTGATATCGGTAAAAAGCTTCTTGCTGAGTCCGGTATCGATCTTATCTCGGCAGAGGGAATGAAAGATGCGGCAGAAAAAGTAGTTGCCGCTGCGAAGGGGGTTTCATAAACATGAGCATATTAGTCAATAAGGACAGCAAAGTAATCTGTCAGGGAGTTACCGGTAGCGCAGGCGCCTTCCACACAAAAATGTGCAAGGAGTACGGAACCCAAATGGTGGGCGGCGTTACCCCCGGTAAGGGAGGGATGACCACCGAAGACGGCGTGCCTGTTTTCAACACCGTTGCAGATGCCGTTAAGGCAACGGGAGCCAACGTGACCATGATCTTCGTTCCGCCTCCATTTGCGGCAGACGCAATTCTGGAAGCCGTAGATGCCGGTATCGAAGTTGTTATTTGCATCACCGAGGGAATTCCCGTCCTCGATATGGTGAAGGTGAAAAGGGCGATGGAAGGTTCAAAGAGCCGTCTCATCGGTCCCAACTGTCCCGGCGTTATTACGCCCGGCGAGTGTAAGATTGGTATTATGCCCGGTTTCATACATAAGCCGGGTAAGGTTGGCGTTGTCTCCAGAAGTGGGACCCTCACGTATGAAGCGGTTGACCAGTTGACCAAACTTGGTATCGGCCAGTCAACCTGTGTAGGTATAGGAGGAGACCCCGTTAACGGAACAAACTTTATCGATGTCATTTCACTTTTTAATGAAGACCCCGACACGGAAGGGATCGTCATGGTCGGTGAAATTGGCGGTACGGCAGAAGAAGAAGCCGCAGATTACATCAAGGCAAACGTTAAGAAGCCGGTTGTCGGCTTTATTGCAGGCATGACCGCCCCTCCGGGGAAAAGGATGGGTCATGCAGGGGCGATTATCTCCGGCGGCAAAGGAACGGCGACGGAAAAGATTGCTGCACTGGAAGCGGCGGGGATCACCGTGGCCAAGAGTCCGGCCGATATCGGCAAGATGATGGCTGAAAGGTTAAAGTAAACTAAGAATTAACCGCAGAGTCGCAGAGGTCGCAAAGGAACCTAACAATTAATCAGAGCGTATTTTGAATTTGTCTTTTCTTTGCGCTCTTTGCGTCTTTGCGGTTAAGAATTAATACAAAAATCAAGGAGGTAATAAATTGGCTGATCTTACAATAAGAGTCGGCGGAGAAGGGGGAGAGGGGATCATCAGTACCGGTGATTTTATTGCTGCAATTGCGGCGAAGGCCGGTAACAACATCCTCACCTTCAAGACCTTTCCGGCCGAGATAAAGGGCGGTTACGCCATGTACCAGACGAGGATTTCAGATGAACCTGTTCTCTGTGAAGGGGACGGTTTCGATATCGTCGTTGCCTTCAACGGCGAAGCGTATGAGATGAACAAGAAGTTTCTCACCCCCGGCAAGGTCTTTGTCTATGACGGCCCCGGTGGAGACTTCGAACCTGAAGAGCATGAGGGCGTTATCTCATATGCCGTTCCCATGAGCAAGATCGCCAAGGAAGACCTCGGCGTCTACCGTTCGAAGAACATGGTCTGCATGGGAGCCCTGTCGGGTCTTTTTGACCTCGACTTCGACCTTATCAAGGGGTTCATTACCAACAAGTTTAGCAAGAAGGGGCAGGATGTTGTCGATATCAACATCAAGGCCCTCGAAGCTGGACGAGACTACTGCAAAAACAATCTTACCAAGACCGATGATTACACCATCCCGAAGAGCGAACCGAAAGACGTTATCATCATCTCCGGTAACGACTCGGCAGGTCTCGGCGGTATCGCGGCGGGCGTGGAGTTCTTCTCCTGTTACCCCATAACACCCGCCACAGAGGTGGCCTACTTCACGGCCGACCATATCTACAAAACAGGCGGCACGCTCGTTCAGGCGGAAGATGAGATCGCATCTATTTCTAATATCATCGGCGCCTCCTATGCGGGGAAAAGGGTGATGACGGCCACTTCCGGTCCCGGTATCTCCCTTATGTCTGAGATGATCGGCATGTCGAGCATGTCCGAACTTCCCATCGTCATCGTTGGTGTCCAGAGGGGCGGCCCGGCAACCGGTCTTCCGACCAAACATGAGCAGTCGGACCTCTTCATCTCGACTCACGGAAGCCACGGCGACGCACCGAGGATTGTTCTCGCAGCGGAAAGCGTACAGGACTGCTACGATCTCACCATTAAGGCCTTTGAATTAGCAGAGAAATATCAGATGCCCGTATTCATGCTCTCCGACGGTTCCATGGGTTTCAGGACGGAGTCGATCAAGCGGCCCGACATGAAGGCAGCCAAGAGGGCGAGAAGAAAGCGTTTCGAAGGGCTGAAGGGTGATGAGAAATACCTTCGGTACGAGTTGACTGAAGACAACATCTCGCCCGTTGCATTCCCCGGAGACAAGGGGGGAAGGCATATCGCAACCGCTCTGGAGCATGCTGAAAGCGGCGCGCCAAGGTATGACGCCGTTAACCGCAAAAAGATGATGGATAAAAGGTTCGGAAAGATCGCCAATATCGAGGACGAGTACGGCCCGATAGAAGTAGAAGGTGATGATAATGCCGATATCGGCATTATCGCTTGGGGCTCCACAATCGGGTGTGTAAGAGAAACCGTTAAAAGACTTAGGGCAAAGGGGGTTAAGGTGGCAGCCATGTATCCCAAGCTGGTATGGCCTATCCCTGAAAAACAGATCAACGCCTTTGCTGAAAAGTGCAAGAAGATCATGGTTCCAGAGGTCAACTACCAGGGCCAGTTTGCTGAACTGATAAAGTCGAAAACCGATGTTGATCCGATCAAGTACAACATCTATGGAGGCGCACCTTTCACGCCTGCCGAGATGTGTGCAAAAGTCGAGGAGGTGATAGGATGAAGAGCGCTGCATTAAACAAGGTTGAACTGACGCCTAAAGAGTATAAAAGTGAAGTAACGCCCGTATGGTGCCCCGGCTGCGGCGACTATGCCGTACTGAACAGCGCCTACAAGGCAATCAGCCAGCTTGGACTCGACCCTGAAATGACGGTATTCGTTTCCGGCATCGGCTGTTCATCGAGACTCCCTTACTTCGTAGATACCTACGCCATGCATACCCTCCACGGCAGAGCGCTGCCCGTTGCAGCAGGGGTAAAGCTCGCCAACCCGGAACTCGAGGTCATCTGCGTCGGTGGCGACGGCGATGGTCTCTCCATCGGAGGGGGGCACTTTCCCCACACGGCGAGGAAAAACACGGACATCACCTATATCATGATGGACAACTCCGTTTACGGCCTGACCAAGTGCCAGGTTTCTCCCACCAGTGAAGAGGGGATGAAGACGAAGACCACGCCCCACGGCAGTTTTGATAATCCCATCAATCCAATCGCCTTTGCCCTTACCTACGGAGCGACCTTTGTCGCCCAGGCATTTGCAGGGAAGCCGAAGGATTGTGCCGAGATCATAAAACAGGCGATTGACCATGAAGGATTTTCATACGTGAATATCCTTTCTCCCTGTCCCACCTTCAACTCGATCAATACGGCGGCGGCCTACAAAGAGAGCACCAAGCCTCTTCCCGAGGACTACACGCCCGACAGCAGGGTGAAGGCGCTTGAGATCGCCATGGGCCCCGAGGCGAGAGACCTCATGGGCATCTACTTCCAGGAGAGGACGCCTACGCTTGTCGAGAAGCTACAGGGTCTTATCGAGAGCCAGGGCGGAGGCCCTGACTACGATATCCAGAAGATTGCAGACAGGTACAAGGTTTGATCTGAAAACTCATTGATTTAATTGAAAAGGCCGTCCATTTGGGCGGCCTTTTTTATTTGTGTTGGGGTTAGATTATTGTCTCTGATTGTTTAGTACACCTACTACTAAACAACTATAAGGGCAGGAGAATTTGAGTATTACTGATTGAAAGAAGTAAAGATGATTAAAGATTGTAACTAGTTCATTTCTTTTTGTAAGGGCCAAAAATTTCATTATTGTTTACTAATTGCGCAAGTTTTAACTGTAATGATTTTGACTTTTCTTCGTCTTCCTTGGACGTATAGGGTTTTCTAATTTCTGGGATGAGCGAATGTCCTTTGAGTTGAGTCTTAATTGGATTAGGAATTACCGTCAAACTCAAGTTAGTTAACTCTGTTTTCCTGACTTGGGCAACATAGTAACCATTGGGGCTAGGACCTGATTTTGCTAATTTAGATGGTTTAAGGAAAAACTTTCGGAATAAAGAAAGGCCGTCTGTATCTCTTTTATTATCAGGCTGAAAAGCGTAACGCGAAATGGGCATCCTTTCTTTTGATTCGTCATAGTATTTGGGGTTTGTTGAAACCCTTCTGAGAAGAAACTCCCAATCCTTAACTTGGCCATTTTGACGCATAGACAACGCGTCAAACACTTTAGGCCAACTCAGAGAGTCATCATTTATAAGCGTAGGGAGATTAGATAAATTACTAAGGAGCGAGGAAATATTCTTGAGCATCAACCTTTATAAACCCAGTTTCTGATATAAACTCAGTTTCTGACTTCAAATATTGTTCCTCATGTTTAATCTCTTGATTCGGCCCTTGGAACATCCATTCAGCAAGTCCTGGTTCAACAATTTCTGCTTCCATATACGAGTTCTCTAAATGCCACTCAATAAGTATCCTTCCGTCAATTGAAGGTAGTGCACGGTCTGGTGACGTATTGTCGCCATTTTGGCTTCGAAAGTTATCAATCAGTGCTAGAGCAGTATCCACAATAGCTTTTTGTGGCGCTATCGCACCCTCACCATCCCAATTGTTCTGAAGGGAGCGCATATCACCTATACTCTTAACAATTTCTGACCATTTATTTTCAAGTTTATTCTCTAGCGAAGTTGAAAGTACCTCAGGTTCGGTTGAACTAGAAGGGAAAAACATCAGGCTCTCAAAACTCCAGACATCAGATAATAATGCAGCGGTATTCATTTAGTTTCTCCTTCCCCAATGTTTTTGTGCTTCATTTGATGTTATATCTCCAAACGTTTTGACAATAGATTCATGGCCTAAGTTCAAACCTTTTTCTAAGGACAATCCATTCTCTTCACTTATCGGCCCGCGAGCTGTGAATTGAAGTACTATCACTTCAGGGCCTTTTCCTGATGCTACTTTTGCATGTTTAAGTGAAATATGAAGGCGGCCCTGATTTTCTCCTATGATCAGTTTCCAATCGCCTTGGAAGCTCTCTACGGGTAATTTTGCTTCACTTGATGGATCACCGACAAAAACAGGTAATATCTTTCCCCAATCACTTGCAGATTCCCAGAGATCACCTTTTTCAATATGGTTAACATATGTTACTTCCCACTGGTTTAATTTAAGTTCTCCAAATTCAGAGTCTTTGATGAATTGTTGATATTTCTCAAATGTATCTTGAAATTCTGGAAGAATACGGTGAAAGCTTGGATAAGCATTTTCTCCTTTTTTCCAGTTATAAATAAATCTACTGTCCTGAAGTTGAATTAGCCTTTCTTTATCTTCACGAATAATGTGAAGACGTTCAGCTTGTGGTGAAGTAGATATTTTAAAACTTGGCATGACCCACTGCTTTTCGTCACCAAATTGTTCTAATTGGTCATCTAGACGTTGAACTTCTTTAACAGTGGTCCAGTTGGAATCTAAATAGTTTTTCCAGAACCAACCAGCGTGAGCAGTACTATAACCGGCCAGATTATGAAACTGTGCTGACAATACAGTTTCAACTACAGGTGGAGAATCGAATTTTGGAAGATTGGATGTCATTAATTAAATATTAAAGATGTGAATAATTTATGATCAATTATAAGTGACTAAGATATTGTAATTATGAATTAAAGGGAAATCTAGCATAGAATTACTAGGCAAGCAAATCTTTTCTTTATATTAATGTTGTCAATATACAAGTAGCAAGGTGTAGATGGCAATAGCTAGTAATTATTACTTTCAAGCTAAAACATACGTCTTCTAGATAAAGATCATTGTTAATGATTACAGGAAGAAGTTGAGAACCTAAACATTTATTTTGATCCGAGGCTGATAGGTTCAAGGCCTCAAAATTTACTTCTTAAGCTAAAAGAGGCCGCCCAAGTGGGCGACCTCTTTGTTTAAATCCTATAGCAACTTACTGATTCACGTGCCCCCCGACCTTCCCAATTCTTTGTCGATAATAACGCTAAGCCCATTAAGGCTTCTATCTCGTGGAACCCTTCCGTTTATAAAGAGGGTAGGCGTTCCTCTCACCTCGGCCTTGAGGCCATCTTCAAGGTCGCGGTTGACCTTGGCTGCGGTGGCTGGGGACTTCCTGTCCTTTTCAAACTGCGCAATGTCGAGTTCTGCCTTTTTGGCAAATTCGATGAGTTTCTTGTCGCTCAGCTTGTTGTAGTTCTCAAAAATCATGTCTTGAAAGGGCCAGAACTTGCCCTGATTGTCTGCCGCAACGGACGCTGCTGCCGCCTGAAATGCAAACTTGTGGTTCCTCAAAGGGAAGTGCTTGTGAACGATCTTGATTTCTTTAGGGTATTTCTCGAGCAACTGCTCGAGTAGAGGCAAAAGCCTCGCGCAGTACGGTCATTGAAAATCGCTGAAAACAGCGACGATAACCGGTGCATCCTTAGCCCCTTTGTAGGGTGAGTCGGCGATGTTGATCTCCTTGATATAGGCGAGAGAGATCACCTGGACCGTCTTGTCCTTACTGCTGCTCAGGAAGAGCTTGTCGCCTGCCGGAGAGGCTTCCATCCGGTCGAATGCCTTCCCCACGGAGACGGTGTCCGTCAACTCTCCCTTGGCATCATAGATGAGGACATTCCCCTTCTTTGTCAACACGAAGGTTTTGCTGCCATCGGCTATTGTCGCCAGGTCGAGAGGACGCTCGGTGGTCTTGAAGCTGCTCTCCACATTTGAAATCACTTCGGCCGATGCCGGGTGGACGGCAAGTGCCAGAAGGGCAGCGGTGATGAGTACTAAAAACGTGCTCTTTTTCATGCATTGGTTCCTTTCATTTTTTTTGTAAAGGGTATCCGAAGAGAGGGCGGCAAGTAAAGCCTTTTTTGTTGAGAAGGAGGGGGGTAAAAAAGCCCCGGAGCTGGAGGAGGCCAGACTCCGGGGTTAGGAATGAAAAGGTTGCTGTCGATACGTGTCAGGTGGCAGAAAACCAGTCACGCTGGTCGTCCCAGAGGGGCGCACCCCGGTCGAGCCAGTTGAAATAGGCCGCCCTTTGCTGGTCTTCCTGTGGAAACGTTTTCTGCCCGGATTTTTTTGCCGTCCTTGTCCTTGTAGCAGTGGTTTTCGTTTTTGGTGACGTCGTTTTGGCTGCCGCTTTCCTTGCCATTTTAAATCCTCCTTGTTTCTTTGCTTTAAATTGTTATTGATTGCCCTAATTAAGTTAAGCAGGGCCGAAGGCCCTTGTCAAGCTGGGATGTGATTTTTCCCCGATTAGATTACAGGAGAGAGGAACGGATTCAGAGATTCAGTTAAAAGGTCTCAGAAAAAAGAATAGCTCAGACTCTCTGAAGGTTTCACGTGCTCCTTTTAAAAGGTAAGAGGCCGGTCTAAAAAGACCGGCCTGTCGTTTGGAGGGAGGTAAGGTGGGATGATTTTGAAGTTCTATAAAAATCCTTAATGCAGCATTCCCTGATTCATGGTCCGGACGAAGTTGAATTCGTTCCTGTCTACCGTCCTGAACATCCTTAGGCGTGCTGCCGGTTGATCATTTTCCAGACAGTAGTATCTTCTCAAAAGATCGAAAAGACTGTTCACGTTGTCGGTCTCTATGTAACGTACAATAGGGGTTTGTTTGTCTACTTTTGTCTCGTCTGCGTTCATGACAACTTTGAAATACATTTTAGCCCCCTTCTTATCCGTTATTTAATTAATTTGATGCCGCAATTATCCGAAGGATTCAAAAAATGCGATTAATGTCAAGAACGGAATACTTTCCCACCTGGATGCCCTGCTTTGCAGGCGGAGAACATCACTATTCTTTGCCGACTGAGACAAAGTATGTTACTATTTTTCAATAAAATTTAAACGAGAGTAACTGACAATATGGATAGAAATGAAGTGATGGAGATGATCGAAAAAGGAGCGTCTCTTTCTGATGAAGATGTGAGTTTTTTAGACCTTTCGGGGATCGACTTTAAAGGGTGCAACCTTTCGGGTGCAACGTTTACGGGAACCAGTCTCATAGGAGCCAACCTTGCAGGCTGCGATCTTACAGATGCCTTTATGGCTGAGGTGAATGCCGAAGGAGCGGATTTCAGCGGGGCAATACTGGATGATGTTTTTTTTCAGCGGGGGAGTATTATCGGTGCTGATTTCACGGGCGCTTCCCTTGTCGATGCCTCCATTTTTATGATGAAAGGGGAGGGCGCTTGTTTCGATGATGCCAAAATGACGGGTGTGCAGATATTGAAGTCTCTTATGGCGAAAAGCAGTTTCAGTAATGCCGGTATGGAAAACTCGTCTTTTAAGGGGTCGGATATACAAGGGTGTGATTTCAGCGGATGCCGTCTCACCAAATGCGATATGCGGCAGGTGAGGGCGCAGGGTGCGAAGTTCGAAGGGGCAGCCACGGGAGGCGTCCTTTTCTACGGCAAGAAACCCTGGGGGGAGGCGGCCGACGGGCGGGACTGGTCGGAAGAAATGGTCTACTTCAATGATGATTGAAGGGACGGCAATGTTCAATGAAAAGACATTTTTCATCAAAAAAGATAAATATCTCTTGACCTTGATTCATAGGCGAGGTATATCAATGGTAACGTTATAAATAAACGCATAAACAGGGAGACCGGGCGATGGAAAAAAAAGAGGCAGGAACCCTCAAGGCGGAGTTGAAAAACCTGCTGAAAAATAAGGGGGGCAATGATCTTAAGGATATCTCACAGGAGGACAAGCGTCTCCAAAAGCTGATCAATACGGTTGTCAAGGAGGTCAACCTCTATGCCAACTTCCAACTGAGCCATATCAAACGGCTCGCCAAAATCGGTCTCGCCCTTTCCGTCGAGAAGGATATTAATATCCTCCTCGAGATGATTGTCGATGCGGCACGGGATCTCACCTTCGCCGATGCGGGAACGCTCTATCTCGTTGATACTGACAAGAACAATCTCCACTTTGAAATTCTCCAGAACGATACGATGAAGACGCGCATGGGGGGGACGAGTGGCGTGGAAGTGACGCTTCCACCCGTTCCGCTCGAAGTGGGCGGAAAGCCGAACCATTCGAATGTCTCTTCCTACTGTGCGCTTACGGGTGAGATTGTCAATATTCCCGATGTTTACGAAGCGGAGGGCTTCGATTTTACGGGGCCGAGGAAATATGACGAGGCGACGGGATACCGTTCTACCTCCATGCTCGTTATCCCTATGCGGAACCATGAGAACGACATTATCGGCGTGCTGCAACTCCTCAATGCAAAGGATATAGAAACGGAGCAGGTCGTCCCCTTTTCAAAGGAGTATGTGGAGCTTATCGCATCTCTTGCGTCGCAGGCGGCCGTTGCCCTCACCAATGCCCACCTGATAAAGGACCTCCAGGCCCTTTTGTACGCCTTTATCAAAAGTATCGCCACGGCGATTGACGAGAAGTCTCCCTATACGGGGGGGCATTTCGATCGGGTCGTGGAACTGACCATGATGATCGCAGAGAAGATGAACGATATCGACCACGGTCCTTTTGCGACGGTTGATTTTTCCGACGATGAACTGGAGGAGTTGAAAATTGCGGCCTGGATGCACGATGTGGGTAAAATTACCACCCCGGAGCATGTGGTCGATAAGGGGACGAAGCTGGAAACGATCTTCGACCGCGTCCATCTTGTGGAGACGCGTTTTGATCTCATCGGCCGGCTTATAGAGAATGATGTCCTTGCGAGGAAAGTAAAGGCTTTGGAGAATGGTAAGGCTGGCGAGAAAGTGCTGAAAGCGCTCGATGAGGAGTTGAAGCCGAAGCTCGATGAACTGGAGGAGGAAAAGAGTTTCATCGTGAACTGCAACATACCGAAAGAGTTCATGGATGACGACAGGCTGGCGCGTCTCAAAGAGATTGCCGAGAAGACCTACTCTTTCAATGGGGAAAGCAAACCCTACCTGACGGAGAACGAGGTTTACAACCTCTCCATCCGGAAGGGGAGTCTTACCGACGAAGAGCGACATGTCATTGAAAACCATGCTTCTCTTACAATGAAGATGCTGAACCAACTCCCCTTTCCCAAAAAACTCGCCAACGTTCCCACCTATGCCAGCGGTCATCATGAAAAGCTCGACGGCTCCGGCTATCCTCTCGGCCTGAAGGCGAGCGATCTGCCGCTCCAGGCGAGGGTTATGGCTGTGGCCGATGTCTTCGAGGCGCTAACGGCGCGGGACCGCCCCTACAAGAAGCCGATGAAACTGTCAATGGCGGTGAAGATACTCGGTTTCATGAAAAAGGACCAGCATATCGATCCTGATATCTTCGACCTCTTTATCAATGAAAATGTTTACCGCGAATATGCCGAGAAACAACTCGATCCGGAACAACTCGACGATCTTGAATAGCGAAAAGGTGGGGGTCAGTAAACGGCGGCAGCGGTGAGGGCCATGAAGATGATAAAGCAGACCGCTATGGGGAGTTTTTTTGTAAACTCGTAGGTGAAGTAGTCGAGCATTATGAGGGCGGCCAGGAGCTTGGCACTTACATAGCCTTTGAGAATGAGGACGGACAAAGCGCCTAACAGTATGAGCCCCGGTTTCAGCGTGTCTTTGGTAAAACCGGACTTTTTTTCAACAACCTCTTTAGTAATCTCTTCCAATTTGCCTGCTCCTTCCGAAAGTTGAACTATCCTATCACAGCCGGATGAGATTAATCAAGGACGGCCTTCTTCCCATTAGCTGTTCTCCTTGAGACAACCTGCCTGGAATAATTTATGAAATCGAAAAGAGAAACAATTATTTATAACGATCTTTGGGCGCGCAAAAGCGCGGGCTTCCTGCTCCCCCTCTTTTCTCTCAGAACGGAAAATAGCCTCGGGATCGGCGACATCGGCGATCTATACCGGCTGATCGACTGGGCAACCGGGATGAACCAGAGCATCATCCAGCTTCTTCCCATCAATGATACACGCCCAGGAGACCCGAGCCCCTATGCCGCCGTGAGCGTATTTGCCGCTAATCCCCTTTATCTCGATCTTTCCAAAGTCATGGAAATCGAAAGATCGGAAGAGGCAAAGGATCTCATGAAGGAGTGGGAAGAAGACGGGACACTGGAGTCGTTGAAGCAAAGCAAACGTGTGGACTATGATGCCGTCCGTGCCGTAAAAATGGTGCTCCTCACCGAGGGCTTCGCCCTTTTTTTGGAGGAAGAAGTCGGGAGGAATACGGAGAGGGCCAAGGAGTTCGATGCTTTTGCCGAAGATGAGAAAGAGTGGCTTCGCGATTACGCTCTTTTCCGCGTGATAAGGGAAGAAGAGGCGGGGCGGGACTGGCGAAGCTGGCCCGAGGAATTGAAGAGACGGAGCGTCTCTACTCTCAAGGCCTTTGAATCAGCGAATGAAGAGCGCCTCACCTTTTATAAATGGTTGCAATGGCTCTTCGATCTCCAATGGGAAGCGATGCGCAGTTACGCCAACGAGCGTGGTGTTTATCTCATGGGGGATGTCTCCTTTTATCCGGGCGTGGACAGCGTGGAGGTCTGGGCGAACCCTCATCTTTTCAGGATGAATGACGACTTTACCCTGGCAGCCACCTCCGGGGCGCCGCCGGACCAGTTCAGCGCCGACGGGCAGGACTGGGGAACGCCGTTGTACGATTGGGAGAGGATGGAGGCGGAAGACTTTTCATGGTGGCGGGCGAGGGTCCGGCGGGTGTCTGCCGCCTTCGACCTCTACCGGCTCGATCACTTCCGAGGGTTCGAGTCCTACTGGGAGGTTCCGGCAGGAAAAAAAGCGAGCGAGGGGCGATGGATCAAGGCGCCCGGATGGGCGCTTCTCCAGCGGCTTTTAAAGGAGACGCTCTATGAGCGGCTTATCATTCCCCTTGCCGAGGACTTGGGCGATATTTCGGACGAGGTGAGGAGGCTGAGATCGGGGCTCGGTATCCCCGGTTACAAGACCTTCATCTTCGGATGGGGCGAGGGGGAGGCGTCGGGAAAAGCCTCGGGATTCCGCTACCCTGAAGACTACGGCCCCGACTTTCTTGCCACAACAGGCACCCACGATACGCCAACGTTGAAAAAATGGCTGGAGGAGTTGAGGGAGGATGAAAAAACGGCGCTCCTAAGGTATCTCGTCCTGCCGGAAGGGGCATTGCTCACGGAGGTGAAAGAGGCTATTTTTGAGCGGCTCTTCAACTCTGCGGCGAGGTTTGTCGTTCTTCCTCTTCAGGATGTCCTGGGACTCGGCGAGGAGCATCGGATCAACTATCCCGGCACCTTCGGCGGGCATAACTGGAGTTGGCGGGTGCCCTTCACTCTGGAGGAGCTTTTCAGCGGTAAGAGTGAATTTGAGTCTGACTGTCGTTTTCTAAAAGAACTTGCCGCTTCAACGGGGCGGTCGGCAGCAGGGGAGAGGGGCGAGGGGAATGTGAGGATTTTACCTGGGCCGGGGAGCGTTCAGGTGAGGAGACCGGGGGAACTGTTTACAACCTGGGTTGCTGCCGGTGGGGTGGAGGGAGTGGTTAGCTACGCTTCTGACCTTGATGGCTGGCAGGAAAGGTCAATGCTTTTAGAAAAAGAACTTCCCGATGGTACAGTGCTTTACCGGGGTGAGGTGGAGGCTTTGACGCCGGGCGAATATTCGCTTGTTGTGAAGGTGGGAGTGGATGAACTCCGCGTTGAAAAAGCATTTCAGGTGACAGGTTGAATCCGATCAATCATCCGTAGGGGCAGACCCATGTGTCTGCCCATGAAAAAACAAGGGCGCACACACGGGTGCGCCCCTGCCTGGACACCTCGGTAATTCAGATGTTTCGGTCTGTCTCGCCCCGAAACAGGCTAATAATCTCGGCGTGGGGACACACCGAAATATCACTGTTCTCA
>CBDVDA010000097.1:0-13656 GCA_965372635.1 uncultured bacterium | reverse complement strand
TAATATTCTGAAGCGCCGGTTCGATAAAACCGGCGGGAATTTCTTCGGTCCCGATTTCGAGGAAGAGTTCTTTGCTCATTTTGCCCCTCCCTTCAGAAGGGGAAAACCCATCTCCTCGCGCTTCCTCACATACCCCTCGGCGCAAAGCCGCGCAAGATTCCTCACGCGGCCAATGTAGCCGGTCCGTTCGGTGACGCTGATCGCCCCGCGAGCGTCGAGGAGGTTGAAGGCGTGGGAACATTTGAGACAGTAATCATAGGCGGGAAGAACCAACTCCTCGGCGATGAGGTCCTTGCACTCCTTTTCGTACATGCTGAAGAGTTGAAGAAGCATTTCCACGTTGGCCGCCTCGAAGTTGTGCTTAGAGAATTCAACCTCTCCCTGATGGTGGACCTCGCCGTATTTCAGTTCATCGTTCCATTGCAGGTCGAAAACGGAGTCCACCCCCTGGAGGTACATGGCGATCCGTTCGATGCCGTAGGTAATTTCCACCGAAACCGGCTTCAGATCAATGCCGCCCGCCTGCTGGAAGTAGGTAAACTGGGTGATCTCCATGCCGTCGAGCCAGATCTCCCAGCCGAGCCCCCATGCGCCGAGTGTTGGCGACTCCCAGTCGTCCTCGACGAAACGGATGTCGTGGGCCAGCGGGTCGATGCCGAAGGATTTCAGGCTGTCGAGATAGAGGTCTTGGATGTTCTGTGGAGAGGGTTTTATTATTACCTGGAACTGGTAGTAATGCTGGAGCCGGTTCGGGTTTTCACCGTAGCGGCCATCGGTGGGCCGTCTCGACGGTTCTACGTAGGCTACCTTCCACGGCTCGGGTCCGAGCGCCCTCAGGAAGGTTGCCGGGTTGAAGGTGCCCGCCCCGACTTCGATGTCATAGGGTTGTTGTATAATACAACCCTTCTCGGCCCAGTAGGTTTGAAGGGAGAGGATAAGTTCCTGGAAGGTCACGCTAAAAGCCGGCTCCGAAAACGTTCTTTATTAAGCCCGAAAACTAACATGAACGGGCCGATTCTGTCAACGAAAAAGCCCTGTGAATAAATTTGTTCTTTCCAGCAAATTCCTGCCCTCCGCGACTCAAAAAGAAAACGGAGGCTCCCCTCTTTAGCTGTTGATATTTTCCAGCCGTTCGGCTAACATAACCGGACTAATCTGACAGGAGTTTTTCATTGAAAAAATATATCATCTTTGCCACCGCCCTTCTGCTCTTTTCCGGATGTACCCCCTCCATGAACGCCGGCGAGGAAGAAAAAACGGTTATCAACTTCGAAAAAGAGGTGTTCGTCAACAAGCAAGGGGACCTTTATACCGTCCCCAAACGGAAGATCATGCAGGTGCTCGCCTTGAGGGGGAACATCCCGGCGCTGAACGACGCGAAGTTCGTCTCCAAAGAAGAGAGTGCCAGCTTTTTAAAGGGAGGCGACGTGATTATCGGCCTCAACCGGGGGGGTGTTATAAAGGCCTATCCGGTGAAGATCCTACGGTGGCACCAGATCGTTAACGAGAAGATTGGTGACGAATTAATCCTCGTGAGCTACGATCCCATCTCGGACATGGCGGCGGGCTACATACGAAGAGTGCTCAACGAGACGGTAACCTTCAGGGTCTCCGACAAGGCGTACAATTCGAACCCCCTCTTGGAGGACAAGGAGACGAAGACGAAGTGGAGCCAGTTTATGGGAACGGCGATTTTTGGACGTCTCTCCGGGCAGGTTTTAGAAGAGTTCCCACTCACCATGGTAACCTGGGACGGCTGGAAAAAGGCCTTCCCAAGCACGGAGGTGCTCTCCATCGATACGGGCCACACAAGGGAATACGACAACAATATCTACGATGACTATTACAAGGCTGACTATCTTCTCTTCGAAGTGGAAAACCTCGACAAGCGCTACGACAACAAAAAGCATGTCTACGGCGTAAAGACCGCTGGCGGACAAAAGGCCTACCCGGCTGACCTGATGAAAAAAGGTTTTAAACTGGAAGACGAGATCGGTGGTGTCAAGGTATCGATTGCCGTAGACGAAAATGGCCTCTTCTCCGCCATGCTATCGGAAGGCGGAGAGTCGCTTCCGGTGAGGCGGCCCCTCTGGTTCTCTTGGGCCGCCTTCTACCCGAAGACGGAACTTTACGACCCGGCTAAAAAATAACTCATCAAAAGAGCGTGAAGAAAACACTGCTTTCAACCCTACTCCTTTTCCTTTTCATACCCGTTGTTGTCTTTGCCTCGATGGAAACACCCTGGTCCGTTTCAGAAGATGCCCCCATCTTGCCGGACAGTAATCTCCAAGGGGCAGACAAAAAAATAAAAAGCGCCGGAGACGCCGACAGGGTTGGTCCGCTTCTCTGGCTCGTCCGGGGATTCCAGAGCTTCATCTCTCCCGTTGACGGTAATCGTTGTTCCATGTATCCCACCTGTTCCGGCTACAGCGTAGATGCGCTCAAAAAGCACGGTCCTCTCGTGGGGTTCGTCCTCACAGCGGACAGGGTGATGCACGAAACGGATGAACACCTCTTCGCCCCCGGCATCATCAAATACGGCGTCTATCGGGTCTACGACCCCGTGGAAAGGAACGATTTCTGGTGGGCCAAGTAAGGCGTCTTCAAAAGGCGATCCTCCTCTGCATTGCCGTCCTCTTTCTCTTTGCCATACCGGTTGCGGGTGCAGAGACAAGCACACAAAAAACGCCGAAAGTGTTATCTTCCTTTGCAGATGGCCTCTTTGGGGAGAAGGATTACTACCGGGCCATTACTGAATATAAACGCCTCATCTTTCATTTTCCCAACTCGCCCCTTTCGAAGGAGGCTGCCCTAAAGATTCCCATCGCCTACCTGGAGGGGAAGCAGTACGAGACGGCGAGACGCGGTTTCGAAAAATTCCGGGAAGCCCACCCAAAGGATCCCCTCGCATGGGAAGCGCTCTACCTGATGGGCGAGGCCGATTACCGGGCGAGGGACTACCAAAGCGCCCTCACCCTCTTTTCGAAGGCGGAAGAGGAGGCGACGTTGCCTGACCTCAAGAGAAGAGCGGCATCGAGAAGAGGGAGCACTTTTCTCAAGATGGGCCGTTGGCAGGACTCTGCAGGAACTTTTCGGCCCATTGAAGGTGAAGATACGACCTTGCAGGGGATTTCCGGCATGATCGAAAAAGGGAAAGACCTGCCGAGAAAATCGCCGAAAGTGGCCGGGACTCTTTCAGCCATTCTCCCCGGATCGGGACAGCTTTACATCGGCAGGAAGAGAGACGCCGTCGTCTCCTTCCTTTTGAACGGCGCATTCATCGTCGCCGCCCACGAGGCGTTCAAAAAGGACGAACACGCCGTGGGCGGAATCCTCCTCTTCTTCGAGGCGGGGTGGTATGCGGGAAATATCTACTCCGCCGCAAGCGGCGCTCACAAATACAACCGGGCGGAGAAAGAAAAATTCATCAGAAGAGTGGAAGGGACCTTCTCCGTCGGCATAAACGACGAGGGAGGCCCACTGGCCCTTTTCAACCTGAGATATTAATAAAGAGGTCTTCAAATGGGGAAACTTTTTGTTTCTAACGCCCCCTACCCCCCTCTTACTCTAAGAGGGGGAATCTAAACCCCTCCTCTTAAGACAGTGTGCCCTTTGGGTATAAGGGGAGGTTTGGAGGGGTTATGATAGACTGTAAAGCACTCCCCATTTAAGTGCCGGGCTAATAATCAACCAAGCTAGATCAATCCTTAATTTACTTGTATGTCGGATAACTTAAAACAGGCAATTCTTTGCCCCAATTGCAGGAAGCTCATCAGCGGTGACGAACCGGTATGTCCCTACTGCAGCGTGCAGGCCCCCGGGGCGCGGTGGAAACAGACCATAGGAAAGCTCGGCAAAGCAGGTTCGGGCAGCATCGTCAACTACATCATCTACGTCAATGTCGCCTTCTACGTGATGACCATGCTCTTCAGCCGGTCGGAGGTCGGCCTTTCAGCCAACCCGCTCCTCTTCCTCTCCCCCTCGGACAAGGCGCTCTTCCTCTTCGGCGCAAGCGGCTCTCTGCCGGTGTTGCAACTCGGACGGTGGTGGACCCTCCTTTCGGCCAACTACCTGCACGGCGGGCTGCTCCACATCTTTTTCAACATGATGATTCTGCGCCAGCTTTCCCCTTTAGTCATACGCGAGTACGGCATCAACCGTTTCTTTGCCATTTATACCATCGGGGGCGCAGCAGGCTACCTTCTCTCCTGCTTTGCGGGCGTCCATTTCACCATCGGCGCGTCGGCCGCCGTCTGCAGCCTCATCGGCGCTACGCTCTACTACGGTAAGAGCCGGGGAGGTCAATACGGAAAGGCCGTTTACAAGGAGGTCTCAAGCTGGGTAATCATGCTCGCCGTCTTCGGACTTATCGTCCCGGGGATCAACAACTGGGGACATGGCGGCGGGCTACTCGGGGGGGCGGCAGTCGCCTTTATCCTCGGCTACAAAGAGCGGAGAAAGGAAAACCTTCTCCACTTAAGCCTCGCCGCCATCTGTCTCACCGCAACGGTCCTCATTCTCGCCTGGGCGATCATCTCAGGCGTAGGGCACACCTTTACCGCCCCCCACTAGGGAATATCTCCCGCAACTCCCTTCCACCAGAAACAAAGTGAAGCGTCCCGCCTTATTTACTATTAATACCAAGGTTTTTTTTGACAAATGTTTTGCCTTGTCGGCGGAGAGTCCTACTTATCACTCACAATCGCAGGGGCGGTGGCGTCGAGCCATTTGATGAGGCGGTTCAGTTCCTTCTTTGGCTCCACCTCTGTCTTTTCCAACTCGAAATGGAGGGCGATGGCGGATATTCTCCCCTTGTCGGTAGGGCATTCCCCCTTCGTGCGGCAGATGTGGCATTCCGATGACGATTCTCCCCGCAGGCAGTGGTCGGCGGACATGCGGATGCACTGCCCGTAGATGGCGTCTATTCTTACCTGCTCCGGCTCGTTTTCCATGTCGAGCGATAGGGAAAAACGGCAGCTCTCGAAGAGCCTCAAATCTCCCTCGTAGTCCATTCGAAATAAGATGCCTGTCTGGCTGATGTTGATAATGTCTATCGGCTGCGGTTTGGACGTGCCCGCAATAAGGTCCGCCGCGTTTACCGGCAGGGAGGCGTAGCGCCTGGCGCGGCGTTTGTCCGCCGGGTTCCAGGCGGCCAGGATTTTCTCTTCCAGCAATTCCGGCTGAAACGGTTTTGTAATGTGCTGGCTCGCACCGAGGGCCAGCACCTGCTCACTGCTCACGTTGTCGTGCTTGCTCGATAAAACGATGATGGGGATGCCGCGCGTGAGCCGGCTTTTTCTCAAAGTTGTGAGAAAGTTCTCGCCGCTCAGGTTCGGCATGGCCCAGTCGGCGATGATGAAGTCGATGTTCTTCGTTTCCAGTATTTCGATGGCGCTCTGGCCGTCGGTGACGGCGAAGATGTTTTTCGCGCCGAAACGGTCCTTGATGATGCTTGTCACGACGAGCCGCGTTACGGGGGAATCGTCGGCGATGAGGAACCTGGCGTTATGCATGGGGGTTTGTCAAGACTCTCGGCTGCGTTTTTTGGCGCTCCGGCGTGTGCTGCCGGAGCGCCATTTACTATCGCAAGGTAGAGGTGGGGTGTCAAGTTTTTTTGGGTGGGGGACGTTTCACTTCACCCATCCTATGATTGCTTGGCTGACCCTGACAACTGTCTTAGTGTTTTTGGCATTTCATCCTCCCCTTATTTTCTAAATTATTTCGTGATAAAAGTTTAACAAAAAAGAGAAGGTCTCTTTATATCACAAATAAAATGTAATTGCGCGACAGATATTGCTCTTTTTGCGACAGATATTGCTCTTTTTGCATTTTTTTTGAAATTGCCACGGACTTTCACGGACTAAAGACAAAAACAATCTCTCGCAAAGGCGCTAAGAAAAGCAAAAGGCTTTTACCACAGAGAGCACAGAAGACACGGAGAAGATCAAAGGCATTTTATAGCCGCTTCGCGGGGAAAGAATGAAATTAACAAGGATATACAGGATAAACAAGATGAAATATTTTAAATCCTGAGCATCCCTGTTAAACAATAGCCACAGAGGCTACAGGGAAAATCATAGAAGATCAGTGAAAATCAGTGTCGATAGAAAGGTTTTAGAAAAAATTATGCAATGGAAAAACCTATCGGCTATAATGGGGCAGTAAAGACATTTTCACCCTCACCTTAATCCTCTCCCCTCAAGGGAGAGTAGACTAGCTTGCAAAGGAGCTTTATGACCCCTTTTGAAATTCTCGATCTTACCGGTCGTATCGAGCGGAAGATTGCCGATATCTACGATTTTTTCAGGAAGGAATTCCAGGCTGATGAAGAGGCGGCTGAATTCTGGGAGACCCTTGTCTATGAAGAGGAGGCCCATGCCGGGTTTGTCGATGCCGAGATTCGGATGCTGACGGTGAAGCCGGAAATTTTCGGCGATGCGCAGGTAGACGGACGCATTCTTGAAGAGACGCTAAGAGAGATGCAGGCGATGGAAGAGGGGCTTCGTGAGGGGGAGGTCGATATGAGGACGGCCCTTTCCGTGGCGCTAAAGATAGAGACGGAGTTGGTGGAAAAGCGCTATAACCGGCTCGTCGAGATTGGCGACCCGGAGATTAAAAGGATATTCGACAACCTCACCAAAGCCGACAACCATGTGGAAAAGGTGGTGAAAATGGCCAAACGCTTCGGCGTCAAAGCAGCTGGTTAGGTTTGAATCCCCTCCCTCCTTTTTACTCGCCGAGGATTTTCTTCAGCGTGTTTTTCAATTCGCTCAGATCGGCTGATTTCACCACATAGGCGTCGGACGCCCAGGAACTGAAA
The DNA here is from genome assembly GCA_965372635.1 of uncultured bacterium. Classification (GTDB taxonomy): domain Bacteria; phylum Desulfobacterota; class JADFVX01; order JADFVX01; family JADFVX01; genus CBDVDA01. The sequence continues at coordinate 6,836 of CBDVDA010000097.1, read as the reverse complement.
TCCTGCTTATACTGGCCGTAGGCGGTGCATAGGACGACGGGGATCGTTTTATCCACCTCCTTGATTTTTCGTAACGTCTCGATGCCGTCCATGCCGGGCATTTTGATGTCGAGCGTAATGATATCCGGTTTTTCTTCCTCCAGTTTATCGAGCGCTTCCTGCCCGCTCCCGGCAAGGACCACCTGGTAGCCTTCCTCTGCCAGTTCCTCTTTATAGAGAAAGCGGATATTCTCCTCGTCATCGACGACCATGATTTTTTTCATACGTCACCTCCTTTAATTAGCTGCTTTCTTCGACATGGGGATTTTTATGATGAATGTTGCTCCCCCGCTTTCGTTGTTTATCACCTCGATTTCTCCCCGGTAATGGGAGAGGATCTTGTGGGTTATGGCGAGCCCGAGACCGGTGCCGTCGTCCTTGGTCGTGAAAAAGGGGTTGAACATGTTGATCATTACGTTGTATGGAATACCGACGCCTGTATCGCTGATTTCGACGACGATCCTCTCTTCGTCCTCTTCCGAGACGCCGAAGCTCCTTACTTTCAGGGTGCCTCCTTCCGGCATGGCATGTTTCGCGTTGGCAAAGAGGTTGATGAAAACCTGCTTTATCTGATGATAATTTGCTTGTACGCCTCTCATCTCTTTTTCCAGTTCTTTTACTATTTCAATGCCGCTTTTGCCAAAATCGCCCAGGAAAAACTGGAGCGTCTCCTCTATTATGCTGTTAATGTCCTGTTCTTCCGCTTCGATCGGCTCTTCACGGGAGAAGATCAGTATCTCGTTTAAAATGTTTTCGAGGCGCTCCGTCTCCTTGCAGATGATGTCGATGTATTGCCTGTCCTCCCCCTCTTCGATTTTCCGCGAAAGACGGCGCGCAAAACCGCCGATGGAAACGAGGGGGTTCCTAATCTCGTGGGCGACTCCGGCGGCCATTTCCCCTAGCGCTGCAAGCTTTTCCGTGTGGATCAATTTCCCTTGGGTCTCTTTTAGCTCCTGATGTGCCTCCTGGAGATTTCTGTAAAGTACAGAATTGTCTATGGCGACGCCAGCCTGGTTGGAAAAGATGGTGAGGAGCCTGATATCCTCGTCGGATATGGATCTCTCGTTGTAGACATTGTCTACGAGTATGACGCCGACCACCCGTCCCGAGGCCATGAGGGGCGACGTTGCAAAGGCCTTGCAGCCGAGCCGTGCGAGGAGTCCGGAACTCACTCTCGGGTCGCTCTCGGCATCGGTAATATTGAAAGCCTTCTTCTCGCGAACCGTGAGGCCGAGGATGCTTTTTTCCCGATCCGAGATGCGCATCCCTTTGACCAGTTCGTTCAGCTTCGAATGGGGCAGGGTATCATAGTCTTCATCATCGACGATAGCCTGGAGTGTTTTATGGGTCCCGTCGATGTCGGTCCAGATGCGCCAGGCCTCTTCGGCGGAGTCAGGCCCCACGCCTATCATTCCCTGGATGAAGCCCGATTTTTTGTTGTAAAGGAAGAGCATGGCCCTGTTGAAGCCGAAGCCGTCGCCAATGGTAACGGCCGTGAGGATGATATGGAGCAGCCGGTCGAGATCGATGGTGGTCATGACCGCCTTGTTGAGCTCGAAGAGGCTGAAGAGTTCCTTTACCATCACTTCCTTCTCCAGGTTAAGCTCCTCCATCTTTTCAAGGAGAAGGGCGTTGTTCACCACTGCCGAGATCTGCGCTGAAATGGTTGAAAAGAGCCTGATTTCTCTGTTCCCGAAAGGTTTGCCATCTTCTTTTCCGGGAAGTATGATCCATCCCATGAGGCCTTTCGGGGTTTTTAAAGGAGCGACGATGGTCGATTTCAGGAGTTCGTTCTTTGCCGCCTCTTCGCCGAGCAGATCGGTCAAAAACATCGCTTCTTCGGCGGTTTTCAGCTTTGACGAGAGACTGTCGCCAAAAGCGGAAAGCGCTTCCTTGAGGGGTTGCTCTTCGGAATAATAGCAGCGACAGGGATCCCCTTTCAGGCATTCTGAAATCTCGATCATACCGGAGCTTGCATGGAGAGCGGCCGCTGTTTTCGTGACCGCCGTCTCAAGGAGGGCGTCCAGTTTAATGGTGGAACTGAGGGCCTTCCAAAGGTCGTTCATCATGAGGAGGTCGTCTACCATCTCCCGCGTATTGGCGTAGAGTTGGGCATTCCTCATGGTACCGGCAATCTCCTGGGTGATGGGACGGATGAGCGCCAACTCCTTCTCATCGAAAGTCTTACCGGAAGGGAGGGTGAGTGCGAGAGCGCCGTAGAAAAAACGGTCGTCCATAACAGGGAAGATGCCGCCTGCAATATCATAGTTTTCTCCCGTCAGTTCCCGGAAAAAAGAAGACTCTTCAGAGGTTTTATCGAAGATGGAATAGCGGTTTTCCTTGACGAGGGCCTTGAGTGGGCCTTCCCCGAGGCGGAAGCTGCTCTTGAATGCGCCGCCGCTCGACGCCTTGAGGAACAGGCCGCCATGCTCCATGTCAAGCACATAGAGCGCCGCAGAATTCAGGCGGAAGGCGGAGCGGAGTTCTGCCAATATTTCTCCGAGACGCTTGTCGATATCGAGGGTCGAGTTGGATATTCGGATGATCTCGCTTAGCAATGAAACCGATTCTTCAGCGCAGAGCCGCATCTTTCCCCCTATCCGCATTTTTGCCGCCTCTCCCTCCGGATTTCTTAATCGCCTGGCGGTAAAGCTTCTCGTAGGCAAGAGCCGCTCTTTCCCAGGAGTATTCCTCGGCCATCCCCCGTTTTTGAAGCGTGTTCCACGCACTTTTATCTGAGTGGTAGAGATCTACTGCTCGCCTGATTGCCGTGACCATGGCTGCTCCTGTGAAGGCCCGGAACTTGAAACCGTTTCCTGATTTTCGGGCTGCGCTGTAGCCGGTGATCGTATCGTCGAGCCCCCCCGTCGCCCGGACGACGGGGATTGTGCCGTATTTGAGGCTGTAGAGCTGGTTGAGACCGCAGGGCTCGAAGCGGGACGGCATGAGGAAGACGTCTGACCCCGCCTCTATCTTGTGAGCGAGTGCCTCGTCGTATCCGATTTTAAGCCCCACCCGTCCGGGGTGTTTTTTCTCGAGACGCTCCAGGAAGATCTGGATGGTTTCGTCTCCCTTGCCGAGGAAGACGATCTGGATGGGGAGCTTCATGAGCTTTTCTCCCGCTTCTTCGATGAGAGAAAAGCCCTTTTGGGGGTCGAGCCTCGAGATCATTCCTATGAGGGGAATGTCCCCTTTTCCCGTCAGCCCGAAGATTTTTTTCAATTCCTTTTTGCAGGCCGCCTTCCCCTTCAGGTTTTGGCGGCTGTAGGTTGAGACGAGATGACCGTCCATCTCGGGGTTCCACTTCTCATAGTCGATCCCGTTGGGGATGCCGACGAGGTCCTTTTTCCTTTTACGAAGGAGGCCGTCGAGGCCGCAGCCAAGCTCCTCTTTCTGGATTTCGCGGCTGTATTTTTCACTCACCGTGGAGAGCATGTCGGCAAAGACGAGGCCCGTCTTTATAAAGCTGATCTGACCGTAGAATTCAAGCTCGTGGTGATTGAAGAGATTGTGGGGGAGTGAAAGAGCAGGCATTTTCTCCCGCTCGAAGAGCCCCTGATAAACGAGGTTGTGGATCGTAAAGAGGGTGGCCGGTTTTCCCGGCAAGCTCATTTTTCCTGAATAGTAGAGTCTCAGGTAAAGCGGGACGAGTCCCGTCTGCCAGTCGTTGCAGTGAATGAGGTCCACCTTCTCGCTGAAATTCTTCAGCAGTTCGATGGCGGCGCGGGAGAGGAAGGCGAAGCGGAGCGCATTGTCGGGATAGTCATCGACGCTGTTGCCGTAGAACTCTTCCCGGTTAAAAAAGGCATCGTTCCCGATGAAAAAACAGTCTTCTTTACGCCAGATATCGGCCCTGAGTATTTTGTTGCCGAGGGGAACGGCAATCTTGATCCCCGTCTCTTCCAGGGTGCGAGTGCTCTCCTTTACCTGCCGGTAGAGGGGGGAAATCGTCTTAACGCTGTTCCCCGCTTTTTTAAGTGCAGCCGGGAGTGCGCCTGAGACCTCCGAGAGCCCTCCTGTTTTCGAATAAGGCGCCACCTCCGATGAAATAAAGGCGATGTTCATGCTCAGATCTTCGCTTCTCTCAGGAATTTTGCCGCCTCTTCGGGGGCGGTGGGGTTGATGTAAAAGCCCGATCCCCATTCGAAGCCTGCTGTTTTCGTCAGCTTCGGCATGATCTCGAAATGCCAGTGATAGTATTCCAGCCCCTCCTTGCCGAAGGGGGCCGTGTGAAGGATGAAATTGTAGGGCGGCGTGCCGAGCACCTTGCGGAGCCGTTTCAGCGTTTCCGAAAGCATTGCCGCCAGCGGCTCAAAGAGTTCGCCCGGCGTCTGTTCATAAGAGGCGATATGCCTTTTTGGCACGATCCATGTTTCAAAGGGGGATTTCGGGGCGTAGGGCGCGATGACGATGAAGTCCCCGTTTTCCGTCACCACTCGTTCCCTCTGATCCATCTCCTGCCGGATGATGTCGCAGTAGACGCACCGCTCCTTGTAATCGAAATGCTTTTTGCTCCCCTCCAGTTCTTCCGAAACCCGTTTCGGAACGACGGGGAGGGCGATCAACTGTGAATGGCTGTGTTCCAGAGAGGCCCCTGCCAGGGCGCCGTGGTTTTTGAAAATGAGCACGTAGCGGAATCTATGGTCCCGCTTCAGGTCGGAAATCCGCTCGCCATAGGCCTTCAGTACGTCTGCGAGGCGCGGGAGGGAGAGGTCTTCCAGGTTCTCCTCGTGATCGGGTGATTCGATGATCACCTCGTGGGCGCCGATACCGCTCATCTTGTCGTATATCCCGTCCCCTTCGCGGCTTAAATCCCCTTCTACAGTGAGGACGGGAAAGCGGTTCGGGACAACCCGGAGCGACCAGCCCGGTCCGTTTTGCGCCGAGCCTTCCTCCCTGAATGCGAGGATCTCAGGGGGTGTCTTGTCTTCGTTCCCCTCACAGAAAGGGCAAAAGCCGTCAACCTTTGGCGTCGCCTCTTCGAGGGAAAAGTCTGTGGGCCTCTTCTCCCGCTCTGTCGAGATAATAACCCAGCGTTCCAGAACGGGGTCTTTCCTGAGTTCCGACATTAGGCGCTCCTTATGGGAGAGTTTTTATGGAAGGTCGTTTGGGCGACAGGGGCTTTAGATTAGCCCTTTTTTTTCTTTTCCAGGGCCTCTGCTTTCGACTTGCATTCGACGCAGAGGGAAGTGACCGGTCTGGCGGTCAATCGTTTTATCGGGATATCTTCTTCACACTCTTCGCAGATGCCGAATGTGCCGTCTTCGATTTTCAGCAGGGTATCCTGAATCTTGGTAATCAGCTTTCTTTCCCGGTCCCTGATTCTGAGGGTAAAGTTGCGGTCCGATTCGAACCCTGCCCTGTCCGTCGGGTCGGCAAAGACCACTTTTTCCTCAATCATATCGGAAACCGTCTCCTGTCCGTGGTCGAGCAACTCCGCCAACTGATGGTTCAGTAACCCCCTGAAATATTCGAGATCTTTTTTATCCATAATTTTACCCCAAATAAAGAATATAACCATATCACCCGGGCGTTGTAAAGAAAAAATCGATGCTTTCCAGGAAGAGGTTTTGCCCGGTGCTGCAAAAGGCTTGCAAGTCGCCGCCCTCTTTGCTATAAATCTGGTTATATTTATGGAGAGAGCAGACCAGATAATGAAGAGTGTTGCCGAGGCACTTCTGGAGGAAGAGGGGGCCTTTTTTGTCACTCTCTATCCGGAGGGGCTGGGCCTTCCGCTAACGGGAGTACAGCGGCTTGTCATGGGGAGGAAGGCGACGCCAAAGCTCAGGCTTTCCGATGCGGGGATCGACGCTTCCTTATCTATCAACCGGTATCATTACGATGTCCATATCCCCTGGCGTGCGGTGAGCGGCGTCGAGGGGGCGACTATGGCTTTTTACTGGGAGCGGGAAAAGGTGGCGGGGCCGCCTGAGGCGAAGGAAGACGAGAAGAAGAAAGGGCGGGGGCGGTTGAAGGTGGTTAAGTAGGCTTCTCTCACCCTGCCAACCCTTTCGTCCCTTCGATCGCCTTTATCGCATAGCGGTAGCGCCGCACAAGACGCACCTCTGAAAACCCCGCCCCCTTCACCATTTTAACAAGCTCGCCTGTTGTACAGACAGGTTCAAAGGGATGGATCGCCCTGAAATAGAGCTTGCCGGTAGAGGTTGAATCGTCGGGCGCCATATCAAGCAGAAAGAGTCTCCCTCCGGGCCTAAGAATACGGAGGCATTCCTTAAGTGACGACGCCTTGTCAGCCTCTCCCACATGGTGGAAGGCAAGGGTCGAGGCAACCAGATCGATGGAGTCATCGGCAAGGGGGATATCCGACATGAAACCTCTCAGCCATTGTATCTCCAGGCCTTTCCCGCTCGACTTGGCGCGTGCGATGCGGAGTGCAGGCCCGTCAGGATCAAGCCCCATTGCATCGATGCCGGGGTAGAGCCCCTTGAGTACCCTAAGGAGGGCCCCCGTTCCGCACCCTGCATCGAGAATGGTTTCATCCCCTTTCATATCCATCTGGCCGATGATATCCCGCCTGAACCGCTCACCGAGACCGATGAGGCCGCAGCCCAGGTCATAAAGGGGTGTCAGTATGTCGAGGTGTGCCGGAGGGATGTGGTCTTTTCTTTCCATAAATGGAGTTTAGCAGATTTGTGGAGGGGGTGAAAGGAGGGGGAGGGGGGCGATTGAAAGTGGTTAAGTAGCGCGGTGGGGGGCCTGTGTTTTTGAAAAGGCAATAGACAGTACACGGTAGGAATGCCGGTTACCCGGCACCCCCCGCACAGATCCCAAGCATG